>NZ_JACDWW010000025.1:0-267 GCF_016464145.1 Marinobacter sp. bablab_jr008
CCAAAAAGGCGACAAATTCTTACCCGTATTTTGGCTGAACTCGACACGGCGGAAACCCGCGCGGCTGTTGGCTTCCTGGCGTTTTTCGTGGTGGGGTTTTTCGGTGTTTTGCCGGTCTGAACCATCTATACATTATGCGCACTTGTGGATAACTGCGCAGGGGGCGTGCTGGGCTTGCGTCCGGTCAATCTGTCGCCTTATTTTACTCTTTTTTACTACTTTCATTCATAACGGCAATTACCTTTCCCGCTGTTCAGTTCTAAAAAC
>NZ_JACDWW010000002.1:0-464 GCF_016464145.1 Marinobacter sp. bablab_jr008
AGCTGCGCGTGTTCGGTGATGCCGGTTATCTTGGCATTCAAAAGCGGGATGAGCATAAAGATCGCCAAAATGTATCCTGGTTCATTGCCAAGCGCCCCGGTTCTCGTAAAAAACTGGACGACCGAAAGCTAAAGGCCGAGAAGCTCAAAGCCAGCGCCCGGGCCAAAGTGGAACACCCATTCCGGTACATCAAGCAGGTCTTTGGCTATAGCAAAGTTCGCTATCGCGGCTTGGCCAAAAACAGTAACCGATTGCACTTGCTGGCTGCGTTCAGCAACCTGCTGATGGGTGAAAAATACCTGCTGTCGTAGGGTCAGTTCGCCTGTTTTCCGCCAAAACGGCGGGAAATAGGCAAAAATCGAACAAAACAGAGGGTGATAACGCCAAAATCGCGCTTGAATGGCTTTTTTTCGAGTTGAAAAGCGATTCAGCGATAAATCAGGCGTTAATCAGACCCTCCTTAA
>NZ_JACDWW010000026.1:0-2086 GCF_016464145.1 Marinobacter sp. bablab_jr008
AGCGAGTAGGGTGAGGCGTTACCGCCTCATCCCTCTCACAGAACCGTACATACGGACCACGTATACGGCTCATGCCATTAACTTGCCCTGAACTCGGGGACAGGGATGCCGGTTCGTACTTGGGTCAGATCCATCAACCTCAGCTCATTGTGCAGGTAGGCGTTGGGTAAGGCCAGGCTTGCCAGCGGTGAAGCCGCATTACGCCAGCTTTGCATCTTGATGAACTTAAACGGCGGGCGATAGCCCAGCTGTTTCAGCCTCCGATGCAACCGGCCCGGCTTCTTCCACTGCTTGAGCTGGATGCAGCGCAGGCGCCGCCTTAACCACCTCATCACCTGCTTCAGTACCCTCGCGCAGTTCGCCACCCGGAAGTAGCTGACAAAACCACGCAACACAGGATTCAGCTCGCGGATAATCACCGCAAGCCCCTCACCCCGGTTTCGCTTTGTCAGCGCTTTCAGCTTCTGCTTGAGTTTCACCACCTTCTTGTCCTGGATACGGGTGTAGTTCGTGTGGATCACCACACCCAGGAACTTCGCACCCTCATCGCTATGGGCGATGTGGGTCTTGGTGGCGTTAACCGTCAGCTTCAGCTCTTCTTCCAGATAGCTTTGGGCCACCCGTAACGCATTCTCCGCGCCCGCTCGTGAGCCGCACAGGATCAGGATGTCGTCCGCGTAGCGGACGATCCGGTGACCCCGGGCTTTCATGAACTGGTCGAAGGCGTCCAGATAGACGTTCGCAATCAGCGGGCTGATCACTCCGCCCTGCGGGCTTCCCAGTTCCGTTTCTTCAAGGTGGTACCCCACCATCACGCCGCTTTCCAGGAACTGGCGCAGCAGTGACAGAACACTGCCGTCCGTGATCCGTTGACGGAACTGGCGGATGATCAGGTCATGGTTCAACGTGTCGAAGCATTTCGACAGGTCCATGTCCACAACCCAGTCACGCCGGTACCGGCGGATAAACAACTCCGCCTTGCCAATGGCGTGGTGACCACTGCGTCCCGGACGATACCCGTAGCTCGACGGGTGAAAGTCCGGGTCGAAGATCGGCTCTATGATGCTGCGCAACGCCTGCTGCACAACCCGGTCCCGAACCGTCGGAATGCCCAGCAGACGCTCACCGCCGTCATCCTTGGCGATGGCTACGCGTCTGACTGGTTGCGCCCGATAGCGCTTTTCCTTCAGCTCGAGCAACAGGCACGACAACTCCACCTCCAGATTCGCCTCAAACGCACTCAGGCTCTGCCCATCGATTCCGGCCGCGCCCTTGTTGCGTTTGATGTGTCTGAAAGCTTCATACAGGCGCTGCTTTGACAGCAATTGCCAGTACAGACTGTAGTATTTCCTCATGCCTGCTCATCTCTGTGGTGACGGCTTCGGGGATTGGCTTGGCTGCCGGTGTGCTTCAAACGATCCGTCCGGGTACTAGCGCTCTGGCAATCTGCCGCCACGGTATCGCTCTACTCCCTTGTTCGGAGAACACCAGAGCCACTGCGTTCCCACAGTACCCCAGTGCACGTCCCTGCCCCGTCGGGCAGCTTGTGAACGCAGCGTCCACCTGTTCGCTCGTCGTCCGTCACTCTCGTTAATGACTTCCGCCCTTCGCATCCGATCAGAGCTTTTGACCCCGACCGGTCCGCTGAACCTCCGCCAGCGGTCATTCCGGTTTTATCCTCCACGCTGTTACCAGGCTTCTCAGGCCAGAACTTCCTCACTACTACGGCTTCATCTGCCACCTCGCACCGACTGAGACCTCGGCTTTCACCTTGCGCCACAGCCTCCGGCTTCGCCGGATTCGGTGTCAGGCTTCCCCGGTTACTGCACCGGCTCCCTGTTAACGATGCCACCCTCAAGCACAGCCCAGGTCTGACTGAGTATCGGGCTTCGCGTTATTTCGCACGCTGACCCACCTGAACTGCCGAAGCAGGTTCACTTGCGTTGTGTACCGTTAACTTCCTATGGCTTCCTTCAGACCCCACCGTTGGCCAGTGACGCCCTTGCCAGTCGGATTGTCTTCCCCTCAGTCGGGGTGACGCCATCTTCTTTCAGATGGCCGGGTTTGCCAGCTTCGCCGGGCAAAC
>NZ_JACDWW010000027.1:0-209 GCF_016464145.1 Marinobacter sp. bablab_jr008
CTCTCAGCAGTCTACTCCAGCGACTGAGCCAGCGTACTCGTTGCCGAAAGTGTTCAATAAACAGGGCAGTTCCGAGAAAAGGAAGAGCCAACCCCAACGAATACGCCGCCAGATACAGCATGCCCGCCTCAGCATTGGCATGCGTGGAGCTGAGCGCCAATATGGCCCCGAGTATGGGGCCTATACAGGGTGTCCAGCCGATGGCAAAC
>NZ_JACDWW010000028.1:0-283 GCF_016464145.1 Marinobacter sp. bablab_jr008
CCACGACGCAAAGAGTGTCATCCGACCGGTGAGCACCATTACTCCCATTACAACGAGCACCAAGCCAGCAAGCGCTCTCAGCAGTCTACTCCAGCGACTGAGCCAGCGTACTCGTTGCCGAAAGTGTTCAATAAACAGGGCGGTTCCGAGAAAAGGAAGAGCCAACCCCAACGAATACGCCGCCAGATACAGCATGCCCGCCTCAGCATTGGCATGCGTGGAGCTGAGCGCCAATATGGCCCCGAGTATGGGGCCTATACAGGGTGTCCAGCCGATGGCAAAC
>NZ_JACDWW010000029.1:0-3065 GCF_016464145.1 Marinobacter sp. bablab_jr008
CCTATCAACGTCCTGGTCTTGAACGGCTCTTCAGGAGGCTCGAGGCCTCGGGGAGATCTCATCTTGGAAGGGGCTTCCCGCTTAGATGCTTTCAGCGGTTATCCTGTCCGAACATAGCTACCGGGCAATGCCACTGGCGTGACAACCCGAACACCAGAGGTTCGTCCACTCCGGTCCTCTCGTACTAGGAGCAGCTTTCCTCAAATCTCCAACGTCCACGGCAGATAGGGACCGAACTGTCTCACGACGTTCTAAACCCAGCTCGCGTACCACTTTAAATGGCGAACAGCCATACCCTTGGGACCGGCTTCAGCCCCAGGATGTGATGAGCCGACATCGAGGTGCCAAACACCGCCGTCGATGTGAACTCTTGGGCGGTATCAGCCTGTTATCCCCGGAGTACCTTTTATCCGTTGAGCGATGGCCCTTCCATACAGAACCACCGGATCACTATGACCTACTTTCGTACCTGCTCGACGTGTCTGTCTCGCAGTCAAGCGGGCTTGTGCCATTACACTAACCGCACGATGTCCGACCGTGCTTAGCCCACCTTTGTGCTCCTCCGTTACGCTTTGGGAGGAGACCGCCCCAGTCAAACTACCCACCACACAGTGTCCTCAACCCCGATAAGGGGCCAGAGTTAGAACCTCAAACATGCCAGGCTGGTATTTCAAGGTTGGCTCCACCGGAACTGGCGTCCCGGTTTCAAAGCCTCCCAGCTATCCTACACAAGCATGCTCAAAGTTCACTGTGAAGCTATAGTAAAGGTTCACGGGGTCTTTCCGTCTAGCCGCGGATACACCGCATCTTCACGGCGATTTCAATTTCACTGAGTCTCGGGTAGAGACAGCGCCCCCATCGTTACGCCATTCGTGCAGGTCGGAACTTACCCGACAAGGAATTTCGCTACCTTAGGACCGTTATAGTTACGGCCGCCGTTTACCGGGGCTTCGATCAAGAGCTTCGCACGAATGCTAACCCCATCAATTAACCTTCCGGCACCGGGCAGGCGTCACACCCTATACGTCCACTTTCGTGTTTGCAGAGTGCTGTGTTTTTAATAAACAGTCGCAGGGGCCTGGTATCTTCGACCGGCTTCCGCTCCACCCGCAGGGGCTTCACGTACACACCGGCGTGCCTTCTCCCGAAGTTACGGCACCATTTTGCCTAGTTCCTTTACCCGAGTTCTCTCAAGCGCCTTGGTATTCTCTACCTGACCACCTGTGTCGGTTTGGGGTACGGTCTCGAATAGCCTGAAGCTTAGAAGATTTTCCTGGAAGCAGGGCATCAATGACTTCGCGCCCTTGGGCACTCGTCGTCGCGTCTCGGGATTGTGGACCCGGATTTGCCTAAGTCCACTCCCTACATGCTTAAACCGGGGCAACCGTCGCCCGGCTCACCTAGCCTTCTCCGTCTCTCCATCGCAGCTATCCAAGGTACGGGAATATTAACCCGTTTCCCATCGACTACACCTTTCGGTCTCGCCTTAGGGGCCGACTCACCCTGCGCCGATTAGCGTTGCGCAGGAACCCTTGGTCTTCCGGCGTGCGGGTTTTTCACCCGCATTGTCGTTACTCATGTCAGCATTCGCACTTCTGATACCTCCAGCATGCTTCTCAACACACCTTCGCAGGCTTACAGAACGCTCCCCTACCCCGCATACAATGTATGCAGCCGCAGCTTCGGTGACCAGTTTGAGCCCCGTTACATCTTCCGCGCAGGCCGACTCGACTAGTGAGCTATTACGCTTTCTTTAAAGGGTGGCTGCTTCTAAGCCAACCTCCTAGCTGTCTGAGCCTTCCCACATCGTTTCCCACTTAACTGGTACTTGGGGACCTTAGCTGGCGGTCTGGGTTGTTTCCCTCTTCACGACGGACGTTAGCACCCGCCGTGTGTCTCCCGGATAGTACTCACAGGTATTCGGAGTTTGCATGGGGTTGGTAAGTCGAGATGACCCCCTAGCCCAAACAGTGCTCTACCCCCTGTGGTATTCGTCCGAGGCGCTACCTAAATAGCTTTCGGGGAGAACCAGCTATCTCCGGGCTTGATTAGCCTTTCACTCCGATCCACAAGTCATCCCCTGGCTTTTCAACGACAGTGGGTTCGGTCCTCCAGTGCCTGTTACGGCACCTTCAACCTGCTCATGGATAGATCGCCCGGTTTCGGGTCTATGCCCAGCGACTAATTCGCCCTATTCAGACTCGGTTTCCCTACGGCTCCCCTAAACGGTTAACCTCGCCACTGAACATAAGTCGCTGACCCATTATACAAAAGGTACGCCGTCACAGAACAAGTCTGCTCCGACTGCTTGTACGCATACGGTTTCAGGGTCTATTTCACTCCCCTCACAGGGGTTCTTTTCGCCTTTCCCTCACGGTACTGGTTCACTATCGGTCAGTCAGGAGTATTTAGCCTTGGAGGATGGTCCCCCCATGTTCAGTCAACGTTTCTCGTGCGCCGACCTACTCGATTTCACTGAACTCAGGTTTCGGATACGGGGCTATCACCCACTATGGCGGCACTTTCCAGAGCCTTCTCCTACCAGTTGTTCAGCTTAAGGGCTGGTCCCCGTTCGCTCGCCGCTACTTAGGGAATCTCGGTTGATTTCTTTTCCTCAGGGTACTTAGATGTTTCAGTTCCCCTGGTTCGCCTCTTACACCTATGGATTCAGTGTAAGATACCAACCCGAAGGTTGGTGGGTTTCCCCATTCAGAGATGTCCGGATCACAGCTCGTTTGCCAGCTCCCCGAACCTTATCGCAGGCTTCCACGTCTTTCATCGCCTCTGACTGCCAAGGCATCCACCGTATGCGCTTAGTTGCTTGACTATATAACCCCAAGACAACTGATCACGAATCCACACTCTTCACCAGGCAAGCCTGATTCCGAGGCATCTTCGAGACAGTCACTTGAAGCAATAGAACAACCACTTCAACGACAACACCGGATAACGCTTGAAATCGCTATCACTTTGAACATTTTCTCTCGGAGATAATGAGAGAAAAATATTCGTGTTCTATCTCGTCCAATTTGTTAAAGAGCAAATCTGACCCAGTGATCAGAAAG
>NZ_JACDWW010000030.1:0-735 GCF_016464145.1 Marinobacter sp. bablab_jr008
GAGAAGCGCTTGTCGCTGACATCAAACGGGCAGATTCGCTATCGACTGAAGACACCCTATCGGGATGGGACGACGCATGTGGTCTTTGATCCCCTGGATTTCATTGCCAAGTTGGCGGCGCTGATACCCAAACCCAGAGTGAATCTGAGCCGGTTTCATGGGGTATTCGCCTCAAACAGCAAGTACCGTGCGCTGATCACCCCATCGAGGCGTGGCAAGGGCAAAAAATGTGATTCTGCCAACGAACGGCTTGACCAAAGCCCGGCGGAGCGTCGGGCGTCCATGACCTGGGCCCAGCGCTTGAAGCGTGTCTTCAATATAGACATTAACACCTGCCGGGAATGTGGCGGTTCAGTCAGAGTCATTGCATGTATTGAAGACCCGGTGGTGATCAACAAGATACTGGACCATCTCAATGAGAAGGGAGGCGCTTCGGCGGCAGTGATACTTCCAGAAGGACGGGCGCCACCCTCAAGTTTGTTCTGCTGAGACCCATTCCGTCCGGCATTTCCACGACAGTTTTGAAACATGCTGTGCTCAATTTTTTTTCCAATGGGAGCACGGTAAGGGTGAGGTTTGCCAACAGACCGGGAATGAGGTGTGAAAGCTCGGAAACTGGGGGGAATTCAATCGAGAAGAGCGGAATTCAGCCCTGGTTTGAGGCTATCAGGTAATGAAGCGAGGGATAGAACCGAGGGATAGAACGACAGCAGTCTGCGCGGGTTCTCTGGAAAA
>NZ_JACDWW010000031.1:0-459 GCF_016464145.1 Marinobacter sp. bablab_jr008
CTTGGCCTATCTCAGCCTGATTACGGATGCTTTCTCTCGCAAAATCGTGGGCTACCATGTCCATGACACCCTTCATACGGATTCTGTGATACAAGCTATGCGTAAGGCGTTGAAGGGAAGGAAACACTCTGGAGAACTCGTTCATCACTCGGATCGGGGAATCCAGTACTGCTCCATGTCATACCAACAGCTGCATGCCAAACACGGCATTCGTTGTTCAATGACCGATGGCTATGACTGTTATCAAAATGCACTGGCCGAAAGGGTGAATGGCATCCTGAAAACGGAGTTATTGCTGGCGCGCCCCAAAGACCTTGCGGAAGCCCAAAAGATGGTCGATCAGTCCGTGCAGACCTATAACACAAGGCGACCACATCTTGCCTTGAAATACAAAACGCCCGATGCGGTGCACCGGGCGTTTCAATAGAAATAGGTGTAAACCTATTTCAGGACTAGACA
>NZ_JACDWW010000032.1:0-66720 GCF_016464145.1 Marinobacter sp. bablab_jr008
ACTCTCTAATTTGCGTTCTCTCCGTTAATCACAGCGAAGAGGTTCCACCGTCACGTGGACCAGGGACTGGCAGTGTGCCTGAATGCGCTCCTTATAAACTGCGGGCGACTCGGGCTGATGCGAGACGACTGAGACAATAGCCGCATGAATGTTTGGGCCTATCGCCCACACATGCAGATCACTGACTTTGGCATCGTCGTCTTCGACGGCCTGTCTGACGGTTTCCTCCATGTCCTGATGCTGCTCGTCGAGGAGGACCTTTGAGGTCTCTTTCAGCAGATGCCAGGACCAACGGGTTACCAGAATCGCACCGATAATCCCCATCATCGGGTCCATCCAGTTCCACCCGGCATATTTACCCGCCAGAAGGGCAACAATAGCAAGGACTGACGTCAGCGCATCCGCAAGTACATGAAGGTAGGCCGCACGGCGGTTGTGGTCATGGTGATGATGGTGGTGACCGTGATCATGGCCGTGACTGTGACCATGATCATGGCCTGCATCCCCCAGTATCCAGGCTGACACCCCGTTGACCACCAGGCCAATGATGGCCACAAAAATAGCCCCATCGAAAGAAATGGGGACGGGCTGAATAAAACGCCCGACGCTCTCGATGACCATGTAGAGCGCAAAGACAGCCAGCAGAATCGCGCCGGTAAAGCCGCCCAGCGCATTGACCTTCCCCGTCCCGAAAGAGAACCTGGCGCTGCCCGCGTTTTTCCTGGCATACGCATAGGCGAAGGCGGCAATACCCAGAGCCACCGCGTGCGAACCCATGTGCAGGCCATCAGCCAGCAAAGCCATTGAGCCATAAACGATCCCGGCCAGGATCAAAACCAGCTTTTGACCTATCCCCCCTGGGGGGATGGCATGAGAATGCTACTGTAGCCAGATGGCTTCAACAACCTTGACAGAGGGGGGCAGTGTCCAATTCGGCATACTCTCACCCTCCCCCCCATGAAGACGAGTAAACCAAGGTGCTATCGCTTTCCAACATGGCTTACGATCTGGAAGACCTCATCAGCCCTGCGCTCACGGGGCCAGGGGTCATGTCGCTGAACCTGGTTGTGAGCTTTTCAGGGGTGCAGTCATGCCTTATCCGATCCGGTCCATGGCTCAGCGGCCCGGTGTTGCTTACAACCCTCCCGGGGTGCCGTCAGCGGCTCATGATGCAGCGCCTTCAACAGGCCAGCTGTCATAGCAACGATAACCAGCGAGAATGGCAGGGCCGCGAGGATGACCGCATCCTGGAGGACGGCAATACCTCCCGCCACTAGCAATACCGCGGTCAATACTCCGTTGCCAATGGCCCAGCCTGCTCTCGACGCCTTGGGAGGCTCAAGCTGCCCTCCCGACAAAATGATATTGACGACCAATGCGCCCGAGTCAGCAGACGTTATAAAGTAGATGCTGATAAGGAGCGTTGCCACCAGACCCATCAAAAATTTAATTGAGTCAGTCGTCTGCAGGTGCTCAATGGTCGCGAAAAGTGCATAGGCGATGTCTTTATTGACCGCCTCAACAATTCCGCCACCCCCGAATAGCTCGCTGTGGAGTGCAGCGCCCCCCATCACCGAGATCCATACAAAAGTCACCAGCGTTGGTAAGAGAAGAACCCCGAAAACAAACTCTCTCAGGGTTCGGCCGCGGGATATCCGGGCGATAAACAACCCGACAAAAGGTGACCAGGCCAGCCACCAGCCCCAGAAAAACACCGTCCAGGTCGATTGCCAATTTCCCGGTTCATTGGCGCCAACATAGAATGTCATGATCAATAGACTATCCAGGTAACCGCCAATTTCCTGCACCAACAACCCTGCCATGTAATCAAAGGGGCCAATAATCATAAAGGCGGCGAGTAAAATCAGCGTTAGCCAAAGATTTACCTCACTCAATATTTTCACGCCCCGCCTGACCCCAGAAACCACCGAAATCGTCGCGATTACAGTAACCACGGCGACCACCGACAGCTCCACCCAAAGAGACGCCTCCACGGAGAAAAGCCACTTGAGCCCCGTGCCAGTCTGACGGGCTCCCAGCCCCAGCGTCGTCGCCAGACCAAATACAGTCGCAAAAACAGCGAGCGCGTCAACGACGTGCCCCCAAAAGCCAAAGATTCTTTCACCAATAAACGGGTACAGCGCTGATCGAGGCGCGAGCGGGAGATCATGGCGATAGCTGAAGTATCCGAATGCAATCGCGACCAACGCAAAAATAGCCCATCCGTTCAGCCCCCAGTGGAAAAACGACAATTGAATTGCAGTAGACGCAGCGGAGGGAGTAAAGCCCTCCGAAGTAAAAGGGTTACCCTGAAAGTGCATGATTGGCTCGGCGATGCTCCAGAACAGCAGCCCCACACCCGTGCCGGCCGCAAACAGCATCGCCAACCAGGGAAAAAGCCGGTATTCCGGTTGTTCGTAGTCTTTACCAAGGCGCACGTTCTTGTAACGCCCCAGCCCTAGCCAAATAACAAATGCCGTCAGAAACGCAACCAGTGCCACATACCACCAGCGCAGCAGACCATCCACGTACGAGGAAACATAATCAAGCGCATACGCAAACTCAGACTGCCAGATCAGCGCGCCAGCGAGGGTCAAACCAATGGCGCCAATGCTGAATAGTGACGGCAAGATGGGTTGTTGGAGATGGCTATTGCCTTTTTCGTTCCACATGATGATTAGCCTTTTATTATGTCCTGGTCTGCCAATAGCGATGCTCGTATAAATTACGAAAAATGCTGCAGTTATTATCTGAATTCACGACCCCAGGGGAGCGGTACCAAGGCTCATCCTCAGCATCTTCTTATTGCAGGTAACAACAAGAACCAATCCCGACAGCAGCACCAACAACACACCCCAGATCAAATAGGTATAGAGCATCGGCATAAAAAACCATCCTGGCTCAGTGTTTATTCACAAGATTGCGGGGGGCACCCTCGATGAAGCCAACAATGTTTTCGCCAGTGGTCTTGAGGATTCTTTCGACAGCCTCTTTCGTATTGAACGCACTGTGGGGGGTGACGATGACGTTTCTCATGTGCTGAAGAACATGGTTGGCAAACAGCGTTTCCAGATCATGTTCCTTGTCAAAAAAAGAGCGGATCAATTCCACCTCTTCCCTGATGGAGGGCTCATCCGGCAGTACATCAAGACCGGCAGCCGACACCTTCCCATCCGCCAGCGCGTGCAGCAAAGCCTGGGTATCAACAATGGAGCCGCGAGCGGTATTAATCAGGACAACCCCGCGCTTCATCCGGGCGAACTCCCTGTCCGACAGAAGATGCTTGGCCGATTTGCTGCCAGGAACGTGCAGCGTCACAACATCGGACTGCTCAAGAAGACCATCCAAATCGACGTAAGACACGTTATATCGGTCCGCGAATACGTAATCCGGCTTGGGATCGCAGGCAAGAACGTTCAGACGAAACCCTTGCGCGATTTCCACAACACGCTTACCGATAGCACCGGTACCGATCACTCCAAGGGTTTTGCCTTGCAGATCGAATCCCTGCAGGCCTTTCTGCGAAAAATCCCCCTTGCGAGTGCGATTGATCGCCTCTGGAATCTTGTGGCTAATGGCAAGGAGCAGCGCAAAAACATGCTCCGCAACAGTCTGGTCACCGTAGACGGGCACATTGCTGACTGGAATCGCATTTCTGGTGCAATACTCCAAATCGATATGGTCGTATCCCGTCGACCGGGTAGCGACAAATTTCAGATGCTCAAAGCACTCAAGTACCGAACGATCCAGGGCTGAATGAACGAAGGGTGAGATGATATCGGCGTCCCTGTATAACCCAACGTTGTCTATTCCGAGTTCCTCGTCCGTGAAGACAACCTCATGATTGCAGCAGGCATGCTGCAAAATATCGCACTCCCACTTCTCTGCCTCAAAGAACACAATTTTCATTAGCTTTCCCTGGCCAAACTCATTTTTACTCCGACCTCAGCACTGAGAGCCACAGGATAGGGCTACCAGTGAGAGGTCATCGATATGGTCGTTTCGCGCCTAGACTTTCTCTCGACGCAAACGCAGGGAGTTCATTACCACCGACAATGAGGACGCGCTCATTGCAAAAGCGGCAAAGATAGGTCCTATCAGGATGCCAAAGAATGGGTAGAGCACACCAGCAGCCACCGGCACACCCGCACCGTTGTAGACCAAGGCAAAAAACAGGTTCTGCTTGATATTTCGCATCGTCGCCTGGGACAACCGTCTGGCGCGGACAATGCCATCGAGGTTACCCTTAACCAAGGTAAAGCCCGCGCTCTCAATGGCGACATCCGCGCCGGTTCCCATTGCAATACCAACATCGGCCTGGGCCAGGGCGGGTGCGTCATTCACGCCGTCCCCCGCCATCGCTACCTTGCGCCCCTGGCTCTGAAGTTCGCGAATGATGCTGGCCTTGTCCTCTGGCAGCACATCGGCACGAATCTCATCGATACCGAGTTTACCCGCCACCGCCTTTGCCGTGCGCTCATTGTCGCCAGTTGCCATAATTATGCGGAAGCCAGCGGCGTGGAGGGCCTTGAGCGCAGCGGGTGTCGTTTCCTTGACCGGGTCGGCTACGCTGACAAGGCCTGCAACGGCGCCGTTAAGCACCACAAACATGACCGTTTCGCCTTCATCGCGTCTGCTATTGGCAACCTCCATCAGATGGCCACCGTCCAAGCCCAGCTCTTCCAGTAGTTTGGCATTGCCCAAAGCCACTGGTTTGCCATCCACAACGCCCTTAACACCCTTGCCAGTAACGGCTTCAAAGTCATCGGCCTTTCCAAGCATTACGTTACGTGCCTCGGCGCCGGAAACGATCGCTTCAGCTAGCGGATGTTCTGACCCTTTCTCCAGTGTGGCCGCAAGCCTGAGGACCTCGGTCTCGTCATGATCCGATTCCGGCAGCACCGCCACTAGTCTGGGCTTACCTTCGGTCAAGGTACCAGTTTTATCCACAATCAAGGTGTCCACCTTGGCGAAACGCTCCAGGGCTTCGGCGTTCTTGATCAGCACACCCAACTGGGCGCCTCGCCCTGTCGCCGTCATGATTGACATGGGCGTAGCCAACCCCAATGCGCAAGGGCAGGCAATGATAAGAACCGCTACCGCAGACACGAGCGCATACGACAAAGCTGGCGCCGGTCCCCAGATGGCCCACGCCACAAAGGACAGGGCGGCTATGGCAATAACCGCCGGTACGAACTTGCCGGCCACCATATCGGCAAACTTCTGGATAGGCGCGCGGCTACGCTGGGCGTTGGCAACCATTTCGACAATCTGACTGAGCGTAGTATCCGCACCAACCCGGGTCGCCTCCATAACCAGGCTTCCGGTACCGTTGATGGTGGCCCCGGTGACCTTGTCTCCTTCCACCTTCTCTACCGGAACTGGCTCCCCGGAAATCATCGACTCATCAATGGAAGAGCGACCTTCAACAACCACGCCGTCAACGGGCACCTTATCACCGGGCCGAACACGCAGGTGATCACCGACCTTCACATCCTCCAGAGCGACTTCTTCCTCGGTTCCATCGGGCCGGATCAGGCGCGCCGATTTCGCGGCCATGTCCAGCAACGCACGTATGGCTTTACCTGTGCCCTCACGGGCCCTCAGCTCCATCACCTGGCCCAGCAGAACCAGCGTGACGATAACGGCTGCCGCCTCAAAATAAACGCCGACGTTTCCTTCAGAATCCCGGAAGCCTTCCGGGAAGATCCCTGGCACAAGGACCGCTACGATGCTGAAGATATAGGCTGCCCCAACTCCCATGCCGATCAGGCTGAACATATTCAGGTTCATTGTCCGAAACGAGATGTAACCGCGAGCAAAGAAGGGCCAGCCGGACCATAGGATTACAGGAGTAGCAAGCACCAGTTCAATCCAGAGTGACAAACGCTCACCGAAGAAGTCGCGAACCGCCATGACACCGATATAGGGAGTCATGGTCAAAATCAGCAAGGGCACTGAAAATGCCAGGGCAACCCAGAGCCGATGAGAAAAGTCCACCAACTCCGGGTTGGGCCCCTCATCTTCCGCGGTGGCCGATTCCTGCTCCAGTCCCATACCGCACAGAGGACATGCCCCGGGCTTTGTCTGTCGGACTTGAGGGTGCATGGGACAAGTGTAAACCACCCCCGAATACCCGGGTGGTACACGGTCATATGTTCGATCGTCGCCTGACGGTTTTTCATGATCTCCAGAACAATGGTGAGAGTGATCTGAATGAGAACTCACTTTATTGTTTTCCAGAGGCACAAGGTGCATCCCGCATTTCGGGCAATTCCCAGGCTCATCAGATATGACCTCCGGATGCATCGGGCAGGTATACTGGCCCTCCGACTCCTTCCCAGCACTATCTTTGATAGCAGAACTATTTTCTTTGGCAGACATCTTCCGATCATCCTTTCGATGGTTTCATACCATTCGAGCCTCTCAAGGTTCGACCCGGTCATAAGCAATGTAGTTGCCCTCTACTGCACCCCATTCCACTACACCCGGCTGAACTGAACCTGAAAAGCACTTCTGCGCTTTGCATTTTTTTGATCACCATCAACTTTTCGGTAAAGCCATTGCCCTGAGGTACACGTCAAACCGGACTTTCAGCTGAAATTCAGTCTTTGTCTATAATCTGGTCACTTAAGCAACATAACAGTTCGCTCGCCCCTTTTCAGAAGCTGGAGATACAAAAGATGGTCGGTCAGAGAATTATTCGCGTCGCGGTCAACGGTTATGGCGTTATCGGCAAACGGGTAGCGCAAGCCGTTGCGGTACAAAAAGACATGGCTGTGGCTGGCGTAGCTGATGTCGCGCAGGACTGGCGAGTGAGGGCCGCGCTGAGTAGAGGGTATGCCCTGTACGGCGCGACTGAAGAGCACGCCGTTGCCATGGGCGCAGCCGGGCTTGATGTTTCCGGCACACTGGATGACTTACTTGAAGCCGCGGACATCGTGGTGGACTGTACACCGAAACACCTGGCCAGCAAGAATATCGAAACCTACCGGCGGCTCGGTATCAGGTTCATCGTTCATGGCGGCGAGAAACATCAAAGCACGGGCCATTCATTCGTTGCCGAGGCCAACTACGCCAGCGCTGTCGGCCGTGACTGCACACGCGTCGTATCGTGCAACACGACGTCGATCATTCGTACCCTGTCAGCGCTCAAACGCCACGGCTTGCTGGACCGGGCACGGGGAACCCTTCTGCGCCGGGCCACCGATCCCTGGGAGAGCCACCAGGGCGGGATCATGAATACCGTCGTGCCAGAGCCGGAGATTCCCAGTCACCAGGGCCCGGACGCCCAAAGTGTCGACCCGGACCTGGATGTGGTAACCATGGCGGTCAAGGTTCCGGAGACACTGGCCCACCTGCACTACTGGTCCGTTCAACTGACACGTGAGGCGAGCAAGGACGAAGTGCTCGATGCGTTCCGCACCTCCTCCCGCATTGTTTTCCTCCGGAACAGCGACGGGCTAAGCGCGATCAACAGCGTCAAGGAGTTGATGGCCGACCTTGGCCGACCTCACGACAGCCTGTATGAAGTCGCGCTTTGGGAAGACATGCTCAAAGTGCAGGGCAATGAGCTGTTTTATGCCTATATGGTCGACAACCAGGCGATTGTTGTTCCGGAAACCATCGATGCCATACGCGCACTGACCGGGGCCGAACCCGATGCGGAAACGTCGATCAGAGACACCAACGACAGCCTGGGTATCGGCTCTTTGGGGTTATAGATATGGACGGCAACCCCGGCGACGTCGCCTGTGAACCCGAGGGCGGGGCCGTGAAGGGTGTGTTCAGGCTGTTCGGTGAGGGAGACGAACTCTATGCGGAGATGATTCGCTCGGTCCGTGCTGCCACCCAGCGTATCTTTCTTGCTTCGTATATCCTCGCGGCGGACGAGGTGGGGACTGAACTGCTTGATGAACTGATGAAGCAGTCCCGCCACGGCCTCGACGTGCGCATTCACGTTGATGCGCTGGGCTCAAGCAGCGTTCTTACCCGAAAGCACCGACGCCAGCTCAGAGCCGCCGGCATCCGTCTACAGCGCTTTCACCGCTGGAGCTGGCGGCAACCGATGCGTTACAACCGTCGCGACCATCGCAAGCTGCTGGTCATTGACGGCAAAACAGCGTATCTCGGCGGCTTCAACATTCATCGCGAAGGCTCGAGGCGCTATTACGGCCCAAAGCGTTGGCGCGACGTGCATGTGTGCTTCGAGGGGCCTCTGGCGGCGGAGGCTGACGCTCTGTTTGACGCCTTCTGGTGCGGTCACCCTGACTGGAGCCCACAGAGTCATACCATCGGTGACAGCCGGATCACTCCCAATACCACACGCGCCTGCCGCATCCAGCTGCGGTGCTCCATCAAAGACCAACTGGCCGGAGCATCCGACAAAATCTGGCTGGCGACGCCCTATTTCGTACCGGACCGGGGATTACGCAAACAACTTGCTCTCGCGGCCCGCCGGGGAGTCGATGTGCGGATCCTGACCACCGAAAAGACCGACTCGACCCCCGCACAATGGGCTGCCCGCGCCATTTACGGGGAACTGCTGGAACACGGCGTTCGCATATTCGAGTACACACCCCGGCTATTGCATTCCAAAGTACTGCTCGTTGACGATGCCTGGGGCAGCATAGGGACCGCGAACTTCGACTACAGAAGTTTGTTTATTAACTATGAACTGACGCTGATTTCCACAAACGAAGCCTTGAATGGCCAGTTAAGAAACGAGTTCGTAACTGACTTGCAGGATGCCAGTGAAATCACTGGCATCGCCTGGAAACACCGCGGCTTCATGAAAGGCGTGTATGACACGCTTGGCCTGTTGCTACGCAAGTGGCTTTGACGTGGGCCGACTTAGATCGGGGCTCAACTTGCCTGGTATGCCGAACCAGGGGCCCAGCCACCCGGTGCGGCAATGATTAAGGACGCAGCGAGTGCTTTGGTGCGAGTCGAGTCATACCGCCTTGATAATCTCCGACAGCCTATCTCTCACCTCACCCGCAATATGCTTGAGTTGCTCATTATCGATCGCTGTCATGGATAACACGGGATCAACCGCACTGACTTCAACGCCCTCCGGGGTCTCGCGCAGGATGACATTGCACGGCAACATAGCGCCTACCCGGGGTTCCACGCCAATCGCTTCCCAGGCCATGGCCGGATTGCAGGCACCGAGAATTCGGTAGGCGGGCATGTCCTTGTCCAGTTTCTTTTTCATGGTGGCCTTGACGTCTATCTCCGTCAAAACCCCGAATCCCTGATCGGCCAGGGCCTTACGGGTTCGCTCATCCACGGTCTCGAAATCCACATTCTGAATTACGCGATTCATTGTGTAAGACATATACATCTCCTTTTCTTTGGGTAAACCGAGTAAGGCCTACAGTAGCCAGCCCTTCAATATCAACACCTAACCTTTTCAGAACCCATAGCGCACCCCCAGATACAGGTTATTGTTGTCCTGAAACTGACCGAAGAAGGTTTCCTCCCGGGCGCCGAAAAACAGGTTCCCGCCGGCTTCAACAGAGAGATGATCATCAACCTGATAGCCCACCCGGGGGCGCAGGTACGCGTCCCGGTCCGAGGGCGAGTAGAACAGGAACAACGACCACTCCAGATTCTGGCTGTGTGTCAGCCATGTCAGCCGCTGGGTGAGGACGTGGCGATTCTCGTCCCGCACCGGGGCACCAGGGGGCAAGGCCCGCCGGTAGGCCTCAAACTCGCCCATGCGCTCAAGGTAGTATTGCAGGCCCAGGGTCAGGTTACGGGCAATTTCCTGCTCATAGCCGAGCAGCAGGCGCAGCTCGCTGTTGCGCACCGTGGGATCGTCGCCATCGCGGTCGGCGCGGGAATCGTAATAGCCCAGCTCGACGTTGCCGATGCCGGCCCCCACCGGCCCGCGCAGGCTGGCGCCGAGCACCGACAGCGGAGGAAACCTGGCCCGACCGCTGGCCGGCTCGGCCCCGGCCGGGCTCTTCCAGAAGCCGTCGTAGCCGTAGAGCGCGACCTCGTAGGCGCCAAGGTTACGGTACAGCCGGGCGGCCCACTCGTCGTCTTCGAACGCGTCCGCCGGGCGGTCCGCCAGTACAACCGCATTGCGCCCGGTCAGCCGCCCTTGCCCTGTGTTGAAGAAAGAGAGACGGCGGCCGTCGATGAAGCGATCAGCGTCAAACCGGGGGGTGTAGACAAGGTCAAGATTGGCCCAGCTGGAAAAAGCCGAGACCTTCAGCGCGTCCGAGGGCGCCTTGAGGTACTCCACATCGCGGCCGATAAAAAACGAGACCCAGTCCTTGGGAAACAGATCGTTGATGAACACCAGGTCGCCGGTTCCCCAGGTTAGTATCTGGCGCCCCAGCTTGACATCGGTGTCCGCGCTCGGCGAAAACACCAGGCTGGCCTCACGCAGGTCGAACGCGCCCTCACCCGATTCCAGGTCCACCGACCGATCATCGTCCAGGTCGTCATAGAGAAAATCGCCGGTAAGGCGCAGCGTTACTCCCTTGAAATACTTCTCCGCCTCGAGCTGCAACCGGGTTTCGGCGATGGACAGATCGCGCTGGTGAGGATCATCGCCCAGCCGGGTTCCGCCGCGGGCCTCCCAGAAGCCGCGCAGACGAAATGGCAGCGCCGCCGAAGCCGGTCGGTCGGTGGTCTGTTCTGCTCCGGTCTCACCCCCGAGGCCCGCTGGCAGGGCCGGTTCTGCGGTATCACTGGCTGGCGCACCCAGCCCCTCCGGCAGCTCGGGCGCGGCCGCCCATAGCGCCCCGGGCGCCCCACCGAGAACGCTGCCCGCCAGCAACATACCCCAGAGCAGGCTTCTGGTGTTCATCCACGCCCTCCTGCTCTCAGTGCACCGGTGGTCACTGCAAGTACTCCTTTGGTGCCCGGCGCAGGTAGCGCTCCGAAAACACGTCTTCCGGCAGGCCCAGGTCATAGTCAATGCCAGTGTAGGTCAGCTCCGTGGTGCCGCCGCTGCGCAGGTTCTCCATCCTCGCCTTGACGACCGTGGGGTAACCCTGCACCTTCTCCACCGCCAGCGCGGTGTAACGCCGGTAGAGGTTGCCACTGTCGTCGACATACTCGGTGCGAACCGGCAGGAACGACTGCTTGTGGATATAGACATCGTAGTAGGCGAACTCAACCTCCCCGGGCCGCTTGGGTGTGTTGCGCACTACGTAGTAATTGTCTGTGGTCTCGATCAGCTCATGGCTGTCGGCATCAATACTGCGCCCGGAGATATCCTCGTAAAAGAAATCCGAGCCGACGAAGCTGGTGCGTTTGTCGGAAGCGGCAATTCGCTTAACCAGATCCAGCGCCGGCAGGTACAGCCAGCGGTCGTCGTCCCGGTCCTGGTGTTTCCAAACCAGCAACGTCATCTGGCTCACATCCGCCGGTCGTCGGAAATAGACATAGTACTTCTGCTCGCCGAGATAGGCGCTCCCCTCAATGGCATCTGTCTCCGGACCGTCTCTCCGCAAAATGGTGAGTTCGCGACTACGGGTACGCCCCTGGCTATCCGTGATGGTCATAGCGACCCTGGCGCGGCCATCACGCCCCTGAAAGTAGGAGACCATATTGGCACGGTTGACAATGCGCTCCACCGAGGGCGCAGCGCCGGCATCCTGGGCCAGGGCAATGGGCGTGATGCCCAGAGCGATCACCACCAGGGCCAGCTTTTGGAACAGGGTAACAGGCCAGTATCTACTCATTGCACGCCTTCCTCTTGGTTTTGCGGATTCGGGGCGGCCCTGCGGGCACCGGGAAACAGCCATCGTTGCAGCAGGGTTACCAGTGCCGGCAGGATCAGCAGTGTGCTCAGGCCGGCGGTCAACAGAATGGCCGCGATAAATACCCCCACCGTCTGGTAGGGCACGAGCGGCGCCGCCAGCAGCGGCAGGAAACCAACGCCAAGCACGATGGCGTTGCGGGTTATTGCTCGTGCAGGCTCACCGAACATCGGTGCCACCGAGCGACGCCAGGAGCCGGTCTCGGCCTGAGTGGCGCGGGTACGGGCCAGGAAGTGGATGGCGTAGTCCACGGCGAGCCCCAGACTCAGGGCGCTCAGCACGGCGACCGGCATATCGTAATTCTTGCCGACAATGCCGATCAGACCGTAGATGGCCCCGATGGTCACGGTCAGGGGGATCATGCACAGCAGGCCCCAGAGCAGAGAGCGGAACAATAGGGCCATCAACAGGAGCACAACAACGAAACTGCCGAACAGGGCCATGGCCATGCCGCTGACCATTTTTTCCTGCCAGACGACATTGATATAGTTCAGACCGAACCAGCGTGCCTGGAGCGATGCAGGCGGAGGGTTAGTTGCGATGAAGTCGTTGAGCGCCTCGACCACCCGGCTCATGTCCCGGTTGTCGCCGCTGGTGAGCTGAACCCAGATGCTGGCACGGCGGTAGTCGGGGGTAACGAAGTGCCAGAGGTCCTGGGGGCGGTGGCCATTCTGGTAGGTGAGCAGGGTCTGCGCAACCGCCGCCGGACTGTCCGGAATGCGAAAGGCTTCGTCATCGCCGCCCAGCAGTTCGCGGTGAACGGTTTTGACCAGATCGGCGACGGAGTTGGACTTGCCGACCACACCGGTCTCGCCCAGCCGCTGCTGCAGGCTGGCGATGTAGCGCAGGACTTCGGGGCGTTTGAAGATCTGGTTGTCCTGGGCCGCGTTATCCCCCTCCGGAACCAGTGCCAGATAGGCCATGTAGGTGCCGCCGAAATGTTCGTTGAGCACCCGGTCTGCCACCCGGATGGGGTGCTCGGGCTCGAACCACTTGACCGGGTTATCGTTGATGCGGATCTGGCTGATGCCATAACCGGCGGCCACCACCACGACCATGGTAACCACCAGCACCGCCCTGGCGTGGCTGACCACGCCCTCGCCGAGGCGACGCAGCCAGCGCCCCATGACCGTATCCTGGTCCGGGTCCCCGGCGGCGTGACCGAAGCCGGTGAGCCGCCGCTCCGGCATCAGCATGATGTAAGCCGGAATGAAGGTCACCGTGCACAACCAGGCCAGGAACACACCAATCGCGATAAAGATGCCGAACACCTGAACGGGCGGGATCGGGGTGAGTGCCAGTGAGGCAAACCCCGCCATCGTCGTCAGGGTGGTGAACAGCATCGGTTTGAACAGTATCCCCATAACCTCCCGGATGGCCCGGTGGCGGTCACGATGCAGGGGATAGCGGTCGAAGAATTCCGAGAGGATATGCACCGCGTCCAGCACCGCAATGGGCATGATGAATACGGGGATCATCGAGCTCATGATGTGGACGGTGCTGCCGCTGATCACCAGCAGCGCCATGGTGCTCGCGGCCGCCACCATGGCCACGATCATCGCCGAGGTAATGAGCCGGATGTGGCGGAAGAACCACCACATCGCCAGGAAGATGACCAGCATTGCCAGTGGCGCCGAGATCGCCATCTGATAGAACATCTGCACACCGAACGTGTCCTCCGCCACGGGCAGCCCGGTGATGTAGACCTGGTCGCCGGTATCTTCCCAACTAGCGACTTTGTCAAGCAGGGCTTCGCGGACCCGGTAACTCATGTCCTTGCTGGTCAGCGGCAGGTAAAGGGCGACTGCCTTACCATCGGCGCTGACCAGGGTATTGTCGAACAGCGGAATGCGTTGCGCCCGCTCAAGAATAGCGAGCGCCTGGTTGCGGGTATCCGGCGGCTCTGGCATGAGCCAGCTGAAACGAACCGAGCCGACCCCCTCTTGCTCAATGTTGTCGACCCGCGAGAGCGCGAGCATATCCTCCTCAACCACGCCCTCCTGCCGGCCCGGGTTGTCCGGATCGGGCCACCTGAGCGTACTGGCATACTCCGTCAGCTCATAGATGCGCCGCAGCGAGCCGACATTGAATACCCCGTCAGGGTTGCTTTCGTTGACCACACCCACCACGACCATGTCATAAAGCGAGAATTGCTCCTTCATGTCGTCGTGGAAAACGCGCACGGGTTCGTCGGAAGAGAGCATGTTCTCGGGGTCGGTATCGATGGTCAGCGGATTAAGCAGACCGAACCGCTCGGGCCAGACGCTTGGCAGCGCCGCCAGCGCCACCAGCGCCAGCGTGGCAACCACCATGGCCCAAACGGTCAGTCGAGGACGGTCAGTGGCGAACTGTAGCCACGAACTCTCGGTGTTTTCAGACATTTACAGTGCCTCCGTGCGTCAATCGAAGGCGGCACCGGGCTTCTTGCCCAAGGCCTTGAGGATCTTCGCCAGAGGGCAGAATCCGCTGAAGGCAGCCTGCAGCATGTTGGCGCCCACAAACGCGGTGAACCACAACCAGTAAGGTGAGTGGAGCTGGGAGAGAGCCAGACTTACAAGAATGAAAGATCCTGCGAAGGCGAGTACAAGGCGATCAATGGACATATCTCTCTCCTGTTATACTAACGCGCTCTAGATCCAACAGATTGCGCGCCCCGTCGAAATTACACGGTATTTGGGTTGTCTGCTTGGCGACTAACTATAAGGAAGCCGAAATTTGCCAGAGGACAAGCAACGCTTAACTTGTTGACCAAGTATGTTTCGGAAAAACTAACATATTCACGAATTCAGAGCTATGAATATATGAATGGCAACCAGATGTCAGAAGCGGCTGATCACGCTACTAACTTGTTAAAAGCACTCTCCGGAAAGAGCAGATTAATGATCCTCTGCCAACTAGTGGAAGGCGAGCGGGCGGTGAGCGAACTCGCCGATACACTGGATATGCGCCAAGCGGCTGTTTCCCAACAACTTGCTCTACTGCGCAAAGATGGCCTGGTCAATGTGCGCCGTGACGGACGAACCATGCGCTATTCTCTGGCGGGAGACAAAGCGCGCCGTATCATTGAGCTTCTATATGAACTGTTCTGCGATAACGAAACATTCTAGGGCCCGGAATTATCCATCGCAGGCTTACGGTAATATGGGGTGCATCTATCCATGTAGGCATGAGAATTCGCAGTAAGAAATACATCACGCTGCCTCATCATCGCTGCCGTTATGTGACGCAGCGGCGAGCTGACGCCACCGCCCCCAACGGGGGATGAACATTGGCACCTGCCGCTGGTAGGCACGGTACTCCTCACCAAACTCCTTGAGCACCTGCCGTTCCTCACGCCGAGCCAGCCATGTGTAGACAAGCACGATGGCCGGGAAAAGGCCGACCGAGAATAACGTTGGCCAATGCACCACCCCTTCTCCAAACAGAGCGATGAATAGCCCCGTATATTGCGGATGCCGCACATACGCATACAAGCCGTCTTTCACCAAACGGTTTTCACCTCGCGCCTTGTGGACCTGACGCCACCCCTGAATAAAGAGGCCGATCCCGGTGAACGCGAGCGCATAGCCGAGCAACATTGAGACCAACATCCCGGTTTCGCCCAGCCCTATCAGGGTCGACCACAGGCTGGCGCTGACATACTCACTGTCGAGGCCAAAAAAACGCACCAACAGATAAATAGTGAGCGGAAAACCGTACATTTCCGCATAAAGTGCAATGATGAAGGCCTGCACCACTCCGGCGCCGGCCCATTCCCGCCAGTTTTTCGGCGCGAAGTAACGGTAAAAGAACCAGGACACCAGAACGATAACGATCAGTGTGATGCCCCAGGCCCCAGCGTGATTGAACGATTCATTCATAGCATGATTGACCTGTATGTCGGGCGGCTAGCTGAATCGGTTGCCGCCCGGATTGTTTTAGTGTGAGAATCAGCACGGTGATCACCAACGCTTTACTTTTCCCCGTAAAGACTGTTGTAAATCGATCCTCGCGCTCCATCGCTACAATGTCGCCTTATCAGCGCCTGAGGAGCCACTTTTTGACAGGATCGCCTGCACTATCGAATGTGCATCACATTTGTTGGCCTGCAGCAGCCCCGATGTATCCAGGGTGCCACCATGGTTTTCATAACCAAACGCCAGCGTCCGGTCAGGTCCGAGATCGAGAGGACGGCAGATTCCCAGCAATGCCTCTGGGCGCATATGGCAGACGAACACTCTGAGTTTTGTATCGTGGGGAAACAGCTCGGCCCTGTAAGAAGTACCAGACTGATGTCCTGACTCGATTGGATCCCGGGGACTCCGGAATCGACCGGGCTCGAGAAGGCAGACCACACCACTCGAAAGCCCTCTCTGAGCCAGCGCTTCGGCAACCTCAAGGCAAACCCGGAGTTGATAGGCGCCGACAGCGATCAACTGCACATCACCGGCTTCACCAAGAGCGATGGCACCATCCCGGAGCAATTGCACAGCCTGACGGCCGTCAAAAACGGCAGGCAGTTTTGCCTTGGGAACCGTCATGGCCCAGAACTGCCCCTGGGTTCGAAAACACTCGTTAAGGCACGCCACAGCACTATTGCAGTCGGGAGGATAGACAACGCGGGCAGTGTCACTCATTTCTCCCATCAGGACTTCGCCGAAGGCCGGGTCCTGATGAGACTGCTCGTTCTTGCCGTTTTCCCAGAGGTGCGACGTCGCAATGACCGGCACGGATAACCATCGGGCGGGCCGACCGAGACTTTTCTGGTGTCGCGCAAAAATAATTTCCTGCCGAAGAGCGCCAATCATTTTCATGGCAAACGCTTCGTAGGACACCACCAGATTCATACCTCCCTTATTACCCAGAGCGGCGCTGACAACGGCCTCCTCATTCAGGGCTGTGATTACCGAGCCGTGAAGGGATTCCGCAAGGCCGGGCTCGGGCGTCAGGGTGCGATGCTTCAGAAGGTCAAGCGACTGGTTCATCTGATTACTACGCAATTCATCCGGGTTCCCCAGGCGAATACGAAGCGCCGGGTTGGCCTTTACAAGGGCAACAAACTGCCGATCAATCGCAACCATGGGCGACTCTGATACCGCCGTTTGCAACCAGACCGGTTCGGGTACAGTTTGCAGCTTGACGTCACGACAACTCAGCGGATGATCCTTTTCCGCAGGCCGATCGTCTGCCCGGTGAGTTGCCAGCACGTCGCGGGCGCCGTGAATCTCGATCTCGGGCACAAACAAACGGGCAATGGATTCGTTAAAGTGCCTGCGCGAGACCTCATCAAATCTCGGTATTGCCGGAAGCGGGGTACCATGCGCCGCGTTTGAACCAGCACCATAGAAACCATAGCCTTTGACCGTCTCGGCAATCAGATAGGGGAGCTTTACAGGGTACCTCATGTGGCCGGCGCTGACCTGTTCGCTGCACGCCTGAAGCCTCGATTCGGCCTCGAAGATGCCCCAGATAAAGGCCGCAGGATCGCGGCCATCAATGAGTATGGGGTAAAAGCCATTGAGTTCCAGGTGTTGCCGGAACCAGTCCGCCCCCCCTTGCAGAAAAATCGTTGAACGTTGATCGATGCGGCGGCCGTTGGCAATCATCACCGGGGTCACCAGGCCACAGTCCTCGGCTCGCCACCAGCGGCTTGCCCAGTCGCTGCCCCGCTGCTCCTCAAATGCCCCATCACTGAGAAACGCGACCAGACGCTCCCCCGGCAGCGGCATGTGGGTGTATTGCAGTTCAGCGAAGCCCAGATATCCGCCCTCGATCAGCCCGCCGGCAGTGTGGGGGTTGACGTGACTGCCCAGGGGAACCCCCGGTGTGCCATCCGGAGTGACGGCGTAGCTGTAAAAGTCACTCACCAGCCGGGACAGCCCCGCCTCGTCGAGCGTGTACCGAGCCTGCTGTTCTGGATGCAGATTGCCGAGCAGTATGTTGACGCTTTCGATAGCCGCCACACAGTGCCCCTGCCCCATCAGCCAGCTACGGGTCAGCCCCGCCAACGCGTTGGCGGCCGTGTAGCCAAGATAGGCAGGCACCATGTTCAGCGAACCACCGGTATGCCCCTGAGGATTTTCCTTGAAGTCATCCGCCGCCAGCGGCTGTCCGGACAGGTCCACTCTGCTGGCATAAGTCATGTGGGCTACCAGCCACATGGCCGCGTTGGTGAGGGTGTCTGCAGCCTCGAAAATAATCAGGGCATCGTCGAGCGAGTCATAACGCCCGGCACAAACGAGTTCCTGGCACAGGTCGAACACGCGCACCTGGGTCAAATCGGTATGTTCGATCACCCCGCGCCCTTTTGCCCAGTTGGCAAACTGGGGGTAACGCTGCCGGTATTGGGCAGCACGCTGCTGGATTCGATGTGAATCCTCAATGGAATAGCCGTTCATGATCTCTCCCTGATAACTCTACTGACGTTAATGGTGGCCTACTAGAAATCCTCGCCGTAAATATCCGGATTACCCCGGGTATTTGCCCGGTCTCACATCATTCTTAGTGGCGCAGTGGGACAGGCATCTTGCAAGATGAGCATGCAGGTCCCGTGTCCAGTTAATAAGTTCTCCGAAGGTTTTAATATCCATCTTCCCTTTCCCTTATGTTGTTTCGTTTTGCCAATTACGCCAGCAGACAGCCATTACCTACTACTAAAACTCATGAGCCTGAATTCATGCTGAAAAAATCCAACAAAAGATGAAAAAAGAGCCTCTCTATAATGAGGAATTGATACGCATCAAACTTTCCACTTTGGCAATTCTTCAGCACCGGAGAATCCGATGGGAACCACCTTCCGCCCCTATTCACCTGATCAGGAACTGCTTCTTCCCCCGAGCCTGAACGAGTGGCTGCCCGAAGGGCATCTGGCCTATTTCATCAGTGACGTGGTCGAGGAACTGGATCTGAGTGCCTTCTACGCCCGGTATGAAGGGAGCGGTCGGCGCAACTCGCCTTTCGATCCGCGGATGATGTTGAAGGTGTTGATCTATGCGTACGCGACCGGCGTGTTTTCATCACGAAAGATCGCCCGGAAGTTGGAAGAAGATGTCGCCCTTCGGGTCCTGGCGGCTGGCAATTTCCCCAGACACCGCACTATCTGCGATTTTCGCAAGCAACACCTGGCTGCGTTCAAGGCCGTATTTATTCAGGTGGTCCGGATCGCCCAGGAAGCGGAATTGGTTACTCTCGGTACGCTGGCGATTGATGGCACCAAGGTCCGGGCCAACGCCAGTAAGCACAAGGCCATGAGCTATGACCGCATGCGGGAGGAAGAAGCCCGTCTGTCAAAAGAGGTTGATGAGCTTTGTGGCCAGGCTCGCCGTGTGGATGAATCGGAAGACCAACAGTTTGGCCCGGATCAGCGGGGCGACGAGTTACCCGAAGAGCTTCAGCACCGTCAGGGGCGGCTGGACAAGATCCGGGCAGCGAAGGAGAAACTGGAAGCGGATCAAAAAACGCAAGATGAGGCCAAAGGCCGGCATCCAGACGATGATCGCCGCTCACCCAAGGGTGGCCGGAACTTCAAGAGAGATTATGGAGTTCCGGAGGACAAGGCTCAGAGTAACTTTACCGACCCCCAAAGCCGGATCATGAAAACGAATGATGGGTTCCAGCAATGCTATAACGGCCAACTGGCCGTGGATGGCGAGTTCCAGATCATCGTGGGCAACCGCCAGGGTAACAACCCCAGTGATAACGGCTGTCTGGTGCCGCTGCTGGGCGAGGTAAAAGAAACTCTGGGAAGTTACCCGGGCCAATGTCTGGCTGATGCGGGTTATCGCAAAGAGGAAGACTTGCAGGCATTGGAGACAAAAGGCATAGATGGCTACGTCTCGCTGCGCCGGGAAGGCAAAAAAACCGGAGATATAAACGCGAGCCGGTACCCGGCGACGGCCCGCATGGAGGAGAAGCTTACCACGGCGGAGGGGCGAGCAGTCTACGCTCAGCGCAAGCACATGGTTGAGGCGGTGAATGGCTGGATCAAGAATGTCCTGGGCTTCCGGCAGTTCGGCTTGCGGGGCCTTCAGGCGGTGCAGGGTGAATGGGATCTTGTCTGTCTGTCGCTCAATCTCAGGCGCATGAGTTCACTGATGAGGCTGGCATAAGTCGCTGAGGCAGCCTTTGGCTCACGGTAGGTACAGCTGGGGCCCTGCGATGCCCCTTTTAACCGGTTAACTGGCTGGATCGAAAGCGATGATGGAGCCGATCCGATATCGCGAACACTCCTTCCGGCCAGACAATGATCCGGTCTGGCGGAAACGAGGGCTCAAAACGTTTCTGCCGCGCAGACTCCTAGCAGGTAAATGGTGAGCGGGAAGCCGTACATCTCGGCATACAGAGCGATGATAAAGGCCTGTACCACCCCGGCGCCCGCCCACTCGCGCCAACTTCTAGGTGCAAAATAACGATAGAAAAACCAGGATACCAGCACGATAAAAATAATCGCGATACCCCAAGCCCCTCCGTGACTGATCGACTGGTCCATCACTGACATTCCAAGCCATTGCAAAGGCCAGCCGGCGGACTCCCTACCGGCCAGGCCGTTTTTCTAGGGCTCATCCGGCCTACCGGTGATCCTTCTCGTAACGCCGACGCAGTAACATTGAGTTACCAATGACCGAGAGCGAGCTGACAGTCATCGCCACTACACCAATCATCGGGTGCAGCAGCCCCGCCGCAGCTATAGGAATAGCCGCAGCGTTGTATCCACTGGCCCATAGGAGGTTCTCAACGATCTTTTTGAAGGTCGCACGTGACAGCACCATGGCGTCAACAACACCAGATAATTCGCCACGGACCAGGGTAACGTCAGCAGCTTCGATAGCCACATCCGCACCAGCGCCTATGGCAATGCCTACGTTAGCCTGTTTGAGTGCCGGGGCGTCGTTAATGCCATCACCCACCATGGCAACATGATTGCCGTACTTTTCCTGCAGTTCCCGAATGGCATCCACCTTGCCTTCCGGCAACACCCCGGCGCGAACCTCGTCAATGCCCACTTCACGGGCAACGGCGTTGGCTGCACGCTCGTTGTCACCAGTAATCATCACAACATACAGTCCTTGCTCGTGCATGGCCCGAATGGCGGCCACCGATTCGTCCTTGAGCGTGTCGGCTACCGCGACAATGCCGTAGGCCTCGCCATCACGGGCAACAATAACGGCGGTTCTGCCCTGATCCTCAAGGTCGGAAAGACTCTTGTCCAAGGCATCCAGCCCATTAACGCCCTGCTCTTCCAGCAGGAGGCGGTTACCAATCAGCACGGTGCTCTCACCGACCCTTCCCGAAACACCTCTGGCGCCGGTGGAGCGGAAATCAACAACGTTCCCGGGTTTGATACCACGTTCCCGGGCACCGTCCACAATGGCACGGGCGATGGGATGCTCAGACGCATTTTCTACCGCGGTGGCAAGCTCCAGCAGCTCGGTCTCCGAAACGCCGGCGGCGGGTACTACATCGGTAAGCTTCGGCTCACCCCTGGTAATGGTGCCTGTTTTATCGAGGACCATTACCTTGACGTCCTTGAAGGTCTGAATGGCCTCTCCAGAGCGAATCAGGATGCCCCGCTCGGCGCCGACGCCCGAACCCACCATCAGCGCAGTCGGCGTTGCCAACCCCAATGCACAGGGGCAGGCAATTACCAGCACAGCAATAGCCGCCAGGATAGCCAGCACCGGCGTGGCCGCCGTCGGGTCCACCCACGGCAGGAAAGCGGCGCCCCATTCAAGGATTGGTCGGAGTGTATCGACTGCAAACAGCCAGACCACAAGACTGCCCAGGGCAATAACAAGAACCAGCGGCACGAAGCGACCGGTCATGCGGTCAGCAAACTCCTGGATTGGCACCCTGGAGCCCTGAGCCTCGTCGATCAGTTTCACCACCTGGGCCAGGAAGGTATCACCACCAACACGGGTAGCCTTGACTCTCAGGCGACCTTCCTTGTTGATGGTGGCACCAATAACCGTGTCTCCCGTGCTTTTGTATACCGGGACAGACTCGCCAGTGGCAATGGATTCATCCAGATGACTCTCACCATCCACCACTTCACCATCAGTGGGCACCTTGTCACCGGGCCGGACAATCATGATGTCGCCTGGAGCCAAATCCTTCACGGGAATTTCGACCTCTTCCCCTTCCCGTTCCACGCGCGCGGTCTTAGCGCCGAGGGTGAGCAATTTCCGGATGGCCTCCGAGGCCTTGCCCTTGGCTTTTGCTTCCAGGTACCGACCAAGCATATGGAAGGTCATGATGGTAACGGCCATTTCGATGAAAGAGGTCATCGGATAGACAAAGCCCACCAGACCAATCAGGTAGGGGGGAAGGCTGCCCATGGAAATGAGCACATCCATGTTGAAGGTGCCATTCTTCAGTGAACGCCAGGAAGCCTTGTGGGTAGCGGCACCGCCATAAAGAAACACTACCGGGAAGCCGAGCACTGCAATAATAGCCAGATACCCCGGAATGGGCTGCCAGAACATATGAAACATCATCAACACCATGATCAGTGTTGTCGGTACCGCAGCGATCCAGAACCTGCGTAATGCAAGCTTCAGATAGGCCTCTTCAACGGCCGAGTCCTCCTCCTGACTGGCATCTCCCTCAAGAGCGACAGCAGCAACATCATATCCGGCGCCCTCTATCAGCTCTTTCAGCTCATTTTCTGTCGGCCCATCCGAGCCGACCACCACGCTCACTGTGTGATTGGCTATGTTGGTTGACGTCGTCTGCACGCCGTCGTGTCGCGCAAGGGTACTCTTGATAATACCCGCACAATGGTCGGACCCCATTCCGGGTACCGTGACCCTGAAAGTCCTGCCACCCACTTCCCTCACGGAGGCCACATCGTAACCGGCACCCTCCACAGCGTGTTTTAAGGCTTCCCCGTCAGGCCCCGACGCAAGGGAGCGAACACTCACCTTATGTTTGGCAATGTTAGTCTCTATCTGGTCGATTCCGTCCAAGCGGCCAATCGTTTTGTTGATAATGCCGGCGCAGTGGTCTGACCCCATTCCCGGCACAATCAGCTCAAGGTCCCTTTGCCTTTGCGGTGCCTGTGTTTTCGTACTGTTCATCAAGATCTCCCGTCATTGTTTCTGTTGCTTGGCCAGTCACTGAACGCAATGAAATAAAGTAATACGAGATTGACGATGGGAATCAGTATCAGGATGCCCATCCAGCCCGGATACCCGGTACGCTGGCAAATACGCCAGGCCGGAATCACAACTACAATGGCAATCACCAGCATCCACAGCCAGTGCCCTGCCCACATGGTGTTGCCAAACATATTACCTTCCATCATAGCACTGCCCTCCACGTCGAATGCCGGTTAATGGTGATCATGAGCATGAGATTCCTCATCTCCCGATTGCCGGGAATTCTCGGACTTTTTCAAAAAAATCTGCTCTGCCACTGCAATAACGATCATGGTGGCCACCGCAACACCGATGACAAACGGGTCCGTATTCAGCTTGACCCACACAAAGCCCCCAAGAACGAGCAAATCCAGCAAAATGGCCATGACTGGCACCCAGGCGCTGGCCTTCACGTCTTCGCGTAGATAGCGAAGTACACCCCAATGGATGGCAATATCCATGATCAGGTAGAACACGATCCCCAGTGCTGCAATTCGGGAGAGGTCGAAGAAGGCCGTAAGGATCAGCCCCAGGACCACGGTGTAGACCAGGGTGTGCTTCTGGATGCTGCCAGGCATGCCGAAATGCCGGTGGGGGACCAGCTTCATCTCCGTCAGCATGGCCAGCATGCGTGAGACCGCAAAAATGCTGGCCAGAATGCCTCCGGCAGTAGCCATCATGGCAATGGCAACGGTGAACCACACGGCGTACTCCCCCAGTGCCGGGCGGGCGGCGGCGGCAAGGGAGTAGTCCTGTGTCTCGATAATCTCGGCCAGGGACAAGTTGCTGGCAACAGCAAAACCAACCAACGTATAGATCACCACGCAGGCTGCAATGGAAATAATGATCGCCCGTCCTACGTTCCGCTTGGGGTCTATTACTTCGGAGCCGCTGTTGGTAATGGTGGTGAAGCCCTTGAAAGCTAGAATTCCGAGCGCGGTTGCTCCAAGGAAGTTGCCCACAGTTCCGGCCTCTCCGGGATTCGAGAAGTCAACCGATATGGAGTCGGCGACCCATACCCCCACCAACCCGAAAATCAGTATGCCGCCGATTTTCAGGACGCCGATAAAGGAAGCCACACCCTGAATCATCCGGTTACCCAGCAGATTTATGAGAAACGCTGCCAGGATCAGTGACACCCCGAGAATGGGCACCATTCGCCCGCTTTCGTCGCCACCGAAGAGCTGCATGGTGTAGGAGCCGAACGTGCGGGCCAGAAAACTCTGGGCGATCACCATGGAAAAGTACATCAGCAAGGCGTTAAATGCGGTCGGCAGCCGGTTTCCGTAGGCCTTGTGTAAGTACATGCCGATACCGCCCGCAGACGGGTACGCATCGGAAATTTTGATGTAGGAATAAGCACTGAAGCTGACGATCACGGCGGCCGCCAGAAACGCCAGGGGGAACAGAACGCCCGTCATCTGTGCCATCTGTCCGGTCAACGCAAAAATACCAGCGCCTATCATGACGCCGGTACCCAGCATGACGGTTCCTGGCAGGGTGAGACTGCCTTCCTGATAGCGAGTGGTTCTGTCTTGCTCCCTGCTCATTCAACCTCCGGTTATTGTCGTTTCTATTTACGCTTCATAGGTGGGATTTTGGAACAGCAAAACGGATCATGTTTTGCGTTGGCCCGAACATTGTCGTCTGTAAACCGACACCACGCCAGTTTCCGCTGGGTCCACCACCCGGCCTGCAACCCGCCTCCGTGGGTTTTGATCAGTTCCATTAACTCGTCAAGAGACCAATGGGTTCCATCGTAGACGACATGCAGCTGGTTGTTCGGTTTGCGCTCGGCAAAATCAACACAGGGATGATGGTTGAGTTCATGGATGAAATCGCCCCACTGACTCTCGCCAAATCACTCACCATTTTGGCACGTAGATGCCGGTGAGGTGAGGAGGAGTCCATCCCATTGATTCAGGTTACTGATGAAAATGAATAATCACGGTAATCCTGATGCCTATGCGCCGTATCCTCTTGGCCGTGTAGCGACAAACGTCAGGCACTCACCCAACCGATCTCATTGTACCCGGCGTCGAAAGACCCAAAGGGAGAAAATAAACAGCGTGACACCGATTACCAGCAAGGCGAGAGCCTCATCCCAGAGAACCGCCAGGCCGGCGCCTTTGAGGAAAATACCGACGATGATATCCATGTAATAACGCAGTGGACTCAGCAGGGAGAGGCTTTGCAGGAAAGGCGGCATGGTTTCTACCGGTGTCAAACTGCCCGACAGGAACATCAGCGGGAAAAGTCCGAAAAAGGAGAGCAGCAACGCCTGCTGAAGGGTCCGGCTGTAGGCGGCAATCAGTACGCCCAGCGCAATCGCACTGAGCAAAAAGATGGCGGTCAGCACCAGAAATAAAAGCAGACTGCCCTGAAGGGGCACATCAAAGACTCTAACAATCACCAAACTCGGAAAGATGGACAGTACGCCCATGATCAGCGTGGGTGTGACCTTGGCCAGGAACAGTTCCAGGGTGGAAATGGGCGTCACCAGCAGCTGCTCGATAGTGCCTCGCTCCTTTTCCCGGACAATAGAGGCGGCCGGGTGAATAACGCCCACCATCATACCGGCCAGAGCAATCATCGATAACACGATAAAACCCGATGTTGTCAGATCGGGGTTATACCAGATACGGATCAGGGGTACCGCGACCCCCTTCTTCCCGGCAGCAGGGAGCGCTTCGCGCTCCTGGCGCTGGACGATCTGCAGAGCATCATTGACGGCATTGGCGGCAATGTTGGAATTGGTGCCGTCCTGGAGCAACTGGAGCTGAGCACTCTTGCCAGCGAGAAGAGCACCTTCGAACCCGGCGGGAACGACCAACACCATGGTGGCATCACCTTTCTCCAGGAGGTCAGTGGCGGTTGCCACACGGGTTTCCTGAAATTTCAGGTCGAAGGTTTCGCTCACCGCAAATTTCTGGATCAACGAGCGACTCAAGGCGCTGCGATCCTCGTCCACCACCGCCAGGGGCAGGTGGCTTACATCAAAACTGAGCGCAACGGCACAGATGACGACTTCAATGGTGTAAAGCCAAAGTATCAGGGTCAGTATCAACCGGTCACGAAAGAACTGCACGAGCTCCTTGCGCAACAAACCAAATAAGGCAATTCCCATCAGGCCACCTTCTGCTTCATTCGCCAGGCCGCGAAGACAAATACCAGGACCGTATAGACGATCAACATCATCAGATTTGGCAGAACGGCTTCAAGGCCGGCTGATTTCAGTACGATGCCCCGGGAGATTTCCATAAAATAACCGGCAGGGAAAAGCCAGCTATACAGTTGCAGGGCAAGAGGCATGGTGAACAGAGGGAACAGAAAACCGGAAAACAAAAACGACGGCATCAAGGTGACAATCAGCGTTATCAACATGGCCGCCAACTGGGTACGGACCAGGGATGAGACCAACAGGCCGATACCCACCGTGGTCAGCACATAAACGAAAGCGGACGTCAGCAGCAGTATCGGGCTGCCGGCAATGGGGACCTGAAACCAGGCAAACCCCACCACCATGACCATAAGAATCTCCAGGAAAGCCACCAGACCGTAGGGCACCAGCTTGCCGACAACAAACTCGGTTGAGGTGATCGGCGATGCATAGATCTGCTCAATCGTACCGGTCTCTTTCTCACGCACGATCGCCAGGGCGGTCAGCAGGGGTGGGAACGCCATCAGGATCACGGCAAATAACCCGGGGATGACGAAATTGACGCTGCGCAGGGAGGGATTGAACCAGACCCTGGCCTGGACCCGGACGGCGCTCTGACGCGGGGCGGGGAAATTTGCGATTACCGCCTCGGCATAGGCCGATGCCAATCGACCCAGAACAGGATAGCCGCCGTCCACGATCACCTGGACAGGCGCCTCGTCGCCTCTGAGCAGTTGCCGGGCCAAGCCGGCTGGAATCACCACGCCCATGCTGATGGTCGAGCTTTGCAGTGCCGACTCCAGATCGCGGAGATCGGTCGTTTTCTGCTCTAATTGAAAATACCGCGAGCTGTCGAAACGGGCTGACAGGTCGCGGCTTGCCGGCGTGTTGTCCAGATCGTAAATGCCCACGGCAACCTGTTCCACATCCAGATTGACCGCATAGCCGAACAGAAAAAGCATGATCAGCGGCATGATCACGGCCAACGCAATGGTAACCGGGTCGCGAATCAGCTCGCGACTTTCCTTGACGATGAGGGCTCCAAGCCGATGAGCCTTCATGGTCCCAACGCCCGGGAATTGGCCGTTCCCGCCTGTTCTATGGCCGCCGTGAAGAGCATCTCCACCGTGGCGTCGGCTTCGAGGCCGAGCGAATGATTCAGCGATGATCGGCTACCGTGTGCAAGCAGCCGCCCGTCCAGCATTAACGCCAAACGATCACAATAGGCCGCTTCCTCCAGGTAGTGGGTAGTGACCAGCACGGTCATACCGCTGGCGGCCAGCTCACGGATAACCCGCCAGAAACGGTACCGGGCGACGGGATCGACACCCGAGGTGGGCTCATCAAGGAACAAGACCCGGGGCCGGTGAAGCAGGCTGCAGGCCAGCGCCAGACGCTGGCGCAAGGCACTTGAAAGATCACCGGTGAGCTTGTCGGGAATATCTGTCAGCCCCGTTACTTCCCTGGCCCAGTCGATCGCAGCCCGCGCCGCGCCTCCGGCCAGGCCGTAGGCATTGGCAAAGAAGCGGAGATTCTCCCAGGGGGTCAGTTCCAGATAGAGTGAAAACCGTTGTGACATATAACCAATTTGCCGGCGCAATGCGGTGCTACCCCCGCCGGAGCTCACCCCGGCCACCCGGGCGTTGCCCTCATCGATGGCCACCAGCCCGCACAAGGCCCTGATCAGGGTTGTCTTGCCCGCCCCGTTGGGCCCCAGCAACGCAAGCAGTTCGCCAGATGGCGCCTCGAAACTCACCCGGTCAACGGCCTTGAAATGTCCGAAGCGGACGCTCAGGCCGGTGGCCACCAGCCCTTCCTCTTTTCCCCTGTCTTGCCGGGCCAATTCCGGAAACTGCTGCTCGCCGGCCCTCCTGTCCGTCCGCAGCACAAACAGATCCTCGAGCCGGGGCTCGGCCGCCGCCAGGTGGGTTCCCTCGGGCAATAACTCGGCGAGCTGGTTTTCAGCGATGTCCGCGTTCATCACCAGTCGCAGGTGATCCGGCAACCACTGCACTGAATGGACGCTGTCAATTTGAGCCAGGATGCCGGACAACTCCCGCAAGCCTCGTCCGGTATCTCCAGCATTTACAGTGAACACCCTTCCGGCGGCGGGCCTCAGCAGCTCTTCCAGCGACCCATCCGCAAGAACGCGGCCCTGTTCCAGCAGCAGTATCCTGTCGCAGCGCTCCGCCTCGTCCATGTAGGAGGTAGCCACAACCATGGTCAGGCCCTGCGACCGGAAGCGGTCGAGCATGGTCCAGAGATGGCGCCGGGACAGGGGGTCGACGCCGAGCCCCGGTTCGTCAAGGATCAGCAGCTCCGGTTCATGGACCAGATTGGTACATAGCGACAACTTTTTCTGCATGCCACCGGACAGTTTGGCGGCGGGCCTGTCAGTAAAGCGGCCAAGCCCCGACATGGATAGCAACCTTTCTGAACGCTCCCGATAGAGTTCGTCGGGCACATCCCGGATGCGAGCGGCAAAGCTCAGGTTTTCCTTGACGCTGAGTCGATCGTAAAGCGTAAATCCCTGGGACATATAGCCAATCTTGGCAGCAACCTGCTTGGCCTCACGACGGGTATCGAAGCCCAGGACCCGGCATTCCCCCACAGTGGGGTCCAGGATGCCAGCCAACATCTGTAACAGCGTCGTCTTGCCAGCGCCATCAGCACCGACAATGCCCACTCGTTGGCCGCGATCAACGGAAACATCCAGTGGCTCGATGACAACATTGTCTCCGAATTGGCGGCCAAGGCCTTTGGCGACGATGGGTTCCGGGGAAGACATGACGGCTCAGCGCGCCGGAACCGAGAGGGTCGCTGGCCACTCGGCGCCCGGATCCCAGCGAATCCAGGCATCTGCCGGCATACCCGGTTTCAGAGCATCGGCCGGATTATCCAGCACCAGGGTAACGCCATAGACCATCCGAACTCTCTCGTCGGGCATGTGGACATCGCGGGGGGTGAACTGGGCGAAATCGTCAATCCTGCCGACTTTGGCGGAAAAGTCCCCGGGCAAACCGTCCACGCGGATTCTGGCGGGATCCCCCAAGCTGATCCGGTTGAGGATATCACCGGGGACATAGACCTTGAGTTCGAGCTGCTGCAGATTCACCATCGTGGCCAGCGGCTGGCCGGTATCGACAACCTCTCCCGTCTCCACCGCCCGGATCAGGATGGTTCCGGAGAGCGGCGCGGCAACCTCCGCTTTGTCCAGTTGCGATTCAGCCAGTGCCACCTGCGCCGCCCTTGCAGCCACCTGTTCTTCGGCGGCATCCTTCTGCCGCTGGAGAGACTCAAGTCGGCCCCGGGCCTCACTGACGGCATTTTCCGCCTGATCCAGATCACTCGAGCTGGCCAGATTGCGGGACCGCAAGTCCCGGATCCGCTGCCGTTGTTTCTCGGCATTCTTGAGATGATGACGCCAGGTGGTGATTTGGCTGTCGAAGCCGTCACGGACTTCCCGCGCCGAGGCCAGCTCGGCCTGTGCCGAGCGCAGGCGGTCTCTGGCATCGGCGGGGTCGATCACGGCTACCGTGTCGCCAGCCGAAACCTTGCTGCCTTCCGCGAGATGGTGCTCGATGACCCGACCGGCCACTTCGGCCGCGATCCGCACTTCCCGCCCCTCGATATGGCCATTGCCATAGACGATTCCCTGCGGCAAGGGCTCTTCCCCAAACAGAACAAAAACCCCATAAGAACCGCCGGCGAGCACCAACACCGCTATCAGAGACCAGAGCCAGGATTGGGATTTCACCAAACACTCCTTATGACATTACTGTTCAGGTTGGAGCCGGGATCAGGGCCACTGCCTCTCACTCCAGCCAATGAGATCGCCCACTCTAGCACTCGGCAGCCGCCGCGTCCAAGGTCGTTGCCGGATCTTAAGCGGCTCATTCAGGTCGCCCTCGAAGATGGCCGTCAGGGCATCGTCAAAGACGCAAAATGGATTGGTAGCCTGCCACCTCCACCTCAAACCGGGTGTTCTGACGCAAGTGATCCTTCATGGCCTCCAGCGCCTCCGGATCACCGTGGATCAGGTTGATCGGCGTTTCGGGGGCTAAGTCACTTTGAGCCAGCCACTGTTCAATCTCTGTGAAATCTCCATGTCCGGAAAGCCCACTCAACACCTCCAGCCGGGCCTTGACCGGAATCCAGTCGCCGTGGATCTTGATCCTTTCCGCTCCATCAACCATTTTGGCGCCTCGTGTCCCCCCTGCCTGATAACCGGCAAAGATAACGGTTGTACGGTGCTGGCCGAGGAGACGTTTGAAGTGATGAAGAATGCGACCGCCCGTTGCCATACCGCTGCCTGCAATAATTACGTGCGGGTAGGCCTGATCAGCCAGCGCCTTGGAGTCTTGGGCGCTGCGGCTATAATGAACGGTGCTGCACATTTCGTGGCATTCTGAACTGCTCAACCGATGCTGATCTTCGTAGCGGCAGTAAATCTCAGAAACATCAATCGCCATGGGGCTATCCAGATAAACTGGCAACCTTGGAATTCGTCCCGCCTTCATCAGGTCGGTGAGCATATGCTGCAAGACCTGCGCTCTGCCCACGGCAAAGGCCGGAATCAGTATATTGCCCCCTTTGTCGACGGTTTCATTAACGATGTCTGCCAACTGCGACAACGGGTCCGCATCGTCGTGGCGACGATTGCCATACGTTGACTCCAGCATCAGCATGTCCAGAGCTGGCAGAGGCGCAGGTGGCCTCATGAAAATATCATTGAGGCGGCCCACATCGCCGGAAAAACCGACGCGTTTACCTTCCGCCTCGATGATGACACAGGCCGCCCCGAGAATGTGCCCGACCGGTCGCAGATGAAAGCGTATATCACCGAGCTGGATCACTTGGTGAAAGTCCACCGACTGAAACAGCTCCATGCAGGCTTCTGCATCCTCCTGATCATACAGGGGCTCCGGATTCTCATGCCTGCTCAGCTTATGGCGGCCGAGGTAATGTGCCTCCTCTTCCTGAAGATGGCCGCTATCGGCCAGCAATATGCTGCATAGCTCTCGGGTGGCATGATGGGTATAAACCGCCCCCCGGAAGCCCTGCTTGTACAACACGGGGATGTAGCCTGAATGATCCAGATGGGCATGGGTCAGAAGCACGGCATCCAGCGAGGCAATATCGAGCGGCAACGGTTGCCGGTTGCGCTTTCTCAGCCACTTGTACCCCTGAAACAGGCCGCAATCGACCAATACACGTGTCTGGCCGGTTTCAACCAGGAACTTGGAGCCGGTCACGGTTTCCGTGCCACCCAGAAATGTAATGTTCATCGGCGCTCACCCTCCACCTGATTGAGAAAATGCCTGACCGGCGGCACCAGCAACTCGCTGACATCGATCTCATTGCTGCTGTGTGGAACCGTGTTGGTGGTCACCAGCGTCTGCAGGCCGGTACCCAGAAGGTAGGTGTCCGAGGCCTCCGCAAAAATGCCATGCACCGCCGCACACAGGATGGCCTCCGTGCCTTGCGCCTTAAGTGCCCTGACACACTCGCCAATGGTGCGGCCGCTGGAAATAACGTCATCAATGATGACGGCTTTCCGGCCGTTATACGCCGAGATATCCGGCAAGGTGACTTCAACGCGCCGGTCACCCAGACGCTGCTTGGTGCCAATGACATAAGGATGGTTACTGGCCTGCGCGATACTTGATACCCATTGCTCACTTTCCGCGTCCGGACCTACCAGCAACAGACCGTTTTGCCCCCGTAGCCAATCCGCCAGCGCCGGTGCTCCCTGAACAACTTGCGTGGGTATGCTGTAGATTTCGTCAAGAGACTGGTACCTGTGCAAATGTGGATCAACGGTGATCAGCCAGTCGATATGTAAAGACAAAGACTGGGCAAACACCCTGGAAGTGACCGCCTCCCCTTCTTCGAAGCGTCGATCCTGGCGCATATAGCAAAGATAGGGCGCCACCAACCCAATCGACCTGGCACCGAGTTCCCGGAGAGTTTCAAAGAGAAACAGGAGAGCAAGGTATTTGGTGTCTGGATGCGTTAGGTCGGCCAATATTACGCAGTTCGCACCTTTGACTGATGTGAGCACACGTAAGTAGGACTCACCATCAGGGAACCTCCGCACCTCCAAACTTCCCGGCTCCAAGTTAAGCTGATCACAAAGCTTCTCCTGTAATGGGTGCGGGGTGAGGCTAAACAGCACATTTTTTTCAATAATGTCCACAATCATTCCTCTCGCTTTACAGTGAAGATTGCCGGCCCCATATCGTTAAACGCCAGCGCATAATCCTGCTGCCCCGGACTGTCACTGAGCAATTCATAGAGAGGCTCTCCCTTAGTGACTCTATCACCGACGGTCGCCAGTAGCCGCAGCCCTGCGGTAGAGCTGGCAGGTGCGCCTGCCAGCTTGGCGACACGGGCAAGCCGACGATTGTCGATAGACACGATTGTTCCGGATTCCGAGGACAGAACTGGACGCCGAAAACGGGCTTCACCTAAGCTCTTCAGTCCCCCCTGAGCCTTTGTTATGCGCTTGAACTGCTCCCAGGCAGAGCCGTTTTGAAGTAATCGCTCTGCTTTGATCATCCCCTCTTTCACGCCAAGACCATCGGCCAGATCGAATAAATGGCCAGCCAGCAAGATGGCGCGGCTCCGTAGATCCTCCGGCGCACCCCGCTTTCCCTGCAACACGGCCAAAACATCACGGGCCTCCTCTGTCGGCCCGATCCCTGCACCAACCGGCTTGCTGCCGTCTGTCGCGATGCAGCGTACCTTCAGCCCACAGGCCGCCCCAACGCTTGTGAAAAGAGAGGCCAGCCGATCAGCATCGGCTGGCGTTCGAACCTTGGCCGTCTCCCCCACCGGAATATCAATCACCGCATGGGTGGAACCGGCAGCAATCTTCTTGGACAGCACCGAGGCCACGAGCTGGCCCTCACCATCAAGGTCCAGCGCTCTCTCGATGCGAATCAACAGGTCATCAGCCGGGCTGAGGTTCATCGCCCCACCCCAGGCGAGACAGGCACCGGTTTCTCTGACCACACGGCGAATCTCGTTCAGCCCAAGCCTCACATTGGTCAGCGCTTCCATGGTGTCCGCTGTTCCCGCCGGTGAGGTGATGGCACGGGAGGAGGTTTTAGGCATTACTAAGCCTGCTGCGCTGACGATCGACACAACCAGCGGCGTGGTCCGGTTGCCCGGCAGGCCTCCAACACAGTGTTTGTCGAACACACGATCCACGCCTGGCCAATCGAGCTGTTGTCCGCAATTCACCATCGCCTGGGTCAAAGCAACAATCTCATCGAAACCTAATCTGCCACCCGCACAAGCGCTCAGGAAACAGGCTATTTCGACATCGCTGTATTTGTGTGCGGAGATATCGGAGACAATGCGGGCCATCTCAGCCGGAAGCAAGCTGTGTCCGAATACTTTCCGACGAACCAGACTCAAGGATTCGATATAGGGCGCATGATGTACTGAAACCAGGTCAGACTGAGCCACCCCGAGCCGCTCTATGGCGATATCTGAAAGCCCCGCATACCCTTTGGGAACCGTTTCATCAGACGAAATATTGAGAGTTGCGATGATGGAACGTCCCTGCGAGGAAATTCCCACCCTGGAACTGGCGGCGAATCCTTCTGAAAGGCACACATCACAATCATCACGCATGTAGACGACAGGCTCCTGATGAGTATTGATACCCATCTTGAAAACCCGTAACTGACTGGAAGACGCCACCATGTATCAACATCCTTTTCTGCGTCGAAGAATAATTTCAGTGTTCTGATCAGAGGTCGTTCATACGCCCTATCTGCCTGGCCAATCGCATAGCTTCGTTCTCTTCCATGGTTAGCAACGACTGCAGTAATTCTTTCGCCTCGGGAATTTCGGCTTTGTCGGCCAGGGTACGATAAAGGTCCTCTATCTGATCATGGAAATCGAATACTTCTCTGCATATGCCCTCAAAATCCAGCTGTGCGTAGGGCTCATCGCAGGTTCTGTGGGTCTTAATGGGATGGTGAGACAGGTAGTCGTAGACCCTTGTCTCCAACGCTTTGGAATCGCCCTGCGACTTGAACTCGTTCACAATACGTTCCATTTCCGATTCATGGGTCGCCAAATAGTCCAGCAACGCTTGTGCTCGCTCTTCTTCATTCTTAGTGGCGCAGTGGGACAGGCATCTTGCAAGATGAGCATGCAAATCCCGTGTCCAGCTAATAAGTTCTCCAAAGGTTTTGATGTCCATTTACCCGTTCCCCCTTGTTGTCATTAATCATGTCAGCAAACAGCAATTACCTACCACTTAAACTCATAAGCCTGAATTCACACTGAAAAACCCCAACAAAAGATGCAAAAAGAGTCGCTCAATAGCGTGGGCTTGATGAACATCAATTTTTCCAATTGGAAGTGTTCGTCTACCCTAAGCCGTCCAGTCGGGTTCGCTTTAGCAGGAGTGCATTTACCGCAACAAGAGCGGAGCTTCCAGACATTGCGAGCGCCGCTACTTCTGGGCTTATCACCAACGGATAGAACACGCCTGCCGCCGCGGGAAAGGCGATGACGTTATAGCCCACCGCCCAGAACAGGTTCTGGTGCATCTTGCGCAGGGTAGCGCGCGACAGCTCGATGGCTCCCAGCACATCGTAGGGGTCGCTCTTCATCAGCACCACGTCAGCGCTCTCAATGGCCACATCAGTGCCGGCACCGATGGCGAAACCCACCTCCGCCTGGGTCAGTGCCGGGGCGTCATTGACACCGTCGCCCACCATGCCAACCTTCTTGCCCTGAGCCTGGAGCTCCTTGATCTTGTCTGCTTTCTGCCCCGGAAGGACATCGGCGATCACCATCTCAATGCCGAGTTCCCGGGCGATGCGCTCGGCGGTGGCCTGGTTGTCGCCGGTGAGCATCGCCACCTCCACCCCGCGTTCACGCATCTTTTTGACCATGGCAGTAGCGGTGGGGCGCGGCGCATCGGCAATGGCGATAAGGCCGACCAGCTTCCCGTCCTGGGCGACGTGCACCACGGTCTGGCCCGCACTCTGCAGACGCGCGGCCTCGTCCTTCAGGCTCGCCATGTCGACCTTCTCTTCGTCCATCAGCCGGCGGTTGCCGAGCAGCACGGTCTTGCCGCCAATCTCCGCCCGCGCGCCCTTGCCCTCGATGTTGGTGAAGCCGGTCAGCGGATCAAGCTGCAAGCCTTCGGCCTTACTTTGTATCGCCTGGGCCAGAGGATGGTCCGAGCCCTGCTCCACCGTCCCCGCCAGTGCGAGGACCGCCTCCTCGGTGCTGCCCGCCACCACGACCACCTCGACCACCTGCGGCTCGCCCATGGTCAGGGTGCCGGTCTTGTCGAAGACCACAATATCCAGCCGGGTGGCATCCTCAAGTGCAGAGGCATTCTTGAACAAGATGCCGTTCCTGGCACCGAGGCCGGTGCCCACCATCACCGCCATGGGCGTTGCAAGGCCCAGGGCGTCCGGGCAGGCGATCACGAACACGGTGATAGTCAGGGTCACGGCAAGCAGCAGGCTTTGGCCAATCCACCAGAACCAGACGGCGAAGGTGAGCAGGCCGATTACGATGGCAATCACCACCAGCCACTGTGACGCTTTGTCCGCCAGCAGCTGCGCCGGGGCCTTGGAGTTCTGCGCCTCCTGCACCAGCTTGACGATCTGCGCTAACGCGGTGTCGGAACCTACCTTGGTGGCGCGATACCTGAAGCTGCCGCTCTTGTTAATGGTGGCCCCGATCACCTTATCGCCGGGCTTTTTTTCCACCGGCATGGACTCGCCAGTGAGCATGGACTCATCCACCAGGGACTCGCCCTCCAAGACCTCACCGTCCACCGGAATCTTATTGCCGGGGCGGATCACGACGATGTCGTCCTTCAGAACCTCAGCGGTGGGTACCTCCCGTTCCTGGCCATCACGCAACACAGTGGCCTTGGGCGGCGCGAGATCCATCAGCGAGCGGATGGCGTCCGAGGCACCGGCACGGGCGCGCATCTCCAGCCAATGGCCGAGCAGGATGAACACCAGCAGCACCGCCACCGCCTCGAAAAACTGCACCCCCGGGAAAAAGAGCGTGGAACCGACGCTGAACAGGTAGCCAGTACCCACCGAGAGAACGACCAGCACAGCCATGTTGAGCACGCCGTTTTTCAGCGCGCGCCAGGCGGCAACAAAGAACGGCCAGCTTGGCCAGAGCACCGCGATGCTTGCCAGTAATAGCAACCACAGGTCTAGCCGCAGCCCGAAGGGCGGTGCTGGCGGTTCGAACAGCCCACCCATGGGCGAATAAATGAAAATCGGGAGGCTGAAGATCAGGCAGACCCAGAAACGGTTGCGCATGTCGCGCACCATTGCCTGCATGTCCATGCTGCCGCCGTGGCCCATCTCGTGAGCCATCTCGTCCTTTGCGCCAGTATGTTCGCCGTGTTCAGCAGGATGCGCGGTATCGTCGTGGCCGGTGTGGGAGGCATGGCCATCGTGGACGGGCGTGGACACAGCCCCGGCTTCGGTCGGCGGGTCCCCCGGGTCGCAAACGTGCCTGGGCAACTGTTCTCCGGAACAGTGATAGCCGCACTCGTGTATCCGGGCCTTGATAGCCTCAAGGTCCACCGTCGCCTCATCATAGGTGACGGTCGCGCTGCCGGCCACATAGTTGACCTCGGCCTTCTTGACGCCGGGCAATCTCAATAGCTGTTTCTCTACGCCCCGGGCACTCAGTGCCGATAGCAAGCCGCGGATCTCCACAACGGTATTTTTCATTCCTTGTTTCCCTTTCCTTATTTGCAGACCGGAGCTTTCGTCAGCCCGACGCGCGCCCGACACCGAGATGGCGATGAAGCCAATTGAAGATCGGGCAGAACACCAGCCCGACATAAGCGCCATATAGAAAACTCTCAATCAATCCGAGCAGAAATCCCCACCAGGTCAGCCACTTGAACGCCGGCAGCACCTGCTCGAGAAACGTGTGCATGTGCAGGCTTTGCGGCGTCACCAGTCCATAGATCACGCAAACGATGAAGGTGACCGCCGCAAAGAGGCCCAACGCCCAGGTAACCAGTCTTGTGTCAAGCATGTTCCGTCCTCCGTTAATGCCGATGGCCAGAACGCCTGTCCGGGTCGTTTCCCGACTTGTCCCGCGCACTATGTCCACCATGCCCGCCCCCGCCGTGACCACCATGTCCTCCGTGACCGAACATATGCATGCCCACGAAAACGATGCCAATAAGCACCGAGAACCAGTTTTCCGCCAACCATTCCATAAAGACCTCTCCAGTCTGCTGCTGTACCAGCTGCCTTTGCATTACTTCAGGCCCGGGCATGGCATTTCCTGACGCAAGTCAACCACATCTGCCTGAATTCAAACTGAATTACCGGACCGAAACAGAGCACACCTTGATCTCGATCAAATTAGAAACAATGTCCTAAAATTGATGACGCATGCACTTGCCGGTTACTGAATTTACTGGACACATGTTTTCTAGGAACACTCTGAGGAGAGAAAGGCATGAGCAACGAATCTTTCTCGGCAAGCATGCACCTTGAGCCTCAAAAAAGGCCTGCGGGGAAAAGCAGCATCATTCAGCTCAATCTTTTTCGAAAGGCGCTGAGATCTCTTCAGTTCGGCTCGTTATCACTTACATGGCCAGATGGAGAAAAGACGTGCCATGAAGGGAAGCAAGACGGTGTACATGCAGAAATGACAATCCTGCAGTGCATGTCATTGATCGTCTGATCACCCACGGTGATGTGGGACTGGGAGAAGACTACATGGCAGGCAAATGGTCCACGCCCAATTTGCTTGCCCTAATGCGCCTTGTCACGGTGAACATAGTCGTTTTTGACCGCGCTTTACGCTCTAGCGTGGGGCTCAGGTTATGGCATTGGTGCAAACATCGGTTGTTTTCCAATACGGTTAAGCGCAGCCGCGAAAACGTCCATGAGCACTACGACTTAGGCAACGATTTTTATCAGCTCTGGCTGGATAAGAGCATGACCTACTCCTGCGCCCTGTTTGGTGGCAACGAGTCCCTCTCGCTTTACGAGGCACAGCAAGCGAAATATGAGCGGATCCTTCAGCGACTGGCACCGGAACGGGGAAGCCGCATCCTGGAAATAGGCTGTGGCTGGGGCGGTTTTATGGAAGTGGCAACTGCACACGGGTGCCATGTAACCGGGGCAACCTTGTCCAGCGAACAGGCGGATTGTGCCCGCCAACGACTCCGGTCCGCCGGACTGGAGGGAAATACCGAGGTGCGTTTACAGGACTACCGGGAACTGTCGGGTCCGTTTGATTTCGTGGTATCAATCGGGATGTTTGAACACGTGGGCGAGACCTATTGGCCCACTTACATGAAGGATGTACACGATTATCTGAGACCCGGCGGCAAGGCACTGATACAAACCATTACCATTGCCGAGGAGCGATTTGAGCGGTATCGCTCCGGCAACGACTTTTTGCGGGCACCCACCAACCTGATTATTCCACCACATCAATATCTTGATAACAATGTGTTGGAGATAGGCACCGATGCCACAACCGGTTAACGCGTGTCCGTCGATTGCAGGAATCATTAATCGATAAAAGGAAACAACCATGAACGATCGATTCCGCCCCTCCTTGTCGGATATACCGGTTTCACCACGTCAGATCACTCTGTATATAGGCATTGCGGTTGCGGGACGATTACAGTGTTCGGTCGCGACTGGAAGATATTCTCGGTAGTGAAACCCGCAAAGCTGTTGCCAAACACGAATTGATAGAACTTGCACACACCAAGAAAGGCAGGGAGCCCGCCTTCGACCAGCCGCTCACAAAAGCGGTGATTGGCCAACCGCGGTCCGTCCGACGGGGGCGGCAGCTAATAGAAGCGGACATCTCTGCCGCGGCTTCGGCAAAGATGGCTAAATTTGGCATTGAATTGCCCGACATTCGTTTTAAGCGGATCAACTACAATGAAAGCGTTCGCCAGAATGATCAGCAAACGCCAGCAGATTGCCGAGCGATTCCGTTCCGAGGGTGCCGGCGAAGCCGCTAATTATCGGCGACAAGGAAAAGGATTTGCAGCGCATTGAGTCTGAAGCCTATCGGGAAGCTCAAACCATTCAGGGGGTGGCGGACGCGAAAGCCACGGAAATTTACGCAGCGGCGTATAACCAGTCGGAAATATCCCGTGATCTGTATGACTTTGTCAAAACCCTGGAGACCTATAACCGGGTGATCGACTCTTCCACCACGCTGGCATTAACCACTGAAAGCGAGCTACACCAACTGTTGAATGGTATAGGCCAAAACCCCTGAGGAGGGCTTGATGAACAAGCTGGCGTCCACGATTCGTTGCCCCGTGTGTGATATGAAAAAAATCAATCGCTCGCTACTATGGAATTACCAGGGTATAAACCACTATTTCTGTTCGCGTCAGTGCCTAGAGCGATTTAAATCCCGCCCGCATCTGTTTGTGGGCGATCCTCAACACGGATTGTCGCCCAAGCAGAAAAATCAAGTGATTCTAAAAAAACGCCGCATGCGACTCCGCGAAATAATCAGCGATGACCTCAAGGCTGATTTGAAAACATCACTGCAGTCGCTGATGGGTATTGATGCAGTGGACTTCACGGATCAGGAGCTGTATGTGACTTACGATCTGCTGCAGGCTTCCCTGGAAGATATCGAAAAAACCATCGAACAGGCGGCAGCCCGGCTGTCAAAAGGTATGGCGGAACAGGTAAAACGCGGGCTGATTCATTACAGCGAGGAGTGTGAGCTCGACAATCTCGCACACCTGACCAAAAACAGTGACTGTCATTGAGCAAGAAAGCATGGGAAAAGGCATCAACTACACTTAGTCTACCTTTTTGCGGCGCGGTGTGGGGGGGCGTTGCTGTTTCAGAGCTTCTGGGCATAACCGTCATCTACAGGGAACTGAGCCACAGCGAGTTCAAACGCTGCCTGAAGCAGGGTTGGTTAAAAGATCTGATGGTTGGTGGGTAAACCACTCGCGACAGCTTAAAGGAACCTTTTGAAAGCAAAAACAATTTTGTCACCCCGAGGGTCTATATCGATCTGGCGGAAGAGCTTGCTCCCTATGACGTGGATTATAAAGGCGTCATCTCCTATGGGCCTCTCGCCACGTTGATCGGCTGGGTCGCACAGGCGGTATTAACGTCATGCGAGTGGAGCTAAGGCGAAAGAAGGCGGCTTGAAGATCAGGGATCTATGTTAACGAGCGTTCACTTATAAGTGACACCGTGTCGGTCAAATATTTCATAGACTTCTCTTGCTTCCTCCGCCGGCAACATCACCCGGATCGTCTGCTCATCCTTATCAATATAGATCAGATCCTGTGGAATTTCGCTGCCAATAAGGTCGTCTCGCGTATTGTGTGCCTGATCCATGTTCTCGAACTTACCATTAATAGCTTTACCCATCTTGTTTCTCCTTGTTGTTTAGCTTCTGCATAAAGCATAGATAACACATCAATTTCTGTAAATTTATGACATTGCCACGGACCGAGCGCCGTCCTTGAAACCATTCGCGGAGGGCTTAAAGACCCGTAAGTCGCGGATGATCGCCGGCCAGCCACACGCCTGCGTAACAGAGCTGACCGCGATTCGTGTTGTGTGCGGAAAACTTCCTGAGGCCTCCTCGACCGCACCGTTAGCCAGTGGCCCTTGCCATTCGGATTATCTTCCCCTCGGTCGGGGTGACTCCGCTTTCTTTCAGGCGGATGTCTGATTAACGCAACAGTGAGAAAGTCAGAACTTGACCTGTCCCCACAACCAGGCCTTGTCCGTATCCACACCGCGACCATCCTCGGCATAGCTGGCGAACTTGGCACCCACCGTGTAATGTTTGTTGACTGGGTAGGCAGCCAGCAGCCCCAGCTCAGAGCCATAGCTCAAGCTATTGATGTCACTGCTGTAGTCATGAAATATGGCCAGCAACTTGACTCCCTTTACTGCGGCACCCGCCGATACGTAAAGATCCTGCAAGCCATCGTCCGGGGTGACCAAGAACTGGTCGGCCCAACCGTTCATTGCGTGAAGCGTAGCCAGGGGAGTCTGAAATGATCGGCCGTCGTCCGACTCCAGGGTTTCCATGCCCACCTTGACCGTAACGCCATACGCGGCGAGGCCCGCTTCCGCCAGCCAATAGGCGGCCTCAAAGCTTTGCGGGTTGTCTGCATAGTCCTTCTGGATTGCGTACTCCAGAGTGTACAGGACTTTGGCGTCTTCCGTTACATCGGTGCCACCAGTGAATCGCAAGCCAAAATTCTGGGTTGAGTTGACGTCTGCGGTGGTAAAGTCGAACAGATATCCGTAGGCGGTAAGGGTTCCGGCGGCCAACCCCTGATACTGAACATTAAGAATCGGCGACTGCATGGGGAAATTGCCATTCGGGCTGGCGTCCGAGAATATCCGGTTAGCATTGTAAAGATAGCCCGCTGTAATCGTCGTGTCTGGAAGCGACTCGTTGGCGCCGATAAAGGCATCGAAGGTCTGCTCATTCTGGCGCCAGCCAACTGTGCCTATAAACCGGTGATTGTCCAGAGCAAAGCGCTGACGACCATAGGTCAGTGTGGTATCCGGAAGGCCTTTGTAACGTACGTAAATTTGGTTGACTTCGGTTTCCGTCGGATCAGCGACCACTGAGTGATCGGTTGTATCATTAATGGTGCTATTGTAGTTCTCATTCCCCACAGCGGTCACATCTTCCGCCTCGGCAAACACCTCAAACCCCTGGAAATCACCAGTCCGGTACCCCAGTCGGGTTCGAACGGTGGAAGCATGGGCTTGATCGAGAGGGTTGTCCTGATCCACAAATTCGTAACGGTAGCGAACTTCAAGCGAAACCGCTCCCCCGGTCAAGGCGTCGGTAAGGGTCTGGGACAGGACAGGCGTCGCGGAAGAGGCCAGAAGTGAACCAATGGCCAAGGCCAGCAACGACTTCTGGTTTCTTTGGCCTTTCCTGGCAGGGAGCGGCGTTAGCATCGTTTTCATCCTAGTGGTACCTTCTGTGGCCGTATAAGGGGTGAGTGGAGTCAATGTTTCATTCATGAGTCGATAATTCAGTTTAGGGCGCCTATGTCCGTGGCAACCTTGATATCGGTCAGATTGAGCCTGACTCGCACCCTATACACAGCCTAGAGTAAATCTAGTGACCCTCCCCGGCAACCTCTAGTTTATAGAATTACCCGCACACCCTAGGCACTCACAGCATTCTCCAGGGCTGAGAAGGCCGGCGCGCTGGCCAGACCCTACTCTGCCTCAAGCGGTTTCACTCGGCGTCCGGCTTGAACACCGGGCCATGGCGCAGGGTGTTGACGTCATTAGCATCGGCATACCCGCAAGCTATCTGAACAATCCTCTCGGTCGATAAAGGAAAAGCGGGAGTTGACGGTTTTCAGCCTGTTGACACGTTTCGACCCATAAGAATTGGCTATTGACTTAATAGCTACAAAACCATAAAGTTTCGAAATGTAATGCTAATCATTATCACCTGCATCCGGCAAATTCAATGATAACGGAGAACAACCGTATGTTTAGACCTTCCCAACTATCACTGGCTGTGGCGATCAGCCTGGCCCCAGCCATGGGCTCTGCCGCTGGCGATGACCAGCCCCAGACCCTTGAAGCCCTGGAAATCATTGGCGATGCGTCTGCAGCCCAAACTCTGCCGGGGTCAGGCTATGTAGTTGGCGATCAGCAGTTGAAAACCGAGGTTGAGGCCGACATCAACCAGGTATTGAAAACCGTCCCGGGCGTGTATGTACGGGAAGAGGAAGGTCAGGGCCTGCGCCCTAACATTGGCATTCGCGGTGCCACCGCCGAGCGCAGCAGCAACGTCACACTGATGGAAGATGGCGTTCTGATCGCCCCGGCGCCCTACTCCAATCCGGCCGCCTATTATTTCCCGACGTTCAAGCGCATGTCCTCGCTGGAAGTACTCAAGGGTGCCCCGCTGCTGCGCTATGGTCCGCAAACCACCGGCGGCGTGATCAACCTGATTTCCACACCCATTCCCGACGAGCAGAAGGGCTACGTCGAAGCCGTCACCAACGAGCGCGGCTCCACCGACGTTCATGCAACCTATGGCGACACGAACGGTGACTGGGGTTACCTGTTTGAAACGGTCCAGCGCTCAGCGCAAGGCTTCAAGGACATTGACCGAAGTAACCGCAACAGTGGCTTCGACATCAGTGATTATGTCGGCAAGCTACGCTGGCAGGGTGATCGCCAGAGCGTGACCGCCAAGCTGCAGTATTCCGAGGAAACCTCCAACTCGACCTATGTCGGACTGACGGATGCGGACTTCAACCAGGACCCCAACCGGCGCTACGGGCTTTCCAGTCCCGACCAGATGGATAATACTCACTCCGGTGTCAGCCTGACTCATCAGTTCGAGTGGAGCGACAATGTAAGCAGCACCACAACCCTCTATCGCAACGACTTCAAACGCAATTGGTACAAGCTCAGTGGCGCCGGAAACATCATCGACCAGGCAAACGCCGGTGACGCCAATGCCCAGGGTATTCTCGACGGTACCGTTGACACCAGCGGCCTGAATTACAAGAACAACGCCAGAGAGTACGTCTCCCAGGGCGTGCAGACAAACTTCGATGTAAACATTGGCAACCACGAATTCGACTTCGGCGCCCGCGCCCACGAAGATGAAATGGATCGCTTCCAGCCGGTGGATGTGTACGACCAGGTCAATGGCTCCCTGGTGTTCCAGAACAGCGTGGCCCCAACGGGCAGCAACAACCGCTTCGAGACCGGCGAAGCCCTGAGCTTCTGGGCACTCGACAAATGGCAGGCGACGGACAAGCTCAGCATTAATCTGGCCCTGCGCTACGAAGATGTGCAGACCAGTCGCACCCAATACGCGGATCCCGGCCGCACAACCATCGACAGCACCCGCGCCAATGACAGCGCTGAACTCCTGCCCGGCGCTTCCTTTACCTACGACCTGACCCAAAGCTGGCAGGTTCTGGGCGGTGTGCACCGGGGTTTCTCCCCTCTCGGAGGTGGTGCCAGGGCAAACGAAGATCCGGAAACCAGCAAGAACTGGGAGGCCGGCCTCCGGTACTTTGGCAATGCGTTCTTCGCGGAAATGATCGGCTTCTACAGCGACTTCTCCAACAAGGCCGAAAACTGTTCCGTGGGCTCGCCGTGCAGCAATGGCGCCACCTCTGGCAGCTTTGTAACCGGCGAGGCTGAAATTTCCGGTGTTGAGTTCCAGCTCCAGACCGGCACCCGGGCAGGCGAGTTCTACCTTCCGGTCAGCCTTACCTACACCTTTACCCAGGCGGAAATCAGCAAGGACAATGCCGCTTCGGGCCTGAAAAAAGGCGAGCAGCTCAAGGACGTACCTGAAAACCAGATGAGCTTCCGGACAGGCATGGAACACCCGAGTGGCTGGGACAACTACCTTGTGGCCACCTACGTCGATGAGATGTGTGTCAGCGCGGGATGCAACAACACCGCCACGAAACTGGACGAGACCGAGTCCCTGTTCCTGGTCGATTTCATCAGCCGCTACGCACTGACCGCCAGTGCCGATGTCTTCCTGAAAGTGGACAACCTGTTCGATGAACAGCAAATTGTCTCACGTTTGCCCGATGGCGCCAGGCCAAACATGCCACGTACCGCTTCGCTGGGGATCAGCGTTAATTTCTGATCAACAACCCAAGGCCAACTGATCGGCGGCGAGTTCGCCTTTGCATTCCCTCTCTGTCATAGCCCCGGTTTCCAGCCGGGGTTTTCTGGCTATGAGAGACCTAACAACCTAATCCCGACAGACTGCCAGACGACTCCACGTGCGCGTCGGTGCGCCCCTTTTTCAGGAATTGATTATTGCCAGATAGCTATGTACCCAGAAACTTCAGATGAACTCTATTCAGAGCGGGGCAGACAAAAAAATGGGCAGATGAATATCTGCCCTAAAAACCTGAGTACTTCATTAACTCGCAAGAACTATATCAAGCTAAACTGAACTCTAACTGAATTTTCCGATTGTTTTTGATCGCAATGTTTCCCGTACCAGTGCCCTATCAAGTGGTGAGCTCAACCAAGCCCCCTCCCATGCGTTCAAAATGCATATTGCAACCTTGCACGCACTTCATCTCCGCTAGCGCCATTGGCTTCTTCCCCATCCATATAGCTCACGCCAAGTCGGACATTACTGTTGGCATAATAGTTGAGCCCCAGTGTCGTTTGCTCGCCGTCAGTTGTGGCCAGCCCCACATCACTGTATTTTCCGTCACCATCCTCAAAGCGGGCAACAACTTCCCAGGCTCCTTTGGGCGATGACGGTTTCACTCGCTTGAATGCTCCAGCTTTGTAAGGACGGCTTTCGCCGGTGATGATCCAGCCAAGCTGTACGTAATAGCCATCAACATCCACCTGGCCTTCCTCGGAATCGAAATATTCGGCCTGGGCATGGAAGGGCCCGGAAGCGCCGGCCAATTCCAGATTAAACGTATCGACCTCATCGGCCTGAACGTCGGCGTCACGCGTGGTATAGCCCGCGCCAAGATGAACAACAGCATTATTCGTTTGAACGGGTGCAAATGTGCCCCGCGCGGTTACTGCCGTGTTATTGAAGTCGTCGCTGCCATCGCCGTCTGCCTCGAAATAGCCGATACCGTAGGTCCAGTTGCTGCCCTTGCCGCTGAGCTGGATGCCACCGCTGCGACCGGGGGCATAACGCTCGGTCATGGCAGATCGCTCAAGCGCTGAGATGTCTTTCGAACTCGTTAATTCTTCCAGGCCGAATGGCTCTTTCTGTTTACCGATAGTCACGGTTGCAGCTGAGCCAAATCCCATGTAACGAATGTACAGGTCTTCAGCAGTACCGCCGTCGGCGCCATCACTTTCAGCGACGTTGAACTGGGTCTTGTACGCCCAGTCGCCAAAGTGGCCCTTGGCGTAGAGGCGTGCCCGGCGCACATCGAAATCGGTAGTGTCAACACCGTTGTCGTCAGACTGCGTGGCGTCGTAATCCCACTGAATGCGCCCGCCGAGCTGAAAAGACGCAGAGTTATCCGACACTTTCACTTTGATACCGCTGTCGGTATCGATCACAAGGTCTTCGCCGCTGGTCGTAACGTTTCCGGCCTGTGCAGCAGAAGCGGCAGAAATCGCCAAAGCCAAGCCCAAATATTTCTTGCTCATGATCTGTCTCACCTTTTTCGGTTTGCTTGTGTGTGTTGAAGCGCGATTAAAGTCTATTTGGCAAAGATTACAGAATGGTTACAGAGAATGCATCAAAACAGGGCGCTGGTCCGGGCCGGTGACAGGTTCTGGGGCGCTAGGTGTTGCGGTCGTTTTTCGGGGGCAAGCTCAGAATGTGCCGATTTGTCTCTATAACTATGATAAAAAAGAATAAATAAGATGTGGCAAGACTTTTGCTTATCATATTTGGAGCAATGAAACCCAACCGAAGGTATCCATTATGAAGAAGCAGTTTTTCACCAAATCCGGATTTATCAGTATCACTTTGCTTGCAGCACTTCAGGCTGCGCCCGCCATTGTTAGCGCTGACGTCAGCTCAAATGTGAGCGCCAGCAGCAACTATCTGTTCCGGGGCGTCACCCAGACAGACGGGGCTGCGGCTGTCCAGGGAGGGTTGGATTATGAGCATGCGTCGGGCTTCTACGCCGGTGGCTGGGGTTCCAATGTCGATTTTGGTGACGGCACCAGCTATGAGCTTGATCTTTATGCCGGATTCTCCGGCTCTGTGGAAGAACTGGGTTATGACGTTGGGTACATTTATTATGCGTATCCTGACGCGCCGGACTCCATTGATTTCGGCGAACTTTACGGCGAGATCAGCTATGGCATTGCTGCTGTAGGCCTGGCCTACACGATCAACAGCGACACCAGTGGTGATGGGGTGTTCGTGCAAGGAGATGCCTATTACTACGCCTCTGTTGGGGTGCCTCTGCAGGACAGCTACAGTGCCGGTGTGACGCTTGGCTATTATGACTTCGCCGATGACGGCAAGGCTTCTGTCGGTGAGGCAAGTTATTCACACGTCGCCGCCAACGTTACAAAGGATGCGGGAAACTTCGGTTCCTTCAGTGTTAACGTGGAGTACGCGGACATTGAGTCAACCGACGCGCTTGGCTCTGTCAACTCGGATGATCCGAAGTTCTGGCTGGGTTGGAGCAGGAGTTTCTGATCGGCCAAGTGATCACAAGCAATTCAGATCCAGAATAAAAAGCCGGCCCAAATGACGGGCCGGTTTTTATTTATCATGCAAGAACCCACCATCGTGCGCCTGCCTTGACGCCCGGTGACTCGACATCCTCGCCCTTACCTCTGCCCCCCCCCTGCCGCCAAAGCTCATTTCTTATCCGGTGCCTGAATTTCAAACTGTATTAAAGGTTTGTCTGTAAGGTCGTTCCAGATTCCCACGCAAAAATGCTGACTCACTGACCTCAGTCAAACAGCCAGGATGATACTGAATGAACAAACGATTGTTGTTGTGCGCGATGATAGTTCCGGGAGCCTTGGCCGTCTCTCCTATGGTGTCGGCCCAGGCAAAAGAGAGTGTGTCGCTGAAAGAATATCAGCAGGCCAAAGCCAGCCAGGCTGTTTCCCTGAACCAGGCCATGGTGATGGCTTTCGAGAATAGCCCGGTATTGGCTTTGAGGCGGGCCGCGGTCTCGATACAGCAGGGACAGCTTGATCATGCCAGCCGCTGGGCGCCGAGCAATCCAGAGTTTGAGTTGGGGGCCCGTCAGGCCCCGGATCAGGCCGACGAGTCCCTGGAATATGGGGTGAGGGTTACTCAGGAGATCTGGATGGGTAATCGCGGCGACCTTGGGCAGTCGCGTGCCCGGAGTAATCTCACGTCCCGGCAACAGGAGCTTGAATACCTGAAGGTAGCCACCAAGGCGCGGGTGCGGGCCGCCTATTTCCGGATACTGCTGGCTCAGAAAGAGTTGGAAACCGCAACCCGTGCCGTTGAACTTATGCAACGCACCAAAGACCTGGTTGAAATGTCCGTAAAACAGGGTAAACAAACCCGGATTGATCTCAATACCGCAGTCATTGGGCTTGCCAGGGCCCGGAATCAAAAAGCCTCGGCGGAACAAAAGCTCGAGCAATCAAAAATTGACCTTACCGAAGTGCTCGGGGTGTCCCCCTCCGATGCCGTTGGGGTGACCGGCGAGCTTGATGTGACGCTCGAAGACCTGCCTCCGACCAGCCAGCTTGTCGAGATGGCACAGAGTCAGAGAGCGGACCTGAAAGCGGCGGCCGCCAGAATTGCAGCGGATGAATCTGGCCTTGAAGTTGCGAAAAGCCTGACGATTCCAAATCTGAAAGTCTTCGGATTTTATGATCGTGAGGAAGGCTCCAACCTTTTCGGTGCAGGGGTGTCGATGCCTTTGACCGTTTTCCATGATTATTCCGGTGAGCAGAGACAAGCTGCTGCGCGGCTGAAAACCTCCGAGCTTGAGGCAGAGGCCTTGCGCCTGGCTACAGAGCGTCAGGTTGTGTCGGCTGTGGCCCGGTATAAATCCACCGCCGTTCGGCTGCGCCAGATGAACGAGTCGATCCTGGAGCGTTCAGAGGAAACATTACAACTGATGCAGAAAGCATTTCGGGCGGGCAAGGTCGGTGCCTCGGATGTTCTGGCAGCACAGGACAATCTCCTGTCGGTAAGGCAGGAATACGTTCAGGCGCAGAATGATTATATCGATGCCGTCCGGGCGCTGGAGATAAGCACAGGAGGTGCTCTGTCGATGTCAGCCGGTTCCTGAGGGTACGAAATTCAAAACTGACCGTTCTTTAAATAGCGAGGGTGAATGAATGATTCGCAATCTGAAGATATTTTTAATAGTTGCCAGCATTCTGAGCCTGCAGCAAGCATACGCTGCCGGAGAAGCTGGAGGTGACCAACACGGTGAAGAAAGCGTCGAGCATGCCGGAGAGGAGAACCAGTCCCGCCAGATCCATCTGACGCCGGAGCAGACAGAGTTATTGTCCATTGAGACGGTGACGGCTGCCAAGGGGCGCGCTGGCGCAATTGTTACGGCACCTGCCGAGATTCAGTATGTGCCGGATCGCGTGGCCGAGGTTGGTCCGCTGTTGGAAGGAAAGTTGACGGGGTTGGTGGTTGACCTGGGGGATTACGTCAAGAAAGGGCAGCTATTGGCAACCTTGAACAGTGTGGAGTTGGCCCGGATTCGCTCCCGGTTGATCTCGCTGGAGGCCCGTAAAGAAGCAGCCGAGTCAGACTACAATCGCGAAAGACAATTGCAGGACCAAGGTATTTCCAGCGAGGAAGAATTTCTTGATGCCAAGGCGATCTACCTTGCCACAAAAGCGGAGTACGATTCCGTGCGGGAACAACTGGCGGTATACGGTAGTGAGTCGCCAGGTGACAGTGGGGGGCTGGCGCAATACGCGCTTCGCTCACCCATTGAGGGGCGTGTCGAACAGATGCCTGTCCGGCTGGGTCAGACGTTAAGTCCATCGGATACGCCTTTCATCGTGGCAGACACCTCGGTTTTGTGGGCCATTCTTCAGGTGTCGGAATCCGATATTGACCAGATTTCAACGGGAGACGAGGTTCAGATTGCCTCCAGGGATTCAGGTTCTGACCGGTTTCACAGTGGGCAGGTATCCTGGGTGTCGAGCATGCTGGATGGAAAGACCCGCACCATCCCCGTTCGCGTTGTACTGAAGTCTCCCAGGGGCGACCTTCGCCCGAATACCTATACCACCGCCAGAATCATGACGGAAGCGGAGGCATCACTGCCGCTGGTTCCGGATGATGCGGTTCAAACCATTAGCGGTGAATCTGTTGTGTTTGTTCCGGGCGATGAGAAAGGGGCTTACAAGGCTGTTCCCGTCACGCTTGGCAAGGAAGCAAACGGCTTGATTGAGATCAAGTCCGGGATCAGCGCGGGCACGGAAGTGGTTTCAGTAGGCGCTTTTGATCTGATGTCGGCCATTACCGCCAGTGGCCGTAGCGCCGCTCACGGACACTAAAACCCGGGGGGAACATGGTTAACGCAATTGTGAATTATGCGCTGAACAACCGTCTGATGACGATTGTTTTTGCTATCGCCGTGATCGTTGCCGGGGTATTTTCATTTCAAAAACTGCCGGTGGACGCATTTCCCGACGCGACGCCTACCATGGTTCAGGTTTTTACTGCCAGTCCTGGTCTGTCGCCGGTGGATATTGAAACGCTGATTTCCTATCCCATTGAAATCAGCATGTACGGCATCCCCAAGTTGCAGAAGGTTCAGAGCACGTCGATTTTCGGGCTTTCCCGGGTGACCATCTATTTCGAAGATGGCACCGATATATACTTCGCCAGGCGGCTGGTAAACGAACGGCTTTCAGAAGCCAAGCGCCAGATCCCGGAGGGCATGGGGGAACCCGAACTAGGACCCATCACCACGGGCTTGGGACGTATCCTGATGTATTCCCTGAAAGCTGAGGACGAGAGCCAGTACAGCTTGCAGGAAATTCGCACGATCCAGGACTGGATTGTTAAGCCGCAGCTCAGAACCGTACCCGGGGTAACCGGTGTGCTGTCCATCGGAGGCGAGGTTAAGCAATACCAGGTCAATATCGACGCGCACAAGCTTCAGGCAAGGAGCCTGACGGTCTCGGATGTTCGCGGTGCCCTTACCCAGAACAATCGCAATGTCGGCGCCTCTTTCATTACCAGAGGAGGTGAAGAATACATTGTTCGCGGTTACGGCTGGGTCAACTCTGGTTCCGAAGGCATCAAAGACATCCAGAACATCATTGTGTCCAAGAGTGAGGGGGAGTCCCCAATTTACGTCAAGGATGTTGCGGAGGTTGGTCTTGGACCGGCAATTCGCCGTGGTGCAGAGGTGTCCTCGGGTGAGGAGTCCGTTGGCGGTTACGTGATGAAGTTGATCGGGACCAACACCAGCCAGGTGCTTGAGGACGTCAATGCAAAAATCGACGACCTGAACAAGTCACTTCCGGAGGGTCTGAAGATCGAAGCGTATTACTCCCAGGCGGAGTTGGTGGGCAAGGCTATAGGCACTGTCGAGAAAGCGTTGCTTGAGGGCTCGGTTCTGGTGCTGGTGTTCCTTTATCTGTTCCTGGGAAACATTCGTTCCACACTGATCGTGGTGGCGACGTTGCCGTTGTCTGTGCTTTTCGCATTCATTGCGATGCGGATTTCGGGCCTGTCCGCCAATCTGATGAGTCTGGGGGGGCTGGCTATCGGCATCGGTATGATGGTGGACGGCGCCGTTGTGATGATAGAGAACATCTTCCGACATCTGGAAGAACGATCAGAGGAAAAGGTCAGTGTTCTGAGGCTTGTAGGTGAATCTGCCCGGGAAGTGGCTCGTCCGATTGTGTTTGCCATTGGCATCATTATTATCGTTTTTCTGCCGCTATTTACGCTGCAGGGCGTCGAGGGCAAGCTGTTTTCGCCCATGGCTTACACCATCAGTTTCGCTCTGATCGGCGCATTGCTGCTCGCGTTGACGTTGGTGCCGGTTCTGGCCTCGCTCTCATTCAGGATGGGTGGGCACCATAAGGAGCCGAAGCTGGTTCTATTCCTTAACCGGCTTTACAAACCGGTGGTCAATGTGGTCGTCAAGGCGCCAAAGGTGGTGATGGGCGTTGCAGTGCTGGCCTTTGTCGGAAGCCTCCTGCTGTTTCCCTATCTTGGGAGCGAATTCGTCCCCACCCTGAGGGAGGGCACTTTCCAGATCCGCTCAACACTGCCGCCGGGAGCCAGCCTGGAGTCCGCGATTAAATATGGCAAACGAGTCCAGTCCGTTGTGGAAGAATTTCCCGAGGTAACAGGCACCTACGCACGGATCGGTCGAGCCGAGGTGGGAGGCGACCCTGAGCCGGTAAACGTAGTGGCGACGCTTGTTAACCTCAAGCCTTTGGATCAGTGGAGAGAGGATGTGCGCTATGAGGATCTTCAGAGCGAGATCGCAGAAGCGTTGAATGAACGAGTCCCAGGGCTTGCCAACAATCTGTCCCAGCCGATTCAACTCCGTACCGACGAACTTCTGTCGGGCGTTCAGGCGCAATTGGTCGCCAGCATTTTCGGTGACGACCTGGATGAACTGGGTCGGATCGGCAGGGAAGTCGCTGCCCTGGCCAGAGAGGTGCCTGGTGCAACGGACGTCCGCGCCCAGCAGAGTGCGGGCAAGAAGCAAATTGTTATTCGCCCCGACCGTGAAGTGCTGGCGCAGTTCGGCATCAGCATTGATAACCTGATGAGTACGGTCGAAACCGGAATTGGCGGTAAAGGGGCCGGGCTGGTCTTTGACGGTGTCCGGCGATTTGAGATTTTCACCCGACTGCAAGAGTCCTACCGTGGGTCCATTGATGAAATCAGAAAGCTTCCCCTCAGGGGCAACAGTGGCGAGCTTATTCCGCTTTCACGGGTGGCTGATGTTGAAATGTACGCCGGCCCGAAGAAAATTTCGCGCTCCAATGCCAGTCGGCGACAGTACGTGCAGATGAACGTGCGTGGTCGCGATATGGGCGGTGTTGTTCAGGATTTGCGCAAGCGGATCGAGGAGCAAGTGGACATGCCGCCGGGGTATTTCGTGGAGTTCGGCGGTCAGTTTGAGAACCAGGAAAGGGCCATGGCTCGGCTTGCGATCGTTGTGCCCATTACCCTGGCGCTTATTTTCCTGCTTCTTTTCTCGGCATTCAGTAGTCTGCGCTATGCGGTGCTGATCTTCATGAATGTGCCCTTTGCGATTACCGGTGGCATTGTCGCGCTGTTTGTGACGGGGCTTTACCTCTCTGTGCCCGCTGCCGTGGGATTCATCGCGGTGTTTGGTGTGGCCGTACTTAACGGCGTGGTGATGGTGAGTTACATCAACCAGTTGCGGGACGAAGGCTACGAAGTCATTGAAGCAGTCAAGCTGGGTGCTCAACGCCGTTTGCGGCCGGTTCTGATGACCGCCTCTGTGGCTATTCTGGGGCTGATTCCCCTGCTGCTGGCCGATGGCATTGGCTCTAATGTCCAACGGCCACTGGCAACGGTTGTGGTTGGCGGTCTGATCACTTCAACGCTGCTGACGCTGGTGGTGTTGCCCAGTGTGTACCAGTGGTTTGCATCTGAACGTCGTGACATTTCAGTCTGATAGTCAGGAGACGGTTTATGTATGAAATAAAAGCGTATGTCAGAGAAGTGATGGCAGAGCATGTGGTTGATGCTCTGGCCAAAGTTAAGGGGGTGGCAAGTATTGCTGTCGTGTCTCTCGGCGAATTTGGTCATCTGGTCGGCGATGAGTCGCCTCTGGAGAAAGTGAAGATGGTCAAGCTGGAAATAGACGTAGCGACCGATGATGTCGCTGGTGAAGTTGTGGAACTCATTGTCAGAACGGGCAGAACCCAGGAAGGGCACCCGGGTGACGGCAAGGTGCTTGTATCCCGCCTGGTTCGGGCTGTTCGTATCGACGATGGTGCGACCGACGAGAGCGCACTTCAACCGGCATCAAACCAGCGCTTTTCCTAGATTGGATGGCGGCATCGTGGCCATGAGTCGCGATGCCGCTTCTCCCCGCCCTTATTGAGGAGCACTTTCAAGTTCCCTGAGCTAATGCCTTCCAAATTCAAGTTCATTTCAACCTTTTCACTTACTATCTCCACCTACCTTGTCATGGGCGTCTCGCCCCCATGAATTGTGGCTAACAACCCCTTCGGGAGAAAGTCGATGAAGGCAAGCAAGCACTCGCCCAGGGCGTTGCTGTGTTCAGTACTATTGTCTATTCCTCTGTTCGGTCAAGCGGAGACTGTGAATTGGACAAATTGGCTCACTGGCCAGATAAGCAAGCATCCGGATGTCATGGCGGCGACAGAGCAGGCGGCAGCCCGGAATCAGGATGCTGAGGCAAGCGAACAACCGCTGTATAACCCGGAGCTGTCTGTTGGAGCAGACAGAACGGGCAGTGAAAACAACTTTGAGGCAGGGCTATCACAAACGATCGATTGGTCTGATCAACAGGGTGCGCTAAAGCACAAGGCAAAGCTGATCAGGCTTTCCGCTGAAGCTGATTTGAACGAGGCGGTTTTGGCACAAACGTCCGAGTCGCTGTTTGCGCTTGTCGAGTGGCGCGCGGCGACGCGTGCCGAAGAAATTGCGGAATCCCAGCAACACCGTCTGGATGCCTTGCTGGAGCAGGTTGAGCAACGCCAGCAGGCGGGCGACCTGGGGAGTACCGATGCAGAGCTGCTTTTTTTAAGCCTTTCTCAGCAGCTCAGTGAACTCGCCCAGGCAAAGGCTGCGGTTGATCAGGCGCAAGCCCGGGTCAGAGAGCTTCTGCCGGATTGGCGGCCTCAGGATGGGGGGATCCCCGGGCACATTTGGCCGGCTCTTGCTTCCAGGGTCGATAACGACAATTTGCTGGATCATCCGTCAATTGCTGCTGCCCGCGCGAGGTGGCAGGTGCTGCGGAGCGAAGCCGAGGTGGTCAGTCGCAGAGCGACGGCATCTCCCACGGTCGGGCTGAGCGGAGGGCGTGATGGCGGTGAGAACCTGGTTGGCCTGACGTTCTCGATCCCTCTGAATGTCCGTAATAACTACCGTGCCGAAATCCAGGCTGCCAACCGACGATCATTAGAGGCCGAAGCTCGGTTTCAGGCACTTTATCGGAAGCAGCAGTATGATCTGGCGGGCGCCCGAGCTGCCTGGAAGCGATACGACACCCAACTTCGTCGATGGACAGAACTCTCCCAGGGGCGTGTACAGCGAAGTGCCGATTTGCTTGAGAAGCAGTGGCAGGTCGGCGACCTCTCCACCTCTGAGTATCTCCAGGCGCTGGGCCAGCGCGCGGAGAGCCTGAAAACCGGTATTGAACTGGAAAAGCAGGCGCAGTTGGGTTTGATTGAGCTCTTGAGCCAGTCTGGCGAACTGATCACCCTCTTCCAATACTAGTCTGGAAACTGGATATTCATTATGAAAAAAACTCTGATTTCTGTATTCGCATTGACGTTGCTTACAGCCCCACTTTCTTTTGTACAGGCAGAGGAAGATGCTCATCAGGAAGCCGGTCATGATCATGCTGCCAGTGGCGACGATCATCAGGAAGTCACCGGTGAGGAGGGCGAGTATAAGGAAGATCATGGTGAAGAAGGTGAGCATGAGGAGGAAGGTGATCATGAAGAGGAAGGGGGGCACGGCCACGAAGACGAGAACGGTGGCCATGAAGAAGCGGCCACCGCAAGCATCAATGCCAAACAGAAAGAGCTCGCCGGCATTGAAGTAGCAACCCTCGAAAGCAAGCACGTTGACTATGAAATCTACGCTCCCGGTGAGCTGCTGACCAACGGCTATACCAGCTATCACGTGTCCCCCCGGGTTGCCTCAGTGGTGCTGCGGCGTCACGTGGAACTGGGTGAGCACGTAACCAAGGGCCAGCCGCTGGTAACCCTGTTCAGTGAGACGGTGGCACAGGCGCAGGCGGATTACAGGAAAGCTTTTCCTGAATGGAAGCGAATCAGCGGGCTGGGTCGTTCCGTGGTTGGCGATCAGCGGTTCAATACAGCGAAAGCCAACATTGAAGCAGCAAGGGCGACTCTGCTTGCTTACGGGCTGAACGATGATGACATTGGTGCGTTGAAGGCCAGCGGGGTGGATAGTCTCGGTGAATACATGCTCAGGGCTCGCGTGGATGGTGCAGTACTGACCGATGAGTTTGAGCAAGGACAAAGAGTTGAGGCTGGCCAGCCGCTGGTGACTCTTGCTGATGAGAGTGAGCTTTGGGTAGAAGCCCATCTGCCAGCAAGCTCCGACATTGTTCTAGAGAAGGGCGCGGAAGCCGAAGTCAGGGCAGCGGGTCGTGTGGGCGTGGCAACGGTGTCCCAGGAAGCCCACACCATTGATCCTGTGACCCGCACGCGGATTGTCAGGCTGGAGCTGGACAATCCTGAAGATCGTTTTCATCCAGGAATGTTCGCAGATGTGTATTTTCGTTTTAAGACCAGCGAGCCGGTGCTTGCCGTGCCGGAGACTGCATTGATGCGTGGCGCGGACGGCGACTGGACGGTCTATGTGGAAGAGGCCGAAGGCGAGTATGAACCCGTGGAAGTGGAACTGGGCCGCTCAATTGGCGGGCTCCGTGAGGTTTCCGGCCTGGCTGCGGGCCAACGAGTCGTTTTGCGGGGCGCATTTTTTGTGGCCTCTGAGATTGCCAAAGGCGGCTTTGATCCGCACAACCACTGATTCCGGGAGCCATTATGTTCAACCGAGTTGTCGACTGGGCGGTTCAGAACCGCCTGTTGGTTCTTATTGCGCTTGCAGTGCTTATCGCCACGGCCGCGTTTCAGATACCAAAACTGAATCTTGATGCTTTCCCCGACGTTACAAACGTCCAGGTCGCTGTTAATACAGAGGCGCCCGGACTTGCGGCTGAGGAAGTCGAGCAGCTGATCACCTATCCCATTGAAGCGGTGATGTATGCGTTGCCGGATGTTGAGGAGGTTCGGTCCATCTCCAAAACCGGGTTGTCTGGTGTCACCGTGGTCTTTAAAGAGGGCACGGATATCTATTTCGCGCGCCAACTGGTTTTCGAGCGGTTGCAGGCCGCGCGGGAGCTGATTCCGGACGGGGTCGGGGTGCCTGAAATGGGGCCGAATACGTCCGGTCTTGGCCAGGTCTACCAGTACTTGCTGATAGCGGACCCGGATTCGGGGTACGACGCAATGGAATTGCGCAGCTTGCACGACTGGCTGGTCAAACTGTTGCTGATACCGGCTGAAGGGGTTACGGAAATCCTGTCGTTTGGCGGAGAGGTCCGCCAGTACCAGGTTAACCTGAACCCGGCGCGAATGCTGTCCTATGACTTATCACAGAACGATGTCATGGAAGCCCTGGAGAACAACAACTCCAATGTTGGGGGCTGGTATATGGGCCGCGGGCAGGAGCAGTTGGTTATTCGCGGTATGGGCTGGCTGGGTAATGGCGAGCAGGGGCTCGAGCAGATCCGTCAGGTGCCCGTTAAAACCAGTGATGGCATTACAGTGACAGTGAACGATGTCGCCGAGGTAGCGCTGGGCACTGAAATTCGCCAGGGTGCGGTAACCATGACCCGGAAGGATGAAGCCGGTCAGGTTGAACAACTGGGTGAAGTGGTTTCTGGCATTGTACTCAAACGAATGGGGGCCAACACAAAAGCCACCATCGACGGCATCGAGGCCCGCATTGATCGCATAAATCAGGCGCTTCCGAGTGGGGTTCGTTTTGAGCCCTATTACAACCAGGCGGATCTGGTGACCAAGGCCGTAGAGACGGTGACCAATGCGCTTCTGTTGGCTTTTGTGTTTATTGCGATCGTGCTTGCCCTGTTCCTGATGAATCTGCGGGCAACAACGCTGGTGCTGCTTTCAATACCGATTTCCATCGGGATTGCCCTGATGATCATGGCCTGGTTCGGTCTCTCGGCCAACCTGATGTCTCTGGGCGGTATTGCTGTGGCAATCGGCATGCTGGTGGATGGCTCTGTTGTTATGGTTGAGAACATGTTCAAGCATCTGACCCATCCTGATGGCGAGCATGACGCCCATCGGGATGAGTTGGCTGGAGATGACCCCGATCCATTGGACGCGTCACACGATGATCATGGCATTGCCCTTCGTCTCCAGGAAGCCGGCCGGGAAGTGGCGCGGCCGATTTTTTTCGCGACGGCGATTATCCTGGTCGTTTTCATGCCTCTGTTCAGCTTCGAAGGTGTGGAAGCCAAGCTGTTCCAGCCAATGGCAATCAGCATCATGCTGGCTATCGTGTCGGCGGTGATCGTCGCTCTGGTGGTTGTACCCGCGCTGGCGTCATACATGTTCCGTAAGGGTATCCGGGAGCGGGAAAGCTTCATTCTAAAACCCCTGGAAAAGCTCTATCGCATGGGGCTTGCCTGGTCACTGAAGCATAGCCGCGTGGTTGTTGGCGCGGCGGCGGTTCTTGTTGTACTGGCGGCGCTGATTGTTCCACGACTGGGCACGGAGTTCGTGCCTGAACTGGAAGAGGGCACGATTAACCTCCGGGTGACCCTGGCCCCTTCATCAAGCCTCGATACGGCGCTTGAAGTGGCGCCGAAACTGGAGGCCATGCTGATGGAGTTTCCAGAGGTGACCTACGCCCTGTCCCGGGCGGGCCGACCGGAAATAGGCGGCGATCCGGAGCCCGTCAACAACATCGAAATCTACATTGGCCTCAAGCCAACAGCCGAGTGGACCAGCGCCAGTAATCGCTATGAATTGCAGGCTCTGTTTGAGGAGAAGCTCGAACAGCACCCGGGGCTACTGTTTAACTTTTCTCAGCCTATTGCAACTCGGGTTGACGAATTGTTGTCTGGTGTCCGCGCGCAGTTGGCCATCAAACTCTTTGGCCCGGATCTCAAGGTGCTGGCCGAGAAAGGCCAACAGATCGAAGCGGCGGTCCGAACTGTTCAGGGGACCCGGGACGTGGCCATGGAGCAGATTGCCGGTGAAGCGCAGTTGGTGGTTCAGCCAGACCGTCAGGCACTTTCCCGGTACGGACTCGCCGTGTCTGATGTGATGAGTGTCGTCCGGGACGGACTGGGTGGTGCCGCCGCGGGCCAGATCATCAACGGAAATGAGCGGTACGATATCTATGTGCGCCTGGCCAAACGTTTCCGGGAAGACCGGGATGCCATTGCTGATCTCAGGTTGCAGGCGCCTTCCGGAGCCTGGGTAAGACTCGGTGATGTGGCCGATGTGTCTATTGAGTCCGGCCCGCCCCAGGTGCGCCGCGACGACGTTCAGCGCCGTGTGGTCATTCAGTCCAATGTGCAGGGTCGTGACATGGGCAGTGTGGTTGCCGATATTCAGGATACCATCGCGTCAGAAGTGAACCTTCCCCCCGGCTATTCGGTGGATATTGGTGGTCAGTTCGAAAACCAGCAGCGAGCTCAGAAACGATTGACCATTGTGGTACCTGTATCTCTGGGGCTGATTGCGCTGTTGCTCTACTTCGCTTTCAGTTCGGTTGGTCAAGCGCTGTTGATTCTGGTCAACGTGCCGCTTGCCGTAATTGGTGGTGTCTTTTCGCTCTGGGTCTCCGGCCAGTATCTTTCAGTGCCCAGTTCCGTTGGATTTATCACACTGTTTGGTGTGGCGGTGCTTAACGGGGTCGTTATGGTCGAAAGCATCAATCAGCGAATACAGGATGGGTTGAACGTGGATGCCGCGGTGTTTGAAGGTGCCGTCTCCCGTTTACGTCCTGTCTTGATGACAGCAATAACCTCGGCGCTCGGCTTGATACCGATGCTGTTGTCGACGGGCGTGGGAGCGGAAATCCAGAAGCCACTGGCCAGCGTGATTGTTGGTGGTCTCGTGACTGCAACTTTCCTGACACTCTTTGTTTTGCCGGTTCTGTTCGGTCGCTTTTCAAGAGCCAAGGTGAGTGATATCCAACGGTAAAAAATGGGAGAAGCCGCGCTGCGTCATCGACGGTTGCCTTTCTGGAGGTTTTCTAATCCGGAAGTGGCAGTAGAATGACAATGCTGGCTCCTCCGTTTTTTGAGGTACCCATGTTCATCTGTCCGAGGTTGTCTTCGACAATCTCGGACACGATGGACAATCCGAGCCCGAAACCGGCGACCGTTTCATCCAGCCTGGTACCCCTGTTCATGACAGTGGCTGCCGCCTCGGGAGAAATTCCGGGGCCATCGTCCGCTACTTCTATGGAGAGTCCTGATGACGTGCGGGCGATTGTAACGTCGACGGTTGTCTGGCACCACTTCCCGCCATTTTCGAGTAAATTGCCAAGTAGCTCTGAAAGATCCTGTCGCTCCATTGGCCAGCTGAAGTTTTCAGGTAAGTTGGTGTGGAGGCGAAAAACCGTGTCAGGGAAGATTTTTTCCATAACGGTGATGACACTTGCCGTGATTTCAACCGGCATGCACGTCCGTCCCATCTGTCTGCCTGATATGTCTGCTTTGCTCATCCGGTATTTCAGGGATTTGTCAAGCTCCCGCAAGTTAGAGGCCATAAACACAACATCCTCCCGGGACGGAGGCAAGGTATCGATATCCGACAAAATGGCAAGATTGGCAGAAATAGAGGTTTTGACCAGGTGAGAGAGATCGGAATTCAGGCGGCGGTGGCGGTCCAGCCGCCGGTTTGACAGCTCGAGCAAATCATTGAGCTGCCGGATCAGCGGACGAAACTCTTCCGGCACGTGAGGGTTCAGACGACTTTGTTTCCCGGATTGGAGCCGTCTCAGGTCCTCTTTTATCCTACTGATGGGCTTTAACGTCAGATGTGTGGTGGTTCCAATCAGTGCCAGCAGTATCGCCAGAAGAACGGCCGAGGCACCGAGCAATGTCAGGTGGGCCTTCAGCGGTCGTTCAGAGAGCGCCCCCTCGGTTTCAAGAACGGTGATTGAGGCCAGCTTTCCAGTAGCAGTGAACGTACGTCTAAGCCCAAAAAGCGTGTTCGCGCCCTGCGCTATGTGAATAAAACCCTCGGGCTTATCCACAACGCCCTGCATTTGGCTCAGGTCAAAGTTGTTGCCCGTCAGGACGCTCCCGCCTGCCGTTTCGATGATGATGGCATGCCCCAGAAGCATTTCAAACTGATGGATCATGTTCCTGAGGTCGTCAGTTGTCGGGGACTCGGCTTCAATGATTGCCTGAAAGTTTTCCAGCTCTTTACTCAGGTGTTGTTTCCTGGACTCGTCCGATAGTTGTTTTATCACGTAGGCATGTGAAAAGAATATCAGGGTGAAATAGACGAGGCTGAAAACAGCCCCATACTGAATGGCTGTTCTTCGGATACTCTTTGGAGCTGGCATATGTTGACCTGGTTCGTTCGGGCGTTCAGCCAGTAGGATCTTTTTCGAAGAAGTAGCCCTGGCCACGCAAAGTCTTGATTTTATTGCCCCCTATTATTTTTCTGAGCCTGGCTATATAGACCTGAACAACATTTCTGGTGGGGCATCTTTCTATGTTGTAGAGGGTTTCAACCAGTTCATCCTGTGAAAATACCCTGTCTGGTGAACGCAGGAAACACTGCAAAAGGCGGAATTCAGTGGCTGTCAGTCTGAACTCTTTCTGGTCGGGCGTGGTCAGCGTTCGGTAGGTGGCGTTGAGATGAAATCCGTCGACGCTGATCTGGTCTGTTGTTCTGCCATCCTTCCTTCGGATAATTGCATTGAGCCGGGCTTTCAGTTCATCAAACTCAAACGGTTTGGGAAGGTAATCGTCGGCACCCGCGTTCAACCCTTCTACTCTCTCAGTCCAGTTGGAGCGTGCGGTCAGAATAAGGATGGCCTCTTTTTTCCCGTTTTTTCTCCATCTTTGCATTAAAGACAGTCCATTTTCATCGGGCAGTCCGATATCGAGAATAACGGCCTGGTAGGAGCTTGTTTCAATCAACGAGTCTGCTTCTTTGCCGGTTTTGGCGACATCGACTGTGTAGTGCGCCTGCGCAAGCCAGTCCGATATTTTTTTGGCAAGTACCGCATTGTCTTCAACAATCAGAATTTTCATTTGTAAGCGCCGTTTTTCGTGGTGGGAAAGTTTCGCCAGTCTGCCATGGATTGTACCAGTAACGGCAACTCCCCAGAAAAACAGCAACCCGTTAAAAATGGGGGGTTACCGGTCGACTTTTCAGTTTGATTTCAGTTGCACCGGGTAGCATCAATAATCGAGTCACGAACGCAAGAAGCTGTATATACATGGTTTTAGGAGCAACCTATGAGCGATAGACATTTCTATGCAGGTATGTCCAGGCGGCGCCTTATCCAAGGAGCTGCCACGATGGGACTTCTTGCCGGTTTCGACAGCTTGTTGCCGGCCTATGCTAGAGGACAACTGGACAACACGAACGCATTTCACACCGTGCGTAATGGCGCTGACATCTACGACCTGACCGTCGCGAGAACACCTCTCAAGATAGGGGGCACAGTCTCGGAACAGCCCATCACCATCAACGGCACTCTGCCAGCGCCTCTGGTGCGCCTCAAACAGGGGCGCGAGGCAATCTTGCGTGTCACCAATACGCTACCGGAGGCAACATCCATTCACTGGCACGGTCTGATTCTGCCGTACCAGATGGATGGCGTTCCTGGCGTCAGCTTTCCCGGCATCATGCCCGGCGAAACGTTTGAGTACCGTTTCCCGGTCGAACAGCATGGCACCTACTGGTACCACAGCCACTCTGGCCTTCAGGAACAGCTAGGCCACTATGGGCCGATTATCATTGATCCTGCCGAGCCCGAATCGGTGGCCTATGATCGCGAATACGTTGTGGTTCTATCTGACTGGACCTTTGACTCTCCCGAGGACGTATTCCGCAACCTGAAAGTGGCAGAGGGCTACTATAACTACAACCAGCGCACCGTTAGCGACTTCTTCAAGGATGTTGAAACCATGGGCTGGGATGCTGCGTGGAGCAAAGCCGGCATGTGGGGCAGAATGCGAATGAGCCCCCGGGATATTCTGGATGTAACCGCTTCTGAATATACCTACCTGATGAACGGATCGCCTTCTGCCAGTAACTGGACCGGGCTGTTCCGTCCCGGCGAGAAAATTCGCCTGAGATTCATCAATGCCTCGGCGATGACCTACTTTGATGTCCGTGTCCCGGGACTCCCGATGACGGTTATCTCCGCTGACGGTCAGCCAGTGCAGCCCGTAGAAACGGATGAATTCCGCATTGGCGTGGCGGAAACCTACGACGTGATTGTACAGCCAACCGACACGGCTCACACCGTGTTTGCCCAGTCACAGGATCGGTCGGGGTATGTGCGCGGAACGTTAGCCACCCGCAAGGGAATGGAGGCGCCAGTACCGCCCATGTATCCGCGAACCGAGCGCGGTATGGCCGCCATGGGCATGGGCGCGATGAGCATGGGCGCCATGGGCAAGGACGGCGATATGAACATGGACAGCGGCATGGACATGGGTGGCAAGATGGAAATGATGTCAGGCAGCAACGACAAAGCCCATGGCCAAATGATGATGAATGGCGCCGACTCGGGAATGAACAAGATGAGCTCGGACAAAGCAACGATGAATGAGGTCCCGACGGCGGGTCGGCCGATATCCCATGGCCCTGATAATCACGGTCCCGGGGCGGCCATGGTGGCTTCCAGCCCGCAATCGCGTCTGGATGACCCTGGTGTAGGCTTTGAAACAGCCAACCATCGGGTGCTGACTTATTCCCAGTTGCAGAGCATTGAGGGCTGGCCCGACAAGCGCCCGGCCGAACGCGAGGTGGAACTGCACCTTACCGGCAATATGGAACGTTACATGTGGTCGTTCGACGGCAAAAAGTTCTCTGAAGTCGATGGCCCGGTCAAGTTCTACCATGGCGAGCGCCTGCGATTGATCCTCGTCAACGACTCGATGATGGATCACCCCATTCACCTGCATGGCATGTGGATGGAACTGGAAACCGGTGCAGGTGAATATCGTCCACGCAAACACACGATTTCCGTCAAACCCGGCGAGCGTGTATCCGCGCTGATCACAGCGGATGCACCGGGTGACTGGGCTTTCCATTGCCACCTTCTGTACCACATGGACGCAGGCATGTTTCGTGTCGTGTCGGTCGTTTAACGGGATAGGGGATGAACATTATGATGAATCGCATCAAGTGGGTTGTGGGTGCCTCAGCCTTAACGCTTGCCTCGGGAGCCGGCGCCGCCGGTACTGGCGTTCAGGCCGAACCGGACTGGACGCTGCCGATACACGACAACCAGGTGTTTGGCCAGGTTCTGTTTGACCGGATGGAATACCAGCGTGACGGCGACAACGAATTGGCCCTGTGGGACGCCCAGGCCTGGATTGGTAAAGATCGCAATCGGCTCTGGGTCGAAACGGAAGGTGAGACTGATCTATCCAGCGACAGCGGCGACATCGAAAATTTTGATGTGCAGTACAGCTATCGCTTCGATCGCTTCTGGGATATACAGACAGGATTGGGTGCCCAGACAACGTTTGGCCCCAGCCCTAATAAGGAGCGCTATTCGGCCATTGTTGGATTGCAGGGACTTGCCCCCTACTGGTTTGAGGTAGACACAAATCTCCGAGTCACCGACGACGGTGACGTGTCATACGATCTTGAAGCCGAGTACGACTGGCTGCTGACCCAAAGGCTCATTTTGCAGGGCCGCGGCGAAACGCTCGTTGCCTTCAGCGATGTTGAGGAGTGGGGCGTCGGTAGTGGCATCAATAATGTGGGCCTGGGGCTCCGTCTGAGATACCACTTTTCGAGGGAGTTTGCGCCCTACGTGGGTGTTTCTTACACCCGCTTTCTGGGCAACACAGAGGACCTTCGTGAGCGCGAGGGGGAAGACGTCGAGTCCTCCAGCTTCGTGGCGGGCGTCCGGTGGTGGTTTTAGTACGATAATGCCCAGTAGAAAAGGCTGGCCTCTTTGCGTGGGTCAGCTAGTGTCCTCATTTGGAGGATTTCGTCAAAATCATTGCCGACCTTCCGCATGTTCGGCTCAATGACAAACGGCCGGACTAAGGCCCGGCCGTTGTATCAGATCATGAAATTACACGTTGATCAGTAACTGATATTGACCATAGCTACGACCTTATAGGTATCCTCCGGGTCATCTCCGTAGAAGTCTCCCATGAAACCGTAAGAACCGCGGAGGCTGATGTCATACACGCCGGCAAACTTTTTACCAACCTGAGCAGCGACTTCAGTACCAAGGGTTGAGCCGTTGGCCTGAGCAGCGCTGTCGGGCGCGTCGTCGGCAACGCGGAAGTAACCGGTGCCGTACTTCAGGTAGTAGTCGTTGGAAAGTTCCTGATCACCCGAGACCATCAGCCCCATCAGACCATATCCCTGGTAAGCTGCGTCATAAACTGACTTGGCCCCCTGGGAACCATTGTTGTAGTAGTAGTCTGTTCCGAAGATTTGCAGATTGCTGCTATTCAGCTCCCAGCCTGACTGGTTTGCCGCGAAGCGATCTGCACCATTGCTGCTGTCATCAGCCGGAATGTAGATGCCGTGAATCTTGAGGCTTGCGTTGCCCCAATGCCTCTGGGCATACAGATTCAACATGTACGTGTCGCCATCTGTTGCGTCAGAGTCACGCCCGGACGACTTTTTGTAAAGTACCGAGCCGCTATAGGCCATTTTGTTATAGGTAAAATCGGCGTAGGCACCGAAATAGTTGTCATCCGTTCGAGCCGCCGTACCATTCAGAGCAGCCTGACTGCTGTTGCTGATCTGAGCTCCGGTAAGGCCGTAGTGGAAAACCTCGCTGGGATGAAGTTCGGCACTCAACATGTAGAAGTCCACGTCGTCCGCAGAATCTCTATCGTTTTCTTCCCACTTGAACCAGCCACCTGTCAGCGTGGCCATACCAACATTGCCCGCAAAGGAGATGCCGTTCATATCGTCATTGGTGACGAAGCTCTCGTATTTACCGAAACCATATCCCTGGATACCGGCTCGCACCTTCCAGTCGCTGTTTGGCACCTTCAGTTCAGCGTAGGCATTTTTTGTTTCAACGCCAACGCCATCGGCGCTGAGTTTGCCGCAATTGTCAGCGGGGGTGTCATCGTCGACGTCGTCACCGTAGCAGCTTCCCCGCTCACCCCACGGAGAGTCGAACTCACCGTACCAAACCAGGCTCACATTATCATTGAGGTCGCCGGTGATCTTTGCCCGCAGGCGCTGATCAACAAAAGAACTGCTGTTATCGTTGGTTTCGTCCAAACTTTCTGAGGTCGCCTGCAGGCGGTAATAACCGTTCACCGTGAAGGGGGAATCGCCTTTCTTGAGCTCTTCCACTTCAGCCGTCAGTTGATTTATTTCAACCTTCAGGTCTTCTACGGTTGGTGACGCACGCCCGACCGGCTCCGCGGCCAACGCCGGTGTTGCTACTAAAGCTATCGCCAGCGGAGCGCTTATTGATTTGAAGATTTTGCTCACCTGAAACTCCTTATTTTTTCATATCGACAACGATTTATTGCCTCAAGGTGGATGTGCCAGTTAAACGGCACTTAATCTTGACGCACAAAGTTTGTAGTGGTCAACTGAAACGAACCTGAATTTTCAGCTAAATTTCATTTTCCCGATTTTCGTACTGACATCCCCACCCGTCAGACTGTCAGACCTGACGACGCATCAAAGAGGCTATTTCGCCCCCAGCGCCCATTCTCGGAGAGGTGCTATGATTGCTCACTATTGAAAGGCATACTGGGCGCCAAGCATGCAATCCGACCATTTGGCGCATGAAATCGAGATGGCCGCAATGAACCGACGAGTTATCTCCTTGCTGCTGCCGTTGTTTTTGGGTGGACCGGTTCTGGCCATTTCCGAATTATCGGGTGGTCAGGAGGCCGCTGCGATGAAGGGTTGCGATTTCAACTTCGGCTGCCTGAAGTTATTAGATTGGCTGGATAGATTATGCATTGTTCACGTCGACCATCACGTAGAGGCTGGTTCCTGTTTTTTTTTAATCTGGTCTGTCAGCTTTTTGCTGCATTTTTTTTGGGAAATGATCCAGGTGCCTTTCTTTACAGGGATGATGGAGGCGTCCCATGGTGCGGTCGTCTGGCTGTGCACGCGGGCGGCAATCGGCGATGCCAATATTGCACTATTTGCCTATGGCGTCGCCGCAGCGGCAACTAAAGATGGCTTTTGGATACAGGGACGGTGGCGCCGCCATGTTTTAGGAGTGTATTTTGCTACCGGTCTGCTTATAACGA
>NZ_JACDWW010000033.1:0-281 GCF_016464145.1 Marinobacter sp. bablab_jr008
TACCACCAAACCCTTGATTACCAAACGCCCGATGAGGTGTACTACGGGCAACCCATATCTCTGGCAGCCTGAGCCAGGGAAACAACCGGATCATAGCTTAGGGACACCATCAGGTTGTCCAACTGAATGGGTCCATCTCAAGCTGCGCGTGTTCGGTGATGCCGGTTATCTTGGCATTCAAAAGCGGGATGAGCATAAAGATCGCCAAAATGTATCCTGGTTCATTGCCAAGCGCCCCGGTTCTCGTAAAAAACTGGACGACCGAAAGCTAAAGGCCGAGA
>NZ_JACDWW010000034.1:0-277 GCF_016464145.1 Marinobacter sp. bablab_jr008
AAAGGCAACCAGTGGTACTTTGGCATGAAGATGCATATCGGCGTGGACGATACGCTCGGCTTGATCCACAGCATCGATACCACCGCTGCCAATGTCCACGACATCGTGTCCGCCGGCAACCTTCTTCACGGTGACGAGCTGCGCGTGTTCGGTGATGCCGGTTATCTTGGCATTCAAAAGCGGGATGAGCATAAAGATCGCCAAAATGTATCCTGGTTCATTGCCAAGCGCCCCGGTTCTCGTAAAAAACTGGACGACCGAAAGCTAAAGGCCGAGA
>NZ_JACDWW010000035.1:0-291 GCF_016464145.1 Marinobacter sp. bablab_jr008
ATTGGAGTACAGCATATAAAATCCAGCAAGGGCGGTTCCAAAGAAAGACGCCACACCTATCTGAACAGGAGTATATAGATTCTGTTCGGCCGGAAGTTCCTCTTGGCTACTTTGAACCTGTCTCTTATACACATCTCCGAGCCCACGAGACGATCAGAAAAAAAAAAGAGGAGGAGGAAAAGAAGGGGAGGGCGAGCGGGGAGGAGTGTCGAGAGGGAAAGGCCGGGGAAGACCCGGACAGATTCAGCTTCGCGAACTGGAGGTTAATAAGGCATTGGTGGCGAGGGCGAC
>NZ_JACDWW010000036.1:0-278 GCF_016464145.1 Marinobacter sp. bablab_jr008
GTTGATGGATCTGACCCAAGTACGAACCGGCATCCCTGTCCCCGAGTTCAGGGCAAGTTAATGGCATGAGCCGTATACGTGGTCCGTATGTACGGTTCTGTGAGAGGGATGAGGCGGTAACGCCTCACCCTACTCGCTGTTTGCCCGGCGAAGCTGGCAAACCCGGCCATCTGAAAGAAGATGGCGTCACCCCGACTGAGGGGAAGACAATCCGACTGGCAAGGGCGTCACTGGCCAACGGTGGGGTCTGAAGGAAGCCATAGGAAGTTAACGGTACA
>NZ_JACDWW010000037.1:0-265917 GCF_016464145.1 Marinobacter sp. bablab_jr008
CTGATCCCATCCCGAACTCAGAAGTGAAACAGACCTGCGCCGATGGTAGTGTGGCGTTGCCCATGTGAGAGTAGGTCATCGTCAGGCGCCTAATGCCTAAAAACCCCCGACAGCGAAGCTGCCGGGGGTTTTTTATTTCTGCCTTTATGGTCACTAGCGACCGATTAATTCAATAACGCCGCCAACAATGCTATGCAGCAAACTGAATTGTTCATCGGTGCGCGCAATATAGTCGTCCAGAACCCCTCCCTGCCATGTGACAAGCCAAACCAGTGCCACCAGACCCGCAATGGATAAGCCGCCCAGCCAGCGCATTTGCCGTCGTTGCTGGTCTAACTTCTGAACCTGTTGTAACTGACATTCGGTAAAGGCAGCGCGCAATTCACGGATTTCTTCCTCCAGCTCTTCATAGGCAATTTCCAGTGTGGACAGGCGCCCGGTCATACCCCGGGAGTTCTGTTCCGTTGCTTCCAACCCGTGATGTCCTCCTTCCTCAACGGCCAGGCGGATGGCTTCACTTTGTTCCTGATCAGGCACGTTAGACAGAATGATATCCAGCGTTCGCATCAGCTGGTCCCGGTCCACCTGCTTACGAATGACACCGGCAGCACCGAGGGCTCTGGCTTCCTGTAGGTAACGTTCTGCGTTCTGGGAGGTATACATGAATACCGGGATGTCCCGCGTCTCCGGCTGCTGCTTGAATCTCTCCAGTGCCTGAAAGCCATTCATACCCGGGAGGAGATGATCAAGGAAGATAAGGTCGAAATGTTCCTGCTGAAGCAGGGGAAAGGCCTGCTCCGCAGTGGCAACCCCTTTGGTGGAGATATCCGCCCGTTCAAGCAGCCGGGACAGCAGAATACGGGCCGTTGACGAGTCTTCGATGATCAGTGCGTGCCCTCGCGGCATGAGAGAGCTCCTCCCTGGAAGTGACAGACGTTGTTACGCCGTGATGAATCAGTCCGAAAGACTCGGGCACTATAAGTGCAGCTCAGAAAATATGCAGTGGGTTGGCGGGCCCGGGTTCCGTTTTTGAGACTCCCATTTCATTTTTGCGTCAGGGCAGCCAGATTTCGAATACACCTCCACCCAGGCTGCCGCCGTTGTGCAGTTTGATGGAGCCGGTTCGCTCGCCTTCGCTATGCAGTGCGGCCACAGACGAGGCGAAGAACAGCCCCAGGCTGGTACTGCCGGTATTGAAGTCCAGCGACTTGAAACTCAGGGTACCAGTATGTTGCATGCTTTCCGGGTAGCCCTGGCCATCATCTTCAACCCCCAGCACCAGATAACCGTCTTCTTCGCGCGCAATAAGCCGTATCTGGCTTTTGGTATAACGGATGGCGTTGTTGATGGTGTTGTTGAGTACGCCGGTCAACAGGTCCTCGTCGAAAAAACCATTGATGTCATCTGCGGCAATTGAATATTTGAGGCCGAGTCCCTGCAACAAAGGGATATGCCTGGCGAGGTGCTCCTCCAGGAAATCCGGCACAAAATGCTCGTCAATGTGGGCAGAGAGATTGTTTTCTCCCAGGCGATAGATACCCAGTAACTGAACCAGATCGTTATGCATACGCTCGGCTTCGTACTGGAGCATGTTGAATTTGTCGGAGCCAGCAAGGGATTGCTCATGTTCACCACGAAGTTCGTCGAGGCTGTTCAGTAACATGCCGAGAGAATTTTTCATGTCGTGCACGGCAGAGGCCAGCACCATCGAAAAGTCGATGTTTGGGTCGGTCATGCGGTCAGTCCTTTCAGTTTTCGGGTGAGGGCCAGGTATCGACGGTGTTGACGATGCTGCTCTGGCAGCTTGCTCAGACGATCCAGGCGCTGTTGGCAGGCAGCCAGTAACGCAGGCTCCGGGCTCTGGTCATATTGCTTCATCAACACCTGAACCAGGTTCAGGTTCAGGGCGGCATGGTCCGGAACGATCGCCAGGGCTTTGTTGAAGGCTTCCACTGCAGCGTCAAGATCGCCTGCCTCAAACGCTTTGATGCCATCCCGGTTCATGCTGCGCGCTTCCAGTTTCTGACGGAAGCCAACGGGCTCGTCCAGGAGGTTTTCAATTTTCTGCAAGGTGTCCGGGTCGTTATCAAATCGTGAGGCCAGATCGCCGAGGATTCTTTTGGCCTGATCTTCCCGGCCCATCCGGAACAGGGTTTTTGCGAAATCCAGCCCCATATCGGCCGGGAGTTCCGCCAGGCTCTCGAGCTCCGAGCTGACCGCGGTAAGAATCTTTTCGGCCTCCCGGTGGCGGCCTTGTCCGGCATGGAGACGGCACTGCACGATCCGGCTTTTGAGCCCGATGGTTTCATCGTTGTCGAACCGTTTCTCCATTTTCGTAAGCACAGAGAGGGCTTCTGACGAGCGCGCCGCGCCTTCTTCGTCCAGATCGCCCTCGCTCAGATCGGACAGGCTCTGGGCGAGCGACAGGTAATGCTCTGCATTGTCGTGTATGGAATAGGTGCCCAGAGACACCGTCTGTCGCCAGGCCTGGGAGGCGGTGTCAATATCCTGGTTTGCGCCGGCAAGTTCAGCGAGATGCTTCTGGCGGAGCAGAGCGTTGGGGGAATGTTCAGCTGCTTTCTCAAGAACCTGTTGGGCCTGGGCCGATCGTCCCTGTTTCTGAAGGCCTTCGGCCAGCAGGTCGTAGGCTTCCATATAGTCCGGGTGTTTTTCAATCAGAGCCTTGAGGCCGTCGACGGCCTGATCAAAGTTCCGGTTGGCGAGCAATACCTTACACCGGCCTAGCCGGGCCCAGGACAGCTCCCGCTGATTCAGAACATCATCGTAGACCTTCTGGGCGTGGGCCAGGTCGCCGACCATGAAGTAGAGTTCCCCGAGTGTCTTCATCAGCCAGGTTTTGTAGCGGGGCTGTTTGGGCAGGGTTTGCAGGCAAAGAACGATGGCTTCCGGGTAGTTTTCCCGGTCGATCTCCCGGGTGATGGGGAGCAGGGCATTGCGCTGTTTGATCAGGCTGCCCAGACGTTGCTCCAGCATGGCACGGTTAATGGGCTTTGTCAGATAGCCGTCAGGCTGATATTCCCGTGCCCCCATGACCATTTCCTTGGAGGTTTCCGCGGTTACCATCAGGAACAGCGATGAGCGTTTGAGGAGTTTCTTGTGCCTCAGCTCTTCCAGTACGTGCTGGCCGTTTTTGCCTTCCCCCAGGTTGTAATCGCACAGCACGACATCGACGTGATTGTAGGTACAGTACTGGATGGCGGGCGTGGCGTGAGCAACCAGCTCAATCTTGTCGGCACCACAACTGCGGAGCATCTGCCGCATGGATAGCCGAAAGTTCTCGAAATCGTCGACAACAAGAAAAGTAAGCTTGCCAAACGGATTTACTGCGTCTTTCCGGTCGGATGGATTCATGACCGCTTCTGTTTAAGTAGTTTGTTTACGAGTGCTCGCAGGGCTGCAGGCTTCACTGGCTTGTACAGTACCTGGTAGCCCCGGTTGCCTGCGTCGTCACGTACCTCCGGCGCCATATAGCCGGTAATGAGGATGCCGGGAATGTCGCTTCCCCGATGTTCCCTTATGCTGTCCATGGCATCCAGTCCATTGCGGTTATCATCCAGCTGATAATCAGCCAGTATAATATCGGGCCTGCGTGCGTTCAGTTTGTCCAGGGCATCATCCAGGCTTTCGGCGGCAGTGACATCACACTGCCAGTTGCCCAGCAACGCGACCATGCCTTGCAGAATGGCTGCGTCATTGTCGATGCACAGAACGTGAAGGCCCCCGAGATTGGAGACCCGCCTTGAACTGCTGCCGCTTTTCTGGGAATCCAGCCGGCTTTGATCGGCCGGGGCGACCGGAACCGTGATCCCGAATACGCTGCCTTTGCCCTGGATGGAGTGCACGGTGACGGGGTGATTCAGCATGCCGCTGATACGATCAACAATGGCCAGGCCAAGCCCCAGCCCCTTCTTGTCGCGACCATGCTGGAATCGGCGGAACTCCTCGAAGATGTGATTAAGCTGGTCATCCGACATGCCCGGGCCGGTATCCCAGACTTCAATGCGAAGATAGCCTTTGAGGCGTCGGCAGCCCATCAGGATCTTGCCGCTTGCAGTGTAGCGGATGGCATTGGACAGGAAGTTCTGTACCACACGACGCAGAAGTTTCGCATCGGAACGGACCCAGGCGGTACTGGGGACTACATGCAGTTCCAGCCCCTGATCCTTGGCGATGGCTGAAAACTCGGTGGCCAGATGCCGAAGCAGCTCGTTGACCGGAAACACGCCGATATCCGGCTCAAGCGCCCCGGCATCAAGCTTTGAAATGTCCAGCAGTGTACTGATGATCTCCTCAGCCGCGCCCAGCGAGCTGTCGATGTGGTCTACCAGATCCCGGGTTTCGCCCTCGTTCACTTTGCCGGACAACGCGGAGGTAAAGAGTCTTGCTGCGTTCAGGGGTTGCAGCAGGTCGTGGCTTGCAGAGGCAAGGAAGCGGGTTTTACTCTGGTTTGCCTGCTCGGCTACCGACTTGGCCTTGAGCATCTGCTCATTGATCACCTGCAGTTCCTGGGTACGCTCCCGGACCCTTTGCTCCAGATAGATGTTGGTTTCCTTCAGGGCCTGCTCGGTCCTGCGCATGGCGGTAATGTCCTGGAATGTGGTGACATAGCCGCCGCCTGGAATCGGACTGCCATCCACCCGGACGACCGTGCCGTCGGGGCGCTGACGCTCGTAAGACATGGGTTTGCCTTCACGCATGCTGTTACAGCGGTTCTCGACGATGTCGTCAATTCGACGGGCAGACAGGTTGGCGTTGGTGAGGTTATAGCGCATCAGGTCTTCAACCGGCCGGCCAACCCGGACAAAGCCCTTGGGATAGTTGAACAGCTCGAGATAGCGATGGTTCCAGACGACAAGTTGCTGCTGATGGTTGACCACGGACACGCCCAGGCTGATGTTCTCGATGGCAGACTGCAGTAATTCCCGGCTGAAGGTCATGGCCTGGGAGGCTTCATCGACAATGCTGACCACGTCCTCAATCTGCATATCGCGGCCAGTCAGGGTCGACTCCAGAACCACGCGGGCGGTGGAGGCTCCAATCACCGATGCCAGCTGGCGCTCTATGTACTTCATCAGGTGGGTGGAAGCTGGCCGCTGAGGATAGAGCCGGATGGCATTACGTCGTTCGTAGTTCCTGAAAATGCTTTCGGAACGTTCTTCCCCCATGAACCGGTCGGTCAGGGCCTGCAGGTCGGAGGTAAGAATCTCACCCTGCCAGCTCTGGTGCTGGGCATTCTCGGCTTTGGGCTGCGCATCGTGGAAGAACGCGGCAATCTGAATCTTCTCCCGAATACGTTGCCGGGTAATCAGGGAGAGCAGAATATAGGCCCCGGTGTTTACCCCCAGACTCCAAAGAATGCCATGGCTAATCTGATCCAGGTCGGAACCGAACAGGGCTGTTGGTCGGGTCCAGTTCCAGCCAAACAGGCCGTGCTCAATCAGGGTATCCGCAACCCACCCGGTGGATACCAGCGCGGGCAACAGCAAGGTGTAACACCACATCAGGAAGCCCAGCCCAAGGCCCCAGGCAGCTCCGGTGAAGTTACCCTGGCGCCAGAGAATACCGCCTACGAGCGCGGGACCAAACTGGGCCGCTGCGGCAAAGGACAGTAAGCCAAACGCCGTCAGGCTGTAGTCTTCGCCAGCCATGCGGTAGAAGCCGTAGGCGGTCAGCAGTACTACAAAGATGGCAACCCGCCGGATCGTCAGCAGCAGGAAGCTGAGATCAGTTCGTCGGTTCATGCCTGGTCGGAAGAACTTGAGCAGGCCTGGCATGATGATTTCATTACTCACCATGGTGGCTATGGCGACGGAACAGACAATCACCATGGCGGCCGCCGCTGATCCACCGCCCAGAAACGCCAGTACGGCAAGCCAGTGTTCCCCTGCCATGATCGGCAGTTGCAGGATGACGATGTCCGGATCGCTGCCCGCCAGGTGAGTGCTCAACAGTCCGGCTGCGGCAATGGGAATGACGAATGCGCTGGCGATGATCAGATAGATCGGCATCGCCCAGCGAGCGACCTCAAAATCCCGGTGATCGGTGTTCTCCACCACCATCACGTGAAATTGCCGTGGCAGGCAGATGATGGCCAGCATGGCAACCAGCGTCTGTGTGAGGAACGCAGGGGCTTCCAGCGACTCTGTGGTAAGCGTGCCCATCAGGTCAGCTTCGCGGACTCGGGTAAACAGGTCCCCGAAGCCATCGTACAGCCCGTAGCCAACAAACAGCCCCACCGCCACAAAGGCGATGAGCTTGATCAGTGATTCAAAGGCAACGGCCTGGATCATGCCCCGATGATGTTCTGTGGACTCCAGGTGCCGGGTTCCGAACAGCACGGTAAAGACCGCCAGAGCCAGGGTGATGTACCAGGCAGAGTCGTTCCAGGCCGCTGTACTCAATTCCTGATAACTGTCACCGGTGCCCGAGAGGACATTAAACCCCAGGGCAATGGCTTTGAGCTGAAGGGCAATGTAGGGAACGCTGCCGATCAGGGCAAAGATGGCCACCATGGCCGCCAGCACCTGGGATTTGCCGTAACGCGAGGCAATAAAGTCGGCAATGGAGGTGCTGTTGTTGCGTTTACTGATGTAGATGATGCGCCGGAGCAGCGGCGCAAAGAAAATGAATACCAGTAACGGGCCCAGGTAGATGGGGAGAAATGCCAGACCTTCCTGGGTGGCCCGACCAACTGCGCCATAGAAGGTCCATGACGTGAAATAGACGGCCAGGGACAAACCGTAAATATGGGTTCTGGCCAGACGGCGCTTGTAGAGCCCCGGGTGCCGGTCACCTGCCCAGGCGATCAGGAACAGCAGTGAAATGTAAGTGATCGATATAAGGACAAGCAGCCAGGCGCTAATCATGGGGTCTTGTTATCCGCTCCTGTGGTCTCAGCTTCTGCAAATGATGGTATAGAGTGGATCGTCGCTCTCCAGCAACTTCATGTTATCTACTCTCGGCGCCCCGTCGGAACCCAGTGGTACCAGCTCCCGGCTGCCACAGTTAATGAGATGAATCCGGTGCGAAACCGCATCGGTGACCGTCTGCTCGAAACGGTAAAGGGTGAAGCGAACAATGTTCTGATCACCGGTATCACGGCTGATACTTTCATTGTCGACCGCAGAGAATGAGGTCACGTAGGGAAACACAAAGGTCCAGGGGCGAAAGAAAATTCTCTCCTGTTCGGTGGCCACAACCACAGCTTCTTCCGGCAGCATGGCTCGTTTGTGGTCATACCAGGTGTATTCTCCATAGATCAGATAACCCAGCATGCCCGCACCGGCAAAGACCGGAATCAGCCACTTCGGGGCTTTTTTGGCGGTGGCCGCGCGAATACCCATGGCGATGCCAGCGGCACCAAGACCGCAAAAAACGGTGGCTACAAATGTCCAGAACATACAACGGTTTCCTCAAAAAAGAACGGGCTCCCTCACTGAGGAAGCCCGTTCGGTTTCAACCTGTCATCAGGTGCGATGAATCAGATTGTCTTTCGCTTCAGTGATCCTGGGCAGTACCGGCACCACGCGGGTAGCGGACGCTTTCAACCAGTTCCTGAATTTCAACGGGCGGCTCTGCAGTCACCTTGGATACTGCGAAGGCTACCGCAAAGTTGACGATCGCACCAATGGCACCGATAGACAGCGGGGAAATACCCAGCACCCAGTTCTCGGGAGTGTCTGCCAGATTGTTGGTGCCCGGGATGAAGAACCAGCCTTTGTACACGAAGATGTACACCAGAGTGAAGATCAGGCCGGACAGCATGCCCAGAGTCGCGCCCACGTTGTTTACGCGTTTGGAGAAGATACCCATCATCAGTGCCGGGAACAGCGAGGCAGCCGCAATACCGAAGGCAAGGGCAACCACCTGAGCCGCGAACCCTGGCGGGTTTGCACCGAGATAGGTGGCGACAACAATGGCAACGGCCATGGATATCCGGGCAGCCATCAGTTCGCCCTTATCACTGATACTGGGGTTGAATCGTCCCTTGATAAGGTCGTGACTCACCGCCGAGGAAATCGCCAGCAGCAGGCCGGCGGCTGTCGACAGCGCGGCTGCAAGACCACCGGCTGCGATCAGGCCAATGACCCAGCCTGGCAGGTTGGCGATTTCGGGGTTGGCCAGTACCAGGATGTCACGGTTAACCACCAGTTCGTTGCCGTTCCAGCCGCGGGCCTGGGCTTCAGCTTCAAACGCAGGTACGTCGTTGTAAAGCTGGATACGGCCGTCTTCGTTTTTGTCGGTAAACTGAATCAGACCCGTTACTTCCCATTCCTTGACCCAGTTCGGGCGCTCATCATATTCGATGGGAGCGGCCTGGGTTCCGTCCGGGTAGATAGTGGTCATCAGGTTCAGGCGAGCCATGGAAGCGACAGCAGGAGCCGTCAGGTACAGCAGGGCAATGAAGACCAGAGCCCAGCCGCCAGACCAGCGCGCGTCAGCCACCTTGGGCACAGTGAAGAAACGAATGATAACGTGTGGCAGACCGGCAGTACCGATCATCAGGGACAGTGTGAACAGAACCATGTTCAGTTTGTTGTCCACATCAGCGGTATACTCGTTGAAACCGAGATCAGTGATGACCTGGTTCAGCTTCTCAAGCAGCGGCAAGCCAGAGTCGGTATGGGTAGAGAACATGCCCAGGCCCGGAATCGGGTTGCCTGTCAGTTGAATGGAAATGAATACTGCGGGAATCGTGTAAGCGACAATCAGTACACAGTACTGTGCTACCTGGGTGTAGGTAATGCCTTTCATGCCACCGAGTACCGCATAGACGAATACAACAACTGCTGCGATGATCAGGCCGGTGGTGGCATCCACTTCCAGGAAGCGGGAGAAGGCCACACCAGCGCCAGCCATCTGGCCGATAACGTAGGTTACCGAGGCAACGATCAGACAGATAACGGCTACCAGTCGCGCGTTTGCGCTGTAGTATCGATCCCCGATGAACTCCGGAACCGTAAACTTACCGAACTTCCTCAGGTAAGGAGCCAGCAGCATGGCCAACAGGACGTAGCCACCGGTCCAGCCCATAAGGAACGTGGAGTTGGCATAGCCACCGGCCGCGATCAGACCAGCCATGGAGATAAACGAAGCGGCAGACATCCAGTCAGCACCGATTGCGGCGCCGTTGGTGATAGGATGCACACCACCGCCCGCAACGTAGAAATCGCTGGTACTGCCGGCCTTGGCCCAGACAGCGATGGCGATGTAGAGGAGGAACGAGCCCCCTACGAACATAATGTTGATTGCAAATTGGCTCATTTGTCCTTACTCCTCATGCACGCCGAATTTTTCGTCGATCTTGTTCATGCGCCATGCATAGTGAAAGATCAGAACAATGAAGGTAAGGATGGAGCCTTGCTGGGCAAACCAGAAGCCCAGATCGGTGCCGCCTACGGGGATTCCCGCCAGCATCGGGCGTAACAGAATAGCGAAGCCGTAAGATACCAGGGCCCAGATAATCAGGCTCCCGAATATCAGGCGTAGATTCGCCTTCCAGTAGTTTTCAGCGTCGTAGCTATGACCTGACATACAATCACTCCTGTATTGTTGTTGTGGAGATTGGGTGTTTTTTTGGTGAGGTGTTGCGGATAGAGAATTTATTATTCATGTAGTACTTCTCCGACTTGTTGTCTCCTCCGACTTTACCGGTCAATGGATTTATGGATATTGGCAAATGGTCTAACTCTCAGTAACTTGCCTTGTATTTGGTCAAGGACATCGCCAGTAGATCCTGTTCCGCTAATAGCGGTGCATATGCTGTAAACGGCGTTGATAATGCAGCTTTTCACTGAGTTCTTTGAGAGTTTTGACGTCGTTTTTCCGGGCTTTATTGAGGGCTATCAGTGCCAGTTCTGCGGTAACCAGCGCGTCGGCTGCGGCGTGATGGCGTTCACTGATTTCCAGGCCAAATACATCCGCCCAGTCGTCCAGACCGCGCCCTTTGATCGTTGCTTTCGGGAAGAACGCCGGCATCAGCTCGGCAACATCCATCCAGACGTGGGGCAGGGTGTAGCCCAACTGGCTTTTCAGTGTCTTTTCGAGGAACTTCTGGTCGAAGGCGGAGTGGTAGGCAAGAATCGGGTCCCCGTTCATCCATTCCAGAAGGTAGAGCAGTGCATCCTGGGTTTCGTAGCCCTGAGTCAGGGCTTCTGGGCCGATGCCATGGATCAGCACGGTTTCCCGAATGTCCAGTTCAGGGCGGCGCAGTATCAGGTCAAACTGGTCATTCAGGTGGATGACACCACCTTCGATGGCAACCGCTCCGATGGCAATCACTTCATCTTTGGACGCGTTCAGGCCGGTGGTCTCAAGGTCAAGGACAATCAGCCGGCTCCGGGACAAGGGCTGGTCGCCAACCGTTTTCGGGCTGGGCAGATTGGCGGCATCGTGTTCGCCGACCGTTCCACCGCGCCTTCTGGCCAGCCACTGTTTGATGTATTCCAGCATGATCTGTGCGCGGGCCTATAGTTGATACGTAACTTCGAGTTTCTGCTGGAGCCGCTGGGCCTGGCGGAAAGACTCGCGAAGTATGCGCCGGTCCAGAGGATTCAGGTCGTCCGGATCGATGTAATTGGTCAGATCCTCGCCCCGGTCGAGCATCTCCTGATGAGCACGCATACGGATGGCCTGAATCAGGCTGTAGGCTTCCTTCCAGGCGTTGGCGTCCTTGGCGTCAAAGATGTCTTTTCTGGCCAGGGCGTCAATGCGCTCCAGGGTATTGGCGGCTTCCACCCCATGGGCCAGTGCGAACACCCTTACGGATTCCACAAATGGCGCCAGGCCCTGACGTTTCAGATCCAGCGAGTGTTTCTTCTCGTCGTTCAGATAGCGGAAGTTCCGGAACATGGTCAGGGGCGGTTTTCGCTGCAGCGCGTTGCCAGCGAGCATTTTCTGGAACAGGGCGTTCTTGCGGATGCGTTGGAGCACCTTCTCCAGCAGACGATGGAGTGGCTCAGTGGGGCCGAAGACCGCTCTCATATCCAGGAATATCGACGAGTAGACCAGGTTCTGGGGGGTTGAGGCATCAATAAAGCGGATAAACCAGTCGTCCCATTCCCGGTCACTCAGGCAGAGTTTGGGGTTGCTGGCCATAATGTTGCCTTTGCACAGGGTGAACCCGCACTCTGCCAGTTCGTCGTTGACCTTGCGGGCAAAGGGCAGCAGTTTCTCACGCACCTGGTCTTCGGTCATGCCCTCCGGTGTCTCGAACAGAATACCGTTGTCCTGGTCGGTCAGCAGTGTTTGCTCCTGGCGGCCCTCACTGCCAAAGGTAAGCCAGGTAAACGGAATGCCAGGGTCGTTCTTCTTGAGGTTAAGTTCGAGTACCCTGCGCACGGTGACATCGTTCAGGGTGGTAATGATCTTCACCACCTGGCCCGAATCCGCGCCGTGGGCCAGCATGGCGTCGACCAGCCTTGAGACATCGGAGCGAAGGCTGACCAGGGTACGCAAGTGGGTGGCAGTGCCGATGGTTCGAGCCAGGTTGACCAGGTCTACCCGCTGAAGAGAAAACAGATCCCGCTCGGATACCACGCCAATCAGGCGGTCCTCTTCGTCGACCACACACAGATGGGCAAAATGGTGTTCCGCCATCAGCATTGCCGCCTCAAAGGCGTCCGCTGTGGCGGGCAGGCGACAGGGATTGCCTGTCATCACCTGACGAATGGGCGTGTCGAGGGGGCCCTTTTCCTCAGCGATCATGGTGCGCAGGTCGCGCAGCGTGAAAATGCCGGTGGGATGGCGATTGTCATCGGTGATGATGATACTGCCCACATTATTCTCGTGCATCCGGGCTACGGCCTTGCGAACCGGCAGATCCGGCGAGCAGACAATCGGGTTGCGCAGCGCGTAGCGCTCCAGGGGGGTGTCGAGGCTGTTGCTGGAGCCAATGGAAGCCATGGCCTTGGACTGGATGCGCTGATTGACCTGGTCCAGCAGGCTGCTCACGCCCCGCAGACAGAAATCGCGAAAGGATTCGCTTTCGGAAAACAGGGTGATGAAGGCGTTCTGTTCAATACTGAGGCAGAAGGTATCGCCGGAAGCCCTGTGTAGCGTTCGGGTCGGGCGCTCGCCAATCAGTGCCGCAAGCGGAAAGCACTCACCCTGGCTGATTTCAAAGGTGGTTTCTGCCCGGTCTTCTTTTTCATTGTGGCGCTCACCCCGGATACGTCCCTGCTTGACCACATAAAACCGCTTGACCACTCCATCGTCGGGCGAGAGCACTTCGTCGCCATCGGCGTAAAACCTCAGGGTCGCATGCTCAGCAAAATGGGCCAGATGGGTGTCGTCCATGCTGGAGAACGGGGCATGTTCCCTCAGGAATGACATAATCGCTCGGGTGTTCTGAGGGCGGGTAGTGTCCTGATTTGCTGCGGCCATATCGTGATCCGTAAGCTTGGGAGCCAGGTACGGGGAGCTCCGTCATTATTATTCTCCGCTTGCAGTGTAGTTCAGCGGAACCCGGAGGGGCTCTACGATTTTCGTCGCAGAGCTTTTCTTTATGGTAGACCGGTGCGGTGATAGAGTTCTGATACTCGTCAAACCGGAATCAGTTAGTGTCATGACCAGTAAAGATGAACGCCTTGCCTTCCTCGAAGAAATGAAGGATGTGCAGCGGATACGCAAACCCAATCGGGCCGAAGTATCGGTGCCCAAGGAGCTGACGCCCGGGCACCTTGAACGCCAGAGGGCGGCGGTTGAAAAGCCGGTGCGAGACCTGAACCCACTGACGTCCGATATGGTAGAGCCGCTAACGGCACACGACATTCTCAGCTGGCAGCGCCCAGGCGTGCAGCATGGGGTTTTCCGCAAGCTGCGTCTTGGCCAGTACCCGATCGAGGCCCGGCTGGATCTGCATCGCATGACGGTGGAGGAAGCCCGCCGGGAAGTGTTCGGTTTTATCAACGACTGCGTACATTACGGTTTGCGCTCGGTGATCATCCTGCACGGCAAGGGAGAACGCAATCCTGATGGCATCGCCCAGCTCAAGAGCTACCTGGCGAAGTGGTTGCCGGAGCTGGACAACGTTCTCGCTTTCCATTCGGCAAAGAAACACCACGGTGGCACCGGCGCGGTTTACGTAATGGTCAGGAAAAACGATCGGGAAAAACAGCATAATCGGGAGATCCATGGTTCCAGATAAGGAATCGTCTGGATCATTCGCTACGACGGAAACACCGAATCGGGAGAATTAAGATGCGTTTGATTTTTGTGGCTTTGATTTCTGTACTGACATTGGCCGGCTGTAAAGACCGGGTAATCTGGAACGATAACGGCAAAGTGGAAAGTGCCACCCAGAACCGTGAAGTGTGGGATTCCAACGGCAAGCTGGAAACCGGTGAGCGCAAAATCTGGGTAAACAAGGATGGTGAAGACGTCGTCAAGTAAAGGCGTGGCGGTAAAACGCGCCGAACCTGCCAAAACAATAACATGATGAGGAGCACGGAATGGCTTTCACGCTGACTGTGAACGGTCGCCAGCATTCGCTGGATGTCGAACCCGATACCCCGTTGTTATGGGTGCTGCGGGATGAACTTGGGCTCAAAGGGACCAAGTTTGGCTGTGGTGCAGGCCTCTGTGGCGCCTGCACTGTGCACCTGAACGGTCAGCCCGCCCGTTCCTGCTCTACGCCGGTGGAGATGGCTGAAGGTGCCGAAATCACCACCATCGAAGGCCTGTCCGCTGATGGCGAGTTGCATCCGTTACAGAAAGCCTGGGTGGAACAGGGGGTGCCCCAGTGCGGTTATTGCCAGTCTGGCCAGATCATGACGGCCGCGCACCTGCTGGCCAACAACCCCTCTCCGGATCGCGAACAGATCGTCACCGCCATGACCGGCAACCTGTGTCGCTGCGGCACCTATACTCGCATTGTGGCTGCGGTTGAGTCCGTCGCCGGTGGTGTGGGTCAGTACCAGCCGGCCGGGGAGGATGCGTAATATGGCGATGAATCGACGGGATTTCCTGAAGGTCAGCACCTCGGCTTCCGGTGGACTGCTATTGGCGCTGAATCTGCCTGGTTGTGCCTCCGTGCAAACCGGCTATGAGCCTGAAACCGGTGAATGGAAACCGAACGCCTGGCTGGAACTCACCCGGGACAACGACATTATTTTCACCCTCGATCGGGTTGAGATGGGCCAGGGCACCTACACCGGTCTTACCACTTTGATAGCGGAGGAGCTGGATGTAGCGCCGGAGGCCATTCGCGTGGAATTTGCCCCGGTTGCTCCGGAGTACCGTAACCCGTTGTTCGGGCTTCAGCTTACCGGTGGCAGCACCAGTGTCGCCTCCAGTTGGCAGCCCCTGCGGGAGGCCGGAGCTTCGGCGCGACTGATGCTGGTGATGGCCGCCGCCCGGGTTTGGCGGGTCGAGCCGGGACAATGCAAAACGGAGGGCGGGTACGTACGCCACCCCAACGGCCTGGATTCCATGCCCTATGGCAAACTGGTGGAGTTGGCGGACAAAGAGGTGATTCGTGGTGATGTGCCACTAAAACCCCGTTCCCAGTGGAAATACATCGGCCGACAGGCCGGAAGGCTGGATGCCGAGGCCAAGTCCACCGGCCAGGCGATGTACGGGATAGACGTAGAGCTGGCGGATATGGTCTATGCCGTTATGACCCGGAGCCCCCGCTATGGCGGACTGGCGGTCAGTTTCAACCGCGATCAGGTTCGGGCCATGCCGGGCGTGCTTGATGCCTTCATCACCGAGCGCGGTGTGGCCGTAGTGGCAGATCGCTACTGGCGAGCCCGCAAGGCTCAGGAAGCGCTGGCGGTTGAGTGGGATTTTTCCGAGGCCGTCGGGTTATCCAATCCGGACGTGTTCAAACACTATCGTCAGGCCGCCGGTGACGATCCCGGCGAGGACGAACGGGTGGACGGTGACCCCGAGGCTGTTCTGGAGAAAGCGGGTACCCTGGTGGAGGCAGAATATGAGCAGCCGTACCTGGCCCACGCCACCATGGAACCAATGAATGCGACCGCCTGGTATCGGGACGGTGGCATGGAAGTCTGGGCGCCGACCCAGGCCCCGGACCTGGGCCGCATAGCCGCCGCGCGACACACCGATCTCTCTCCGGATGACGTGACTATCCACACTACCTTTCTTGGCGGTGGCTTCGGCCGCAGGTTGACCCAGGACTACATTGAGGAAGCAGCCCTGGTCGCCTACCGGGTGAAAGTGCCGGTCAAACTGATCTGGTCCCGGGAAGAAGACACCCGCCATGGCTTTTTCCGCCCCGCGATGTTGCATCGTATGGCGGCCAGTCTGGAGGATGGGCAGCTGACGGGCTGGGATCATCAGATTGTTGGCCCGCAGATACTTGACTGGTACGTCCGGAACGCTGCACCAGCCCAGTACCCCTGGGCACCAAAATTACTGTACGGCACATTGGGCCGGGTTGGCCTGATGGTTGAAGGTATCGCAACCCCGAAAGACATTTCGGCCATTGAGGGTGCTATTGGCTATCCCTACGCGGTACCCAATGTCCGGGTTCGGCATACCCATACTGACCCGGGCGTGCCAATTACCTGGTGGCGCTCCGTGGGCTATTCCCACAATGGTTTCGCGGTTGAGACCTTTATGGATGAACTCGCCAACCAGGCCAACGAAGATCCAGTCAGTTTCCGGCTGAAACTGTTGGAGAGTGAGCCCCGTCATCGGCGGGTTCTGGAGCGGGCTGCCGAGCTGGCGGGCTGGAACCAGCCGGTGCCAGAGGGCAGGGCGCGCGGAGTGGCCTTGTTCAAGAGCTTTGGTACCTATGTTGCCCAGGTGGTGGAAGCCAGTATTGAGCAGGGTGGAATTCGCGTTCATAAGGTCACGTGCAGCGTGGACTGTGGTCAGGTGGTGAACCCGCGAATTGTCGAGGATCAGATGACCGGCGGCATTGTCTTTGGCCTGACGGCGGCGCTGAACGGGGAAATTACCCTGGACGGCGGCGAGGTGCAGCAAAGTAACTTCCATGATTATCGTCTGCTGCATATGCATCAGGTACCGGAGATGGTGGTGGATATTGTCGACAGCGAAGAGCCGCCCACCGGCGTTGGGGAACCTGGCGTCCCGCCGGTGATTCCGGCCCTGGGCAACGCCTTGTTTGCGCTGACCGGCAAGCGCCAGCGCCGTCTGCCCCTTAAAGCCTGAGCGGAATCGGTTTTACCCGGGCTGGGGTGGTTCTATAATGGCGCCAGATTCGCGCCCGGGCAGGGCTCGTACCAACCCGGAGGATGCCTGTGTTTGATGTAACCCGCTACGCCACCGCCGCCCAATCCATCGTCGAGGCCGGCCGCTTTCTTTACGACCGCGGCTGGTCGCCCGCCACCAGTAGTAATTATTCGGCCCGTATCGATGGCGACCATGTGGCGATTACGGTATCTGGCCGGCACAAGGGCCAGTTGGGCGCAGGCGACGTCATGGTGGTGGATCTGCACGGCCAGCCGGTACAAAGCGACTGTCGCTCGTCGGCAGAAACCCTTCTGCACACGGTGATCTATCAGCTTTATCCCGAGGTTGGCGCCGTTCTGCATACGCACTCGGTCAAGGCTACCGTGCTCAGCCGCCTGACCCCGGCGGGGCAGGCACTGGAGCTGGAAGGCTATGAATTACAGAAAGCTTTCAGTGGCGTGCAAACCCATGAAGGTAGGCTGATTGTTCCCGTTTTCGACAACACCCAGGACATTCCGGCACTGGCTGAAGAAACCCGGGACTGGTTTGCCCGCCATCCGGAACAGCCTGGATACCTTATCCGCGGCCACGGTCTTTACACCTGGGGTCGCACCATGGCCGACTGCCTGCGCCATATTGAAGCCTTTGAATTTCTCTTTGAATGCGAACTTGAAACCATGAGGTTACGCCGATGACCACCCTGAGCATTTTTCATCAGAACCAGCCCGAGCAGGCGCACACGGTTGTGACCGACCCGGCGACGATCCGGGAAAAGCTGAGCACCCACGGCGTGCATTTTGACCGTTGGGCAACCCGCGATCTGCCGGCCGACGCCACCCAGGAAGAGATTCTTGAGGCCTACGCCGACGAAGTGGCAAAGCTCAAGCAGGACTGGGGATTTCAGACCGCCGACGTGGTCAGCCTGACCGCGGATCACCCCCAGAAAGACGCGTTCCGCCAGAAATTTCTGGATGAGCACACCCACAGCGAGGACGAAGTGCGCTTCTTCGTTCGTGGTCAGGGGTTGTTTTACCTGCACTTCGGTGACCAGGTATACGCGCTGCTGTGCGAGAAGAATGACCTGATCAGTGTGCCTGACGGCACCCGGCACTGGTTTGATATGGGGCCGGAGCCTGAGTTCACCTGTATCCGGTTATTCAGCAACCCGGAAGGCTGGGTTGCGAGCTTTACCGGTGAGGATATCGCTTCCCGGCTGCCACGTTATGAGAGCCTGGCGGGAGGGGCCTGATGATTCGAGTGATTCTGACGGACATTGAGGGCACCACCAGTTCGATCTCCTTCGTGCACGATGTCCTGTTTCCCTACGCCAGCGAGCACCTGCCAGGGTTTATCCGGGCCAACCACCACACTCTGCCGGCGGTGGCGGAACAGCTGGCTCGGGTGGCAGAGATCAGCGGTACCGACCGGAAAGACATCGATGGCCTCATCGATGTACTGCAAGGGTGGATTGCCGAAGACCGCAAGGAGGGTTCACTAAAGGCGCTGCAGGGCATGGTCTGGGAGCAGGGGTATCACAGCGGTGAACTGAAAGGCCATATCTATCCGGATGCCGCGGATTATCTCCAGCGCTGGCATGATCGGGGCCTGAGACTGTTCGTATATTCTTCCGGGTCCGTCAAGGCCCAGAAGCTGATCTTCGGTCATAGCAATGAAGGCGACTTCACGGTTTTCTTCTCTGGTTATTTCGACACGGCCGTCGGGGGCAAAAAGGAGTCCCAGTCCTATCGCAACATTCTTGCGGAGCTGGGGGTAGACGCGGGCACAGTGCTGTTTCTGTCCGATGTTGAGGAAGAGCTGCGTGCCGCCGAGGAAGCCGGCCTGAAAACCGCCTGGCTGGTACGAGAGGGCGAACTGCCGGGTACCGCTCGGGTCGTGGCCAGGGATTTTTCGGAGGTTGATGCGCTGTTGCGCAAACGATAGGAGGTGATTCATGCCCGGGCGCCGCTGGTATTCATGGCTGGTACCGGCTGTGTGTGCACTGAGCCTGCTCGGGTGCAATCCCTTTTCAGACGCTGAATCCCTCACCGATGAGTACCTGGAACGTTTGGCCCGGGTACTCGATACCGCGCCCGTTCCCAGGGCCGAGCTGCCCGCCGCCTCCATTCCACCCAGGCGGAGAGAACGTATACTTGCCCTGCCGGAGCTGGATCTGGGCATGCTGGATTTTCTGTCGCTGTACGGCTGCGAGCTTCAGTATGTGGTGGGCGAACGCAATTCCGTGATGGGCAAGGTGATGCAGCCCATCAATCAGTTACGCTATGAGATTCGTTTTATCCGAGCTGCGGAGGCCTGTCTGCCCCAGGTAGACGACGAGGAACTCACAGAAGCTCTGGAATCCGCCATTGAAAGCAAACGGGACAGTCTGCCGCTGGCGGTCTGGAATGCCACCTGGGGGACCGAAGAGGTGGAGCGCCAGTTTACCCTGTCTAAAGGCTATTATCCGGTGGCGGAAGCGGGTAATCCCGCGTCGGATCTGGTCAGGGATCTGCAGCAGTTGAACCGCCAGGTGGAAGCCATACTGGCTGATAAGCTTGAGCTATCTCTGGAGAACCTCGGCCAGGTTCATCAGCGCTGGCAGGCGGATGTGCTGGCGGGCCAGACTATTAACAGCGCGCGCTTGCTGATCAGCACCCTGAATGCCGGCACCGAGCTGCTCGGCACTCGATTGGAGGGCAGGCCGCTGTGTCTCAACGGCCAGCCCAATAACCAGTCGGAAATTGTTCAGAACTTCTTCCTCAGTATCTATATCGGAAAAATCCAGCCGTACATGAGTGATGTCAGCCGGGCACGGGATTCGCTGATTGCAGGCTTTGCGGAACTCGCCAGGCAGCAGCAAGCCGTGATGCCTGAGAGTTTTACGCCCTGGTACCAGCGCCATCTGGCGGCTGATACCAAGAATAGCCTCTGGCAGGAACTGGATCAGGCCATGATGCGGCATACCCGGCACTGGCAGGATCTGTTGGGGCAGTGCGGGCTTCGTCCGGGCGCCTGATTGTCCGTTTTACTCAGCGTTGGCTTTCCGGCGTTACTCTCAGAATTTCCTCCACCGTGGTCAGTCCCGCTGCCACTTTCTGGGCGCCATTGAGCCGAAGCGACTTCATGCCTTCTTTGTAGGCATCCAACCGAAGCTGTTCCAGCTCGCAGTGATCGGTGATCTGGCGGGTGAGTTTGTCTGACAGGGCCATAATCTCGTATACCCCGGCTCGGCCCATGTAACCGGTGTTCCGGCATTCCAGGCAGCCGACCGGCTGGTAGAACTGCCGGGGCAGCAGTGCCTTCCACGGCCGGGTCAGCGTCTGCCAGGCGTGAGCATCCGACTCCCCGGGCTGCTTGCAGTGCGGGCAGAGCGTACGCGCCAGTCGCTGGGCCATCACGCCGAGTACCGTGGCCCGGATCAGATAGGGCGGAATGCCCAGCTCCATCAGGCGGGTGATGGCGCTGGGGGCGTCGTTGGTATGCAGCGTTGAGAGAACCAGATGCCCGGTCAGCGCTGCCTGCACTGCCATTTCAGCCGTTTCCAGATCCCGGATCTCACCGATCATGATGATGTCCGGGTCCTGCCGCAGCAGAGCACGCACACCGTGGGCAAAGGTCAGGTCGATATTGGTTTGCACCTGCATCTGGTTGAATGCGGGCTCCACCATCTCGATCGGATCCTCAATGGTGCAGATGTTGAGCTCCGGAGATGCCAGTTGTTTGAGCGTGGAATACAGCGTGGTGGTTTTACCGGAACCGGTGGGCCCGGTTACCAGCACGATACCGTGGGGCCGCGAGGTCATGGTTTGCCAGCGTTCCCGGTCTTCCTTGCTGAAGCCCAGTTGCTCGAAGGATTTGAGCAGTACCTCCGGGTCAAAAATCCGCATCACCATTTTTTCGCCGAACGCCGTTGGCATGGTGGCCAGGCGCAGCTCCACTTCGCTGTTGTCGGGTTTGCGGGTTTTGATGCGGCCGTCCTGGGGCCGACGTTTTTCGGCCACGTTCAGGCGCCCGAGGATTTTCAGGCGGCTGGTCACGGCCACGCCAACGTGTTCCGGGAATTCGTAGACATTGTGCAGCACACCGTCGATCCGGAACCGCACCTGGGTAACCGTGCGGCGGGGCTCTATGTGAATGTCCGAGGCCCGTTGCTCGAAGGCATATTGCAGCAGCCAGTCAACAATTTTGACTACATGCTGGTCGTTGGCGTCCGGATTCTCGCTGGCGCCCAGGTCCAGTAACTGTTCGAAATTCTGATTGCCGGTGCCGCTTGACGACTGGCCGCCACTGGCTTTGCTGACCGAGCTTGCCAGTTGATAGAACTCGACGGTGTAACGGCGGATATCCTCTGGATTGGCGACCACCCGGCGAATGTCCTTGCGTACCGCCTGGCGGAGGTTGCTTTCCCATTCCCGCTTGAAAGGTTCGGTGCTGGCAATCACGACTTCATCCGGGGTGATCTCCACCGCGAGAATGCCATGGCGCTGGGCGAAGGCGTAGGACATCACCCGCGCGATGGCCGGCGTGTCGATCTTAAGCGGATCGATATGGTAGTAGTCCTGTCCACCCCAACGGGCAAGCCAATGGGTCAGCCGCTCCAGATCAAGAGTTCGGCCGTCCCGCTGGCTGGTCAGTGCGGCAATTGCCACCAGCTCGAGAGGATGTCGTTGTGGCGTATGGCCGGCACCCGAGGCGGCACCGAGATTGGCCGTCAGTACTTTTTCAGCATCTCGCTGGGCGATCTCGCCGCTTTCCACCAGCGCTGAACAGATGTCCCTCAGGGTCAGGGTCTGGCGATGCGGCGGTGCTGGCATGGTCACGATGTCATTCGCCATCTATGTGCCTCCGGGAGCCAGCAACATCAGTTTGCAACCGGTCGATTGACCTTGAGATGCACCATGGCAACGGTAAACAACAGGAACGTCAGGATAGTCAGTGTCACAGGACCGGCGGCGCCCTCCGACAGCCAGGCTGAAACCACGGCCTGAGTGAAGTAGAAAATCACCACAAACGCCAGCCAGATATAACCCCGGTTGTGACCCCGGAAAACCGGTACCGCGAACGCTAGCAGCGGCAGGAGTTTGACGGTCAGCATCAGGGGTATGGAAACACCCTCCACCGGTGCGGGCCAGAACGTAGTGACCAGCAGGGTGGCGAGCACGGCGAGGTAAAGGGCGATGGTCAGGCGTGCGGTATTTCTGGCTTTGTCGTTGTGGAGCATGGAGCAGTCCGCATTAAGGGTTGTTTGAAAGTTTGGTCCAGTTTAGTTGGCCAGTTTCAGGGCCAGTCTGGCGAGGCGTTCACCGAAGGCCTGGCACAGGGTTTTCTCATGGTCACTCAGGGCCTGCTGTTCACCGGTGCCGGCCCAGTGGGAGGGGCCATACGGTGTGCCTCCGGTGGCGGTCTCGTTGAGCGCGCTTTCGGAATAGGGCAGGCCACACAGTACCATGCCGTGATGCAGTAACGGCATCATCATGGTCAGCAGGGTGGTTTCCTGGCCCCCGTGCAGGCTGCCGGTGGAGGTAAAGGCGCCTGCCGGTTTGCCGGCCAGTTTGCCGTTGAGCCAGAGGTCGCCGGTGCCGTCCAGAAAGTGCTTGAGTGGCGCTGCCATGTTCCCGAAGCGGGTCGGGCTACCCATGGCCAGCCCGGCGCACTCCGCCAGGTCGGCTTTGGTGGCATAGGGGGCTCCCGCATCCGGAACCGGGGGCAGGCTGGCGGCGGTATCCGGGGAAACCGGCGGAACCGTCCGGATTCTGGCTTCTATTCCTGCCACTCTGGCAACGCCGCGGCCGATCTGTGTGGCCATCTCGGCGGTCTGTCCGTTGCGGCTGTAGTAGAGCACCAGCACATAGGGAGTTGTTTCTGTCATGGGTAGCCCTGGTAGTCAGAGAATGTCCAGTACGTTTTCTGGAGGCCGGCCGACGGCAGCCTTGCCATTGGCCAGTACGATCGGGCGCTCAATCAGCTTCGGTGTGTTTGCCATGGCACGTATCAGGGCTTCGCGGCTGAGATCCGGGTTGTCCAGCCCTTGTTTCCGGTATTCGGCTTCCTTGGTTCGCATGAGCTCCCTGGGTTCGCAACCAAGCAGGTCCAGAATGTGTAGAAGTTCCTGCTCTGTCGGTGGCGTCTCAAGGTAGCGTATAATCTCCGGTTCGATGCCCTTTTGCTGCAACAGTTCCAGGGTCTGGCGTGATTTTGAGCACCTGGGGTTATGGAAAATACGGGTAGCTTCTGTCATGGTCGTGGCCGTTTAACCTATTGATTGCAGACTTTTCCGGGGCGTTAGTCTAACAGGAGGATAACCCTTGCAGTACCCTCAGTCCGGGCTCTTTTGTAGTGGCGCACGTTGGCTGGCATGGCCGGTACTCATGCTGATGTTATTGTTGGTCTCAGGTTGTGAAAAGATCGAGCTGGAACGGGCCGACGGCACCCTGGCCAACTGGGACAAGTACCGCGGCCAATGGGTACTGGTGAATTACTGGGCGGAGTGGTGCAAACCCTGCCTTGAGGAAATCCCCGAGCTGAACGAGTTGGACAAGGCTCCGGATATTGCGGTGCTTGGGGTTAATTTTGATGGCGTTACGGGTGTGCCGCTGGTTGAACTCGGCGAACGTATGGGGATTGAATTTACCATGCTGGCCTCTGATCCGGGGCCCGGGTTCGGTTGGCAGGTGCCGATGGCGCTGCCTGCCACTTTCGTTGTGGATCCTGAAGGCACCCTGATTGAGGCCCGATTCGGGCCCCAGACCGAAGAAGACATCCGAGCACTGATTGGCGAATGACCATGGCAAACACCTTTGTACACCTGCGCGTTCACTCCGAATACTCCATGGTGGATGGCCTGGTTCGGGTCAAACCGTTGATCAGCCGGGTCGCGGAACTGGGCATGCCGGCGGTTGGCCTGACCGAACAGTCCAACATGTGCTCACTGGTACGTTTCTACAAGGCCGCCATGGGCGCGGGCGTCAAGCCCATTATCGGTGCCGATATCTGGCTGGAGAATCCGGATGAGCCCGAAACCCCGTTCCGGCTGACCTTGCTGGCCCGAGACAACGATGGTTACCTGAACCTGACGGAGATCATTTCCCAGGGCTATACCGAAGGCCAGCGCTACGGCAAGCCGATTGTCCAGAAAAGCTGGCTGGAATCCCGTGCCAAGGGCCTGATTGTGCTGTCCGGCGCCAAGATGGGGGACGTTGGCAAGGCCTTGCTGGCGGGGAAGCCGGAACTGGCCAGGGAGCGTGCAGACTACTGGCGAAACCTCTATCCCGACAGTTATTACCTGGAGCTGCAGCGCACAGGGCGGGCCGGTGACGAGGATTGTCTGCACATGAGTGTGGAGTTGGCGGCTGAACTCGGTTTGCCGGTGGTGGCGACCAATGACGTTCACTTCCTTGAGGCGGATGATTTTGAAGCCCACGAAGCCCGGGTCTGCATCGGAGAAAGCCGGACTCTGGACGATCCCAGGCGGGATCGTCGGTTCAGCGACCAGCAATATCTTCGCAGCGCCGAGGAAATGATCGAGCTGTTCTCGGACATTCCGGAAGCCGTGGAAAACACCGTGGAAATCGCCAGGCGCTGTTCGGTGAAGGTCCGGATGGGCGAATACTTTCTGCCTAATTACCCCATTCCGGACGGTATGACCATGGACGAATATTTTCGCCATGTGTCGGAAGAAGGACTGGAAGCCCGGCTGGCGAAGACCCTGAGCAAGGACGATCCGGAGTATGATCAAAAGCGTGAAGAGTATTACAAGCGCCTGAAGTTTGAGCTGGATATCATTATCCAGATGGGGTTCCCCGGCTACTTCCTGATCGTAATGGACTTCATCAAATGGGCCAAGAACAACGGCGTTCCGGTAGGGCCGGGCCGGGGTTCCGGTGCAGGCTCGCTGGTGGCGTATGCGCTGCTGATCACGGACCTGGATCCATTGGAATACGACCTGCTGTTCGAGCGGTTCCTTAACCCGGAGCGGGTCTCCATGCCGGACTTCGACGTCGACTTCTGCATGGAAGGCCGGGACCGCGTCATCGACTACACCGCCCAGAAATACGGCCGGGAAGCGGTTTCCCAGATTATTACCTTCGGTACCATGGCCGCCAAAGCGGTGGTGCGGGATGTGGCCCGGGTGCAGGGAAAATCCTACGGTCTGGCAGACAAACTCTCCAAATTGATCCCCTTTGAAGTGGGCATGACCCTGAACAAGGCGATCGAGCAGGAGCCCCAGCTCAAGGAATTCCTGGAGCAGGATGAAGAAGCCCAGGAAATCTGGGAGATGGCTCTGAAGCTGGAAGGCGTGTGCCGCAACGCCGGCAAGCACGCCGGGGGCGTGGTGATCGCACCCACCAAGATCACCGATTTTTCGCCGCTTTACTGTGATGACGAAGGCGGCAGTCTGGTGACCCAGTTTGACAAGGGCGATGTGGAAGACGCCGGCCTGGTGAAATTTGACTTTCTGGGCCTGCGAACCCTGACCATCATCAAATGGGCACTGAACATGATCAACCCGCGCCGGCAGCAGCGTGGGGAAGGCGAGCTCGACATCAGCGCGATTCCGCTGGACGACAAGCCCTCTTTTGACATGCTCAAGAAGGCAGAGACCACGGCGGTATTCCAGTTGGAATCCCGGGGTATGAAAGATCTGATCCGCCGCCTGCAGCCGGATTCCCTGGAAGACATGATCGCCCTGGTTGCCCTGTTCCGGCCGGGCCCGCTGCAGTCCGGCATGGTGGATGACTTTATCGACCGGAAGCACGGCCGTCAGCCGCTGTCTTACCCGCACCCGGATTACCAGTATCCGGGCCTGAAGCCGGTTCTGGAGCCCACCTACGGGGTTATCCTGTACCAGGAGCAGGTCATGCAGATCGCTCAGGTGATGGCGGGCTATACCCTTGGCGGCGCCGACATGCTGCGCCGGGCCATGGGTAAGAAAAAGCCTGAAGAAATGGCCAAGCAGAAAGCCATCTTCCTGGACGGTTGTGAAAACAACGGCATAGACAAGACCCTGGCGGAAAACATCTTTGACCTGGTGGAGAAATTCGCCGGTTACGGCTTCAACAAATCCCACTCCGCCGCCTACGCGCTGGTGTCTTACCAGACTCTGTGGCTGAAAGCCCACTATCCGGCCGAGTTTATGGCCGCGGTACTCACTGCCGATATGCAGAACACCGACAAGGTGGTGACGCTGGTGGAAGAGTGCCGCAACATGAAGCTGGACTTGCTGGTGCCGGACGTCAGCCGGTCGGCCTATACCTTTACCGTTAATGATCAGGGGCAGATTGTCTACGGTCTGGGCGCGATCAAGGGTCTCGGTGAAGGGCCCATCGAGAGCATTGTAGAAGCGGCCAAAGAAGGCCCCTTCCAGGATATCTTTGATTTCTGCCGCCGGGTGGATCTGAAAAAGGTCAATAAGCGGGCCATGGAAGCCCTGATTCGCTCTGGCGCCATGGATAAACTGGGCGCCGACCGCGCCAAGCTGATGGCCAGTATCGACAAGGCCATTCAGCAGGCGGATCAGCAGTCCCGCAACGATGCCGCCGGCATGGTGGACATGTTCGGAGAGATGCTTGAGGGCGGTGGCGATGATGAAGACACCTATGCGGACGTTGCCCAGGTTCGGGAGTGGCCGGAGAAAGAGCGCCTGAAAGGTGAAAAGGACACTCTGGGTCTCTACCTTACCGGACATCCCTTTGACGAATACGAACGGGAAGTACGCCGTTTTGTCCGTTGCTCCATCGCCGATCTGAAACCCAATAAATCGCCCCAGCGGGTGGCCGGGCTGGTGGTGGCCCAGCGCACCATGAAGACCAAGACCGGCTCTACCATGTGTTTCATTACCCTGGATGATCGCAGTGCCCGGATTGAGGCTACCCTGTTTTCCGAGGCCTTCTTCGAGAACCGGGAGTTACTGCAGTCGGATCAGGTGATTGTGGTGGAAGGACAGGTCAGCCACGATGACTACTCCGGCCAGATGAAAATGCGGGTCAGTAGTGTGATGGATGTGGCCACTGCTCGTCAGCAGTTCAGCCGGGGTATCAAACTGGCGTTGCGCTCAGAGCAGTTGCAAAATGGTCTTCTGGACAAGCTGGATGATACTCTCAGACCGTTTCGTAACGAAGGCAGTCCGGTCTGGATTGAGTACCGCAGTGCCGAGGCCAGCACACGTATCGAACTGGGTGAAAGCTGGCGGGTACAGCCAGACGACACGCTGTTGTTCGAGCTGAAACACCTGGTGGGCGACCAGTCTGTGGAACTGGTCTATGATTAAGACCAATGTCCGCTTTAGCCGTGCCGGCAGCGCTGCTATCTTTGTCCCAAATTCTGGTTTTGGCGGGTTTCGGCCCGCCTGGCAATAAAATGATGGAACATCATGAACCCTAACTACCTGGATTTCGAACAGCCGATCGCCGACCTGGAAGCCAAGATCGAAGAGCTTCGCATGGTGGGCAATGACACCGATATCAATATCACCGACGAAATCAGCCGCCTGAAAAAGAAGAGCATCAGCCTGACGGAGTCGATCTTCTCAGACCTTAAGTCCTGGGATATTGCTCGTCTGGCACGGCATCCACGCCGGCCCTATACCCAGGATTACATCGACCTGATCTTCGAAGACTTCGATGAACTACATGGTGACCGACGCTACGCCGATGACCTGTCGATCATTGGCGGCACGGCCCGCCTGGACAACACGCCGGTCATGATTATCGGTCACCAGAAGGGTCGTGAAGTGCGGGACAAGGTCAAGCGCAACTTCGGGATGCCTCGTCCGGAAGGTTATCGCAAGGCTCTGCGCCTGATGGAAATGGCTGAACGTTTCAAAATGCCGATTCTGACCTTTATCGATACCCCGGGCGCTTATCCCGGTATCGGTGCCGAAGAGCGCGGACAGAGTGAAGCCATCGCATTCAACCTCGCGGTGATGTCGAGACTGAAAACTCCGATTATCTCTACCGTGATCGGCGAGGGTGGTTCCGGTGGCGCACTGGCGATCGGTGTCTGCGACCAGCTCAACATGTTGCAGTACTCCACCTACGCCGTTATTTCTCCGGAAGGCTGCGCCTCCATCCTCTGGAAGAGCGCCGAGTACGCTGCTCAGGCGGCTGAGGCCATGGGCGTTACCGCCGATCGTCTGAAAGAGCTGGGTGTGGCGGATCACGTGATCGATGAGCCGCTGGGCGGCGCTCACCGTAATCCGGAAAAAATGGCGGAAACCCTGAAGACGTCGCTGGCCCAGGGCGTGGCTGAGCTGAGCCGATTGCCGCTGGATGAACTGGTTTCCCGCCGGTACGAGCGTCTTACCCGCTATGACGGCGGGCGGTAACACCGCTCGCCGGGATACCTGGCCCGAAGACCTGATCGGGCCGGTTCAGAAACTTCCCGCCTGTGATGAACTCTGGGTCGCCCTGAGCGGCGGCCTGGACTCATCCCTGCTTTTGCATGTCGTTGCGGCCGCCCATCCGCGCGTCAGAGCGTTGCATATCAATCATCAGTTACAGTCCAATCACGATCAGACGGAGCGCGCCTGTATCGATCTCTGTGCTGGACTGGGCGTCGAACTCCAGGTGCGTCGAGTGAATGTAGCTGCGGGCGCGGGGAGCCTCGAAGAGTCAGCAAGAGCGGCGCGCTACGAGGTCTTCAGGAAGGTTCTGGGAGACAACGACCTTCTACTGATGGCGCACCATGCAGACGACCAGGCAGAAACGGTTCTGTTCCGGCTGCTGCGTGGTACTGGCGTAAACGGTCTGGCCGGAATGCCTGCTGCCCGGTCGCTCGGGCTGGGGCATCTCTACCGGCCCTGGCTTGACGTATCCCGCAGTCGATTGGAGCAGGTGGCGCGTGAGCAGGGGGTAAGCTGGGTAGAAGATCCCAGCAACCAGAGTGAAGTACACGACCGCAATTATCTGCGGCACTCGGTAATGCCGGGCCTTAAACAGCGTTGGCCGGGTTTGTTGAGGCGCCTTGCTCATAGTGCCCGGGCCTGCGCCGAGAGTGAAACCCTGAGTCAGAGGCTGGCGGAGTTGCAATGGCAGAGTTGCGGCGACGATAAAGGTCGAATCCGCCTGGCCCCGTTCTCGGCACTTGGGCAGATCGAGCGCCGGAACCTGGTGCGCTGGTGGATTCATGGCCGGGGATTGCCGGTTCCGGCGCTGTCAGATTGGTGCTCAGCACTCGACCAGTTGCTTCATGCAGGGTCGGATCGAACTCCGGAAATTCGTGGAGACGGATTCTGTATCCGCCGTTATCGGGATCATCTTTACCTGGTGCCCCAGGTCGCAATCCCTGTGGGTCCCAGGCCCTTGTTGCCGGGCCAGGTCATGGAGTGGGGGTGGTGGACCCTTCGGCTTGTGCCTGCATCGCAGAGCGCTACAACGGAAGCCTCCTGTCCGGAAATAAGGGTATCTACGAGGCAGGGCGGCGAGCGAATCCGGTTCGGCAGCAATTTACCCTCCCGATCGCTGAAAACCTGGATGCAGGAGCAGGGCGTGCCACCCTGGGAGAGAGCGGCTCTGCCGCTGGTTTACGAGGTCTCGGCGGCTGGAGAGGCATGGATTGCCATTGGCGATTTGTGGTGTTCTGAACAATACTCCGGAGGCGCCCATGCCGCCGGCTGGCGGCTGATTGTGGAGCGGGATTGTGATTGAGTAGAGAGGGGCTTTCTGGTAGTCTGGCGTCCCATCTTGAGATGAATAATCTCCCTCCTTCACCGAACCAGATAATCACGGAATCTGCATGACGCGTTATATTTTCGTCACCGGCGGTGTCGTGTCCTCATTGGGGAAAGGTATTGCGTCTGCCTCACTGGCAGCCATCCTTGAGGCACGCGGCCTGAAGGTCACCATTCTCAAGCTGGACCCGTACATCAACGTGGACCCCGGCACCATGAGCCCGTTCCAGCACGGTGAGGTTTTCGTCACCGAAGATGGCGCGGAAACCGACCTCGACCTTGGCCACTACGAGCGTTTCATTCGCACTCCAATGACCAAGCGCAATAACTTCACCACCGGCCGGGTGTACGAAGAGGTTATTCGCAAGGAGCGTCGGGGCGATTATCTGGGTGGTACCGTTCAGGTCATTCCGCACATCACCGATGAAATCAAACGCCGTGTGGTGGAAGGCGCAGCCGGTGCCGATGTGGCATTGATTGAAGTTGGTGGCACGGTGGGTGACATCGAGTCCTTGCCCTTCCTGGAAGCCTGCCGTCAGCTGAAGGTGGAAGTAGGCTCCCAGCGTGCACTGTTCATGCATCTGACGCTGGTGCCGTACATTGCTACCGCCGGCGAGATCAAAACCAAGCCGACCCAGCATTCCGTGAAAGAAATGCGCTCCATCGGCCTGCAGCCGGATATCCTGCTGTGCCGCTCTGAACACGAAGTGGATGCCAGCTCCCGTCGCAAGATTGCCCTGTTCACCAACGTGGAAGAGCGTGCGGTCATTCCGATGCAGGATGCCAGGTCCATCTACGCCATTCCGCGCATGCTGCACGAATACGGGCTGGACCAGCTGGTGATCGAACGCTTCGGTCTCGATGCCCGTGAAGCAGACCTGAGCGAATGGGACGCGGTTGTGGATTCACTGATGAATCCGCAGGATGAAGTCACCATCGCCATGGTCGGCAAGTACATGGAGCTGCTGGACGCCTACAAGTCCCTGATCGAATCCCTGCTGCACGCCGGTATCAAGACCCGCACCAAGGTCAACATCAACTACATCGACTCCGAAGACATCGAACGCGACGGCACCTCCGTGCTGGAATCCGCCGATGCCATTCTGGTGCCCGGTGGCTTTGGTGAGCGTGGCGTGGAAGGCAAGATCCGCACCGTACAGTACGCCCGTGAAAACAAGGTGCCGTATCTGGGCATCTGCCTGGGTATGCAGGTGGCGGTTATCGAATACGCCCGCAACGTGGCCGGCCTGAAAGACGCCCACAGCACGGAATTCCGTGAACACACACCGGAGCCGGTTGTCGGCCTGATCACCGAATGGCTCGATGCCACCGGTGAAAAAGAAGAGCGCACCGAAGAATCCGACCTCGGCGGCACTATGCGTCTGGGGGCCCAGGATTGTGTGCTGACCGAAGGCTCCACCATCGTTGGCTGTTACGGCAAGAAGACCATTCGTGAGCGCCATCGTCACCGTTACGAAGTCAACAACCACTTCCTGCCGAGACTGGAAGAAGCAGGCCTGCAAATCTCCGGCCGCTCTGCCGATGGCAAACTGGTTGAAGTGGTGGAAGCACCTGATCATCCCTGGTTCGTGGCCTGCCAGTTCCACCCGGAATTTACCTCAACACCCCGCGACGGCCATCCGCTGTTCAAGGGCTTTGTTGAAGCCGCGCTGGCGAACAAGAAAGGATCCTGATTATGGCGCGCAGCAACCTGAACGTCTCGGGCATTGAGATCGCCAACGATAAGCCGTTTGTGCTGTTCGGCGGCATGAACGTGCTTGAGTCCAGGGAACTGGCGTTTGAAGTCGCGCAAAAGTATGTGGATGTCTGCACTCGCCTGGGCATCCCGTACGTATTCAAGGCGTCCTTCGACAAAGCCAACCGCTCATCCGTCAACTCCTTCCGCGGCCCCGGCCTCGACAAGGGGTTGCAGATCCTGGCTGATATCAAGAGCAAGTATGGCGTACCGATCATCTCGGACGTGCACGAGCCCGGCCAGGCTGCCCCGGCGGCGGAAGTCTGCGACATCATACAGTTGCCTGCTTTCCTGAGTCGCCAGACTGACCTGGTGGTGGCCATGGCCAAAACCGGTGCGGTCATCAACATCAAGAAAGCCCAGTTCCTGGCACCCCAGGAAATGAAGCATATCATCACCAAGTGCGAAGAAGCCGGCAACGACCAGATCATCCTCTGCGAACGCGGCACCAGCTTCGGCTACAACAACCTGGTGGTGGACATGCTCGGCTTTGGCATCATGAAACAGATGAACGTGCCGGTGTTCTTCGACGTCACCCACGCCCTGCAGATGCCGGGCGGTCGTGCCGACTCCGCCGGCGGGCGTCGTGCCCAGGTCACCGACCTGGCCCTGGCGGGAATGTCTCAGGGCCTGGCGGGCCTGTTCCTTGAGGCTCACCCAGACCCGGATAACGCCAAATGCGATGGCCCCTGCGCGTTGCGCCTGAGCCAGCTGGAACCGTTCCTTGAGCGAGTGAAAGCTGTCGACGATCTGGTAAAAAGTTTTAAACCTATCGACACCGCCTGATTGGCGGTGTTGGCAATTTAAAAGCCCGCAGATTTCTGGCGTTAAACAGTTTGACGGCATACTGCAGGTTTCGTGAGCAAACGGCTGGAAGGCCTTGGCGAAAATTTCGAAGGCCAAGGATGGCCTGAGAGAAGCGCACATGGATGTGCTCGTAGCGGTTTTCGCCAAGGCCTTCCAGTTGTTTGCTCTTGCACCAAAATTCAAAGCTTGTTCAGTGTTTAGAAGATAAAATCTGGAGAACCATACGAATGACCAAGATTGCCAACATCAAAGCCCGTGAGGTTCTGGATTCCCGTGGTAACCCCACCGTGGAAGCAGACGTCATCCTGGAAGACGGTACACTGGGCCGCGCTTGCGCACCGTCCGGCGCCTCTACCGGTTCCCGCGAAGCTCTGGAACTGCGCGATGGTGACGCCTCCCGTTACCTCGGTAAAGGTGTTCGCAAAGCCGTTGAAGCCATCAACGGTCAGATTCGTGACGCCCTGCTGGGTAAAGATGCCGCCGACCAGCGCAGTCTGGACCAGATCATGATCGACCTGGACGGCACCGAAAACAAAGCCAACCTGGGCGCCAACGCCATCCTGGCCGTATCCCTGGCTGCTGCCAAAGCCGCAGCTGTCTCCCTGGGCAAGCCTCTGTATGAGCACATCGCCGATGTAAACGGCACCTCCGGCAAATTCTCCATGCCGGTGCCGATGATGAACATCCTCAACGGTGGTGAGCACGCCGACAACAACGTCGACATCCAGGAATTCATGGTCCAGCCGGTCTCCGTGAACAGCTTCGGTGAAGCCCTGCGCGTTGGTGCCGAAATCTTCCATAGCCTCAAGAAAGTGCTGAAGGCCCAGGGCCTGAATACAGCCGTAGGCGACGAAGGCGGTTTTGCCCCCAACCTGCCGTCCAACGAAGCAGCCCTGGCGGCGATCAAGGAAGCCGTCGAGAAAGCCGGTTATGAACTGGGCAAAGACGTCACTCTGGCGCTGGACTGTGCCTCTTCCGAGTTCTACAAAGATGGCCAGTACCAGCTGTCTGGTGAGGGCAAGAGCTTCGATTCCGAAGGCTTTGCCGATTACCTGTCCGGCCTGTGCGACCGTTACCCGATTGTGTCCATCGAGGATGGTATGGACGAGAGCGACTGGGACGGCTGGAAAGTGCTGACCGACAAACTGGGCAGCAAGGTTCAACTGGTCGGGGATGACCTTTTTGTCACCAACACCAAGATTCTGAAGCAGGGTATCGAGAAGGGCATTGGTAATTCCATTCTGATCAAGTTCAATCAGATCGGTAGCCTGACCGAGACTCTGGATGCCATCAAGATGGCTCAGGATGCTGGCTACACGGCGGTCATTTCTCACCGTTCCGGCGAAACCGAAGATACCACCATTGCGGATCTGGCCGTGGCTACCTGTGCTGGCCAGATCAAGACTGGTTCTCTGTGTCGTTCCGACCGGGTTGCCAAGTACAACCAGCTGCTGCGTATTGAAGAGGCGCTGGAAGGCAAGGCACCTTACCGTGGCCTGAGCGAAATCAAAGGTCAGGGTTGAGGATTAGCAACCTTTTCTGACCCGCCGGTCCATTCCGGCAGGTAACAAAATGTTAAGGCCATCGCGTTCTGAATGAAAATTCAGACACGATGGCCTTTTTGTACAGTGACTTACAGAAAATTGTTGCTAATCTACTATAAGGTCTATACTTGACCCTCGACTCGTTTATATTGTTGTTCATTTTCTGTACGGATTCGGCATGAAATCGCTTTGGGCCATTCTGGTAGTGCTGATACTCCTGCTGCAGGTTCGCCTGTGGATCGGGGAGGGCAGTTTTGCGCAGGTGTGGGCCCTGGAGCAGTCGATTGCCGAGCAGCGGGAGGAGAATGCCGAGTTGGCGGCCCGGAATGACCGGCTTTATGCGGAGGTGCGGAATCTTCGCAATGAGCAGGGCGCCGTTGAGGAGCGGGCCCGGATGAATCTTGGCCTGATTCGTGAGGATGAGACGTTCTTTCTGGTCGTCGAGAATTAACTTCGGTGCATAGAGCATCATGGGCCTTCTTTCCGGGAACCGCTACAAGCACTTCCCTGTGCGCTTCTCTCCGGCCATCCATGGCCTCCGAAATTCCCGGAAAGAAGGCCCATGATACTCTCCGTACCTTGTGCAGAGCCGTCTATGAGTACCCCAGATCTCTGGCTTATCGTCCCCGCCGCCGGTATCGGCCAGCGCATGAAAGCCGAATGCCCCAAGCAATACCTCAGGATCAATAACCGTTTTATCCTGGACATCACCCTGTCCCGTTTGTTGGACAACGCCCCGTTTAAAGGTTGTATGGTGCCGCTGAATCCGAAGGACCACTGGTGGCCGGAGAGTGAGTCGGCGAGGGATGATCGGGTGCAGACCTGTACTGGGGGCAAAGAACGGGCGGATTCGGTGTTGTCGGCTCTGGTAGCCCTGGAGGGGCAGGCCGCGGATAATGACTGGGTGCTGGTACATGATGCGGCGCGGCCCTGTGTTCATTCTGAAGATCTGTCCCGTCTGATTGAGACGTTGTCTGAGCATCCGGTGGGTGGTTTGCTGGCGGCGCCGGTGGCGGATACGTTGAAGCTTGCCGAGGCCGGATCATTGCCGGTGGTGAGTGAGACCATTGACCGGAGCAGGTTGTGGCGGGCGTTGACGCCGCAGATGTTCCGGTTCGGAGCGTTAAAACAGGCGTTGTCATTGTGTCTGGAACGTGGCCAGGCGATTACGGATGAGTCCTCTGCCATGGAGTTTTCCGGTAACATGCCGGTTCTGGTGGAAGGGCGCCCGGATAATCTGAAAATTACGGTCCCCTCGGATCTGGCGTTGGCGGAGTTTATCCTCGGGCGTCAGTGATTCCCTGCATTCTGTTCTGTTTTCGGAGATGATCATGCGCATTGGTCAGGGCTTTGATGTCCATGCCTTCTGTGAGGGCGATTCTGTCATTCTTGGGGGTGTGACAATTCCCCATAGCCACGGTCTCATGGCGCACTCGGACGGGGATGTTCTGTTGCATGCGCTTGCGGATGCGCTGTTGGGCGCGGTGGCGCTGGGTGATATTGGCCATTTCTTTCCGGATTCCAGCGAGGAGTGGGCCGGTGCAGACAGCCGGGATTTGTTGCGGCGGGTGATGCAGCGGGTGCTGGATGAGGGGTACGCGGTCACCAATATTGATGCCACGATCATTGCCCAGGCGCCGAAAATGGCGCCCCATATTGAGGCCATGCGGATGAACATTGCCGAGGATCTGGGCGTGCCGGCTAATCGGGTGAGTGTGAAAGCCACCACCACAGAAAAGCTGGGCTTCACCGGGCGTGGGGAAGGCATTGCCTGTCAGGCCGTGTGTCTGCTGGAGGCGGTTCCCCAGTGAGTGAGGATTCTCAGTGGCTGTTGGACTGGCCGGTGTCTGGCGGAGCTCGGGTTGGTCGGGCCGAACTGAAAACGTCGCCCGAGGATTTTCGGGTTACGGAGTTGCTCTGGCCGGAGCGGGAGGAGGATGCCGCGGCACCAGGTCCGGTTGAGGTATCCGGCGACGGTGAGCACCTTTGCCTGCGGCTGGAGAAAACCGGTGACAATACCGAGTACGTCGCCCGGGAGCTGGCGGCTCTGGCGGGCTGTCGTTCTTTCGATGTTGGTTTCTGTGGCCTGAAAGACCGGCATGCGGTGACGGTTCAGTGGTTCAGTCTTTATCGGCCAGGCCAGGAGGCGGACGATCAGGCGTTGATGGCAGAGGTTGGCCAGCGTTGGCCGGTTCGGGCCGCGGTTCGCCATTCCCGCAAACTGAGGCGGGGTGATCATCAGGCCAATGGTTTTGAGATTGTGCTGCGCAATGTGACGGGCCAGCGCGAGCTTGTGGAAGCCGGGCTTGAGCGGTTGGCGAGTCAAGGTGCTCCGAATTATTTTGGTCCCCAGCGGTTCGGTTTTCAGGGAGGGAATCTCGACCGTGCGGTACAGATTGATCCCTCACGGCTCAATCGCAAGCGCGGACGCGCTGGCAGAAGCGCGTCGAAAAACGTATTGTACTTTTCGGCGGCACGTTCCTGGCTGTTCAATCAGGTACTTGCGGAGCGGGTCAGCAATCGAACCTGGACCGAGGTGTTACCGGGAGAGCCGGAACCCTCAGGTGCCGGGCCCACCGGACCACTCTGGGGCGATGGCGGTACGCTGGCCTCGGGCGAGCAGGAAACCCTTGAGCGTGGTGTGGTGGATGCCTGCCCGGGGTTGGCCAGGTTGTTCCAGTCCACCCGCATGAAACCGGAGCGGCGCCCCCTGGTTGCCCACCCGGGTGAGTTCAAATGGCAGTGGCTGGATACCACCACCCTGCGAGTTCAGTTTGTGTTGTCGCCCGGGCAATACGCCACAACGGTATTGGGCGACCTTTTCGAGCTTGAGGACCTGAGCCTCAGCCGTGATAACAAGTAGTAAGGCTAGCGGAGATAATTGTGCGAATTCTGTTGTCCAACGACGATGGCGTTCATTCGCCGGGTCTGGTGGCGCTGTATGAGGGTCTGAAGGGCCTCGGGGAGCTGAAAGTTGTTGCCCCGGACCGGGATCACAGCGGTGCCAGTAATGCCCTGACACTGAACCGGCCTCTTACGGTAGAGCAGCATCCCAATGGTTTCCGGTCTGTCGACGGAACGCCAACAGATTGCGTACACCTGGCCGTTAACGGTCTGTTCGACACGGCGTTTGACCGGGTTGTATCGGGCATCAATACCCACGCCAATCTTGGTGATGACATCATCTACTCGGGTACGGTGGCCGCGGCTACAGAGGGGCGCCATCTGGGGCTGCCTGCCATTGCTGTATCGCTGGTCAACAATGGCCACTTCCATTACGACACGGCTGCCCGGGTAGTGCGGCTGTTGCTGGAGTACAAGCAGGCCCTGAAACTGGGCCCCCGTTCCATTCTCAATGTAAATGTGCCGGATCTGCCCTGGGAACGGCTTAGCGGGTTCCGCGTGACCCGTCTGGGGCACCGGGAACGGGCCGAAGGTGCGGTGCCGATGACCTGCCCGAGAGGCAAGCAGCGATACTGGATAGGGGCAGCGGGTCAGGGCGGAGATGCAGGCCCGGGTACGGATTTTCATGCGGTGCGTGAAGGCTATGTATCCATCACCCCGGTGCACATAGATATGACCCGGCACGAAGCCTTGTCTGGCCTCCGGGAGTGGGTTGACGGTATGGATGAGAGTACCGGAGGTCAGCCATGACGGCCCAGCTCGAAGGCATTGGTATGACATCACGGCGCACGCGCATGCGTCTGGTGCAGCGCCTGCGTGAGGGGGGAATAGAGTCTGACCGGGTGCTTGAGGTGATTGGCCAGGTGCCCCGGCATATTTTTCTGGATGAGGCGTTGTCACACCGGGCCTACGAGGATACTTCGCTGCCCATCGGGCATGGCCAGACTCTTTCCCAACCCTACATCGTCGCCCGGATGACTGAGCTGTTACTGGCCCATGCGCCGCAACGGGTGCTGGAACTGGGGACCGGCTCCGGTTACCAGACGGCCGTGCTTTCGCAACTGTTCCCCGAGATCTACAGCGTTGAGCGTATCCGCCCGCTCCAGGATCGCGCCCGGGACCGGCTGCGCCAGTTAAACGTGCGCAATGTCCTGCTCAAACATGCGGATGGTGGTATGGGCTGGCCAGAACGAGGGCCCTTCGATGGCATCATCGTAACGGCAGCCCCGGTGGAGGTTCCCAGAGAACTGCTGGATCAGCTGGCCGATGGTGGCGTGCTGATAGCCCCGGTGGGGGAAGAGAATCAGGTGTTGGTGGAGATTATCCGCAAAGGCAATCACTTTGAGCGCCACAATCTTGAACCGGTGCATTTTGTGCCTTTGTTGGGTGGAGTTATCCGTTAATGTCAGAATCGTTGGTATCGGGAACAGACCAAAGCCAGACTGAGTACCATCATCGCCTGCCGGCCATATTTCTCAGGGGTATGGCGATGGGCGCCGCAGATATTGTGCCTGGCGTTTCCGGTGGCACCATTGCCTTCATCACCGGTATCTACTTCCGGTTGCTGGAGGCCATCAGTGCCGCTCCCGTAGCCTTTGTGCGCCAGCTGGTGCGGGGCAATGTGGCAGGGTTCTGGCGTGCCATCGACGGGACGTTTCTGGTCTGTTTGCTGGCGGGGATTGTGTCGAGTATTGCCAGCCTGGCCTCTGTCATTACCTGGTTGCTCGAAACCCAGCCAGTTCTGATCTGGAGCTTCTTTTTCGGTTTGATTGTGGCCTCGGTCTGGCATGTTGGTCAGCAGGTCCAGCGGCCCCGGGCCGGTTTGCTGGTGCCGTTTGTGGCGGGGGCTGTCTTTGCCTGGTGGGTGACGACCTTGCCGGCCAGTGAACTTGCGCCCACGGGCATTGCCTTCCTGGGAGCTGGCGCGCTGGCTATCTGCGCCATGATTCTGCCCGGTATCTCCGGTAGCTTCCTGCTGTTGATTATCGGCATGTACGCCCCTGTTCTTGCCGCGATCAAAAACCTTGAAGTGACCCATCTGGGGCTGTTTGTGCTGGGTTGCCTGATTGGGTTGTTGTCGGTTGCGCGCCTGATTACGCTGGCCTTTCGGCATTTTCACGACACAGTGTTAGCGCTGCTCACCGGCTTTATGGTGGGCGCCTTGAGTAAGGTTTGGCCCTGGCAGGAAACCCTCAGCTGGCGTACCAACAGTGCCGGGCATCAGGTACCGTTGAGCCAGACCCCGGTGACACCGGAAACCTGGACAACGCTTTACGGGCAGGATCCCCAGATTCTGCTGGCGGTGTTAATGGCGGCGCTCGGGCTGGCGTTGGTATTAGTGATTGAATTGGCCGGCAAAAAGGCAAGGCCTGCGGAGAGTGGTTCGGCCTGAGCAAGAGAAAATGTTACCTGGCGCACAAAAAGACTGTTCCCGAGGGTAACAATCCTGTGCACAGGGTAACTTGGAATTGCCCGATAATCGTGCAATATATTAGTAAGTTAGTCCTGAATGATAAGAAACTGGATAAAATCAGGGCGATTCTTAAGACGGATTTTTCATAACCGGGCAGCTTTTAATACGTGACTCTTTTTAACGGGCGCATTCAATTCGAGCATTTCCCCGTTTGGTGGTCTGAAGTCCCGGCTTCTGAGCGCCGGAGCCCTCCATTGTTCCGGGCCATGATGACTGCGCTCCTGGCCGTCGCTGTGCTTGTGCTCTCAGGCTGCAATACCAGTGCAATCTATCAGGACGATCTGTATAACCCTCCGGTTTACTGGGGCTCCCATGTGGTCAAAAAGGGCGAAACCCTGTATCGGATCGCCTGGCAGTACGGCCGGGACTATCGGGAGCTGGGTAATGCCAATGGCATCGGGCCGCCCTGGAATATTCGTCCGGGGCAGGTGCTTCGACTTGATCGCAAGGGCACGATCCCCCGGACCGCGCGGACGACCGCGCCCTCCAGGCCCGCGGCATCACCACCCCCTTCCCGTTCAGGTGCAGGCGCGACGGTGTCGAAACCGGCTGCCAAACCCGCGACCTCCGCTCCGACGGCCAGGTCATCCGGTAGTCAGGTGGTGGCCAATGTGCGATGGCACTGGCCGCATTCTGGCACTGTAATTGCAAACTTTTCTTCGTCTGGCAAAGTCAATAAAGGCATTGATATCGCCGGCAATCCCGGTGATGCTGTCAAGGCGGCGGCTGATGGAAGCGTGGTGTACGCAGGAAACGGGTTGCTAGGTTATGGCAATCTGATTATCGTGAACCATAACGAACATTATTTGAGCGCCTACGCACACAATCGGAAAATTCTCGTTAAGGAAGGGGAGGGTGTGAAAGCTGGACAGGTAATCGCCGAACTGGGCAATACCGGAACCGACAAACCGAAGTTGCATTTCGAGATACGCAAGAATGGCAACCCGGTGGATCCATCCAGGTATTTGCCAAGGCGCTGAAAAACGCGCACGGGCCCGAGGCCCGGAGGGTATTACCCAACAGCCTGACTGAAACCGCGAAACAGAAGAACAAAAACGGCAACGGTAATTGCCAGCCAACAAGTAAATGTCCTGAAGAAAACCAAAACTGAAACACTCCCGGAATAAAAAGAAGTAGCGGGTGACAACAGGATTATTGAGAGGCGGGGTAAACAATGTCAGTAGAACAGGAAGATATCATCATTGATCGCGTAGCAGATCTGGAAGACGCCGACGATCAACTGTTAGCCGAAGACAAGCCTGAAAAAGCTTCTGCTGAAGACGAAACTGCAGAAGTCGAAGACGGATTTCCCGCACAGGGAAAGTACTACTCCAACCAGAAGCAGCTGGATGCCACTCAGCTGTACCTCAACGAAATTGGTTTTTCTCCCCTGCTTACTCCGGAAGAAGAGGTGTACTTCGCGCGGCTTGCCCGTAAAGGGGAAGAGAGCGGCCGTAAGCGCATGATCGAGAGTAATCTCCGGTTGGTGGTCAAGATTGCGCGCCGCTACGTCAACCGTGGGCTGACACTGCTTGATCTGATCGAGGAAGGCAACCTGGGGCTGATTCGGGCGGTTGAGAAGTTCGATCCCGAGCGTGGATTCCGTTTCTCCACCTACGCTACCTGGTGGATTCGCCAGACCATCGAGCGAGCCATCATGAACCAGACCCGCACCATCCGTCTGCCGATTCATGTGGTCAAGGAATTGAACCTGTACCTGCGGGCCGCCCGTGAGCTGACCCAGAAACTGGACCATGAACCGACCGCGGAAGAAATTGCCCGCATGGTCGACAAGCCGGTTGACGACGTAAAACGCATGCTCGGCCTCAACGAGCGCGTTGCCTCCATGGACACTCCGATCGGGGCCGGGAGTGACAAGTCCCTGATGGATACCGTGGCCGATGAGGGCGCGTCGGATCCTGCGGATCTGCTGCAGGACAACAACATGTGTTCATGCCTGGAGAAGTGGATTGATCAGCTCAGCGACAAACAGCAGGAAGTGCTTTCCCGCCGTTTCGGGCTGAGGGGCTATCCCATCAGTACCCTGGAAGAGGTTGGCCAGGAGATTGGCCTGACCCGGGAAAGGGTGCGGCAGATTCAGGTGGAAGCCTTGCGTCGCCTGCGGGAGATCCTTGAGAAAGAGGGATTGTCCGGAAGTCTGCTGTTCAAATAGACTGGATTGACGAGATCAGTGAAAAAGCCGGCCATGGAAACATGGTCGGCTTTTTTGTTAAATGTGGCGGCAAATGAGAACCAGGTGGCGATCAGGCCGCAAAGTTCGTTGTTAGAATGGGCCACCGGGCAGATCTAGGGAGTCGCCCTGGTGTCGAATGAAACACTCAATAATAACGATCGAAAGGAAAGGACTATGAAGAAGGCTCTTACTGCAGGATTTGCATCCCTTTTGCTAACCGGTGTTCTGTCAGCCCCGGCTTCCGCCCTGACCGTAGGGGATGTCGATGTGCCCGATACCTATTCTGCCATGGGGCAGGAACTCAAGCTCAATGGCGCCGGCACCCGTTCCAAGTGGTTTATGGATCTTTATGTGGGTGGTCTCTATGTACCTGAACAGGTGAGCGATGGCGAAGCGGTTATCAACGCTGATGAGCCCCAGGCCATCACGCTGCACATTACCTCGGGGATGATCACCAGCGAGCGCATGACCGAGGCGACCATGGACGGCTTCAAGGCATCCACCGATGGTGACCTGTCTGCTATCCAGTCGGATGTGGACCAGTTCATGGCGGTATTCCAGGAAGAGATCACCGAAGGTGATGTGTTTGATCTGGTTTACCTGCCCGGCGAAGGCGTTCGCGTACTCAAGAACGGCGAGCAGAAAGATACCGTTGGCGGCCTGGAGTTCAAGAAGGCGCTGTTTGGTATCTGGCTGTCAGACAAGCCCGCCCAGGAAGACCTGAAAGAGAAAATGCTGGGCCAGCGTTGATCGCAACCCAGATCTGAAAAAGCCGGCATTCGCCGGCTTTTTTTTGTTCCTGTCAGTTCGCTTTCAAGACAGTCTACTGGTAGTCCCGCTTCTGCTTGAATTCGCACAGATCCTCAATAATGCAGGCGCCACATTTTGGCTTTCGGGCTGTGCAGGTATACCGGCCGTGAAGGATCAGCCAGTGGTGAGCGTCCATCAGGAACTCTTTCGGCACCAGCCTGAGCAAGCGTTTCTCGACTTCCAGTACATTCTTGCCCGGCGCGATACCGGTACGGTTGGAGACCCGGAAAATGTGGGTGTCCACGGCCATGGCTGGCTGCCGGAACGCTGTGTTCAGCACCACATTAGCCGTTTTACGGCCGACGCCGGGCAAGGCTTCCAGGTCTTCCCGCCGGGCCGGGACTTCACTGCCGTGTTTCTCGATCAGAATGCGGCAGGTCTTGATCACATTCTCGGCCTTGCTGTTAAACAGCCCGATGGTCTTGATGTATTCCTTCAGGCCGTCAACGCCCAGGGCAAGAATGGCCTCGGGCGTGTTCGCTACCGGGAACAGCTTGTCGGTGGCCTTGTTCACGCCTACGTCTGTGGCTTGAGCGGAGAGAATGACCGCAATCAGTAGCTCAAATGGCGTGCTGTAATTGAGCTCCGTGGTCGGATTGGGGTTAGCGTCCCGCAACCGGGAGAAAATCTCGGTACGTTTTTCTTTGTTCATGCTGGCCCGATCTGGTTCAGGAAATAGTGCCGGTTACGCGCACCCGTTTGCTACCTGTGCTGGCCGGAGCGGGTTCGGCGGCTTTTCTGCGTTCTTTGAGGTGATTGTCGATGCCGTTCTTCAGGGCAATCAACAACCCGAGGCCCACAAAGGCGCCCGGTGGAAGCACCATGAACAGCATGTCGGGGTACTGTTCGAGCGGCCGGATGACCCAATCCGCCGCCATGGGGCCGAGGAGCAGGTGCATGTCGGCGAACAATGTGCCCTGGCCGATCAGTTCCCTCATAGCGCCCAGGGTCATCAATACCGCAAGGAAGCCGATCCCCATCATGGCGCCGTCCAGAATGGCCGGTAACGGTGGATTCTTGGAAGCAAAGGCATCGGCACGGCCAAGAATGGCGCAATTGGTAACGATCAGCGGGATGAAGATGCCGAGAATCTGGTACAGCTCATAGGTGAACGCTTGCATCAGCAGTTCGGCGCAGGTTACGAACGAGGCAATGATCATGACGAACGCCGGCAGTCGAACGGATTCGCTGACGAAGTTCCGGATAAGGGAGACCGACAGGTTTGAGCCCATTAACACCAATAGTGTGGCCAGGCCCAGGCCGATGGCGTTGACGACCGTGCTGGTGACGGCAAGCAGCGGACACAACCCGAGAACCTGCACCAGGGCAGGGTTGTTGTGCCAGAGGCCATCCTTGATGATTTCGCTGGACGTTTTCGTGCTCATGATCAGGAGTGCTCCGCTGGTTGAGTATCGGCGGCAATGGCTTCCGGAGACAGGCGGCGCTTACCGGGCTCCGGGGGCGCGTTCACCCGTTCGCGGATGATCTCACGGTTCTGGCGAAAATAGACCAGGGTTTTCTGTACCGCTTTCACTACGGCTCTCGGAGTGATGGTGGCTCCGGTGAACTGGTCGAAGATGCCACCGTTCTTCTTCACGTTCCAGGCGTTGGGGGCAGGGTTACCGAGAGACTTCCCGTCAAACCCATAGATCCAGTCAGACTTGCGGGTTTCGATACGATCGCCAAGCCCCGGTGTTTCCTTATGGCTGGTGACCCGAACCCCCAATACCCGGCCTTGAAGATCCAGGCCAACCAACAGGCGGATATTACCGGAGTAGCCGTCTGGTGCCACGGTGGGCAGTATCATGCCGATAGGCCGGCCGTCTTTTCTGGCAACCCAGGCCCGCACGGGGCCTTCAACGGGTAGCCGCTCGCTGGCAGGCAGGGCGACCACATCTTTCAGCAGGTCATTATCATGCTGGCTTTCCGGAATAATCTCGAACAGTGCCCTGGCCTCGGCGCGGGCCGCCTGCTCCTGAATCCGGTCTTTGGTCAGCCCCTGAGTCAGGGCAATGGTGCCGCCGGTAATAATGGCAAACAGGCCCAGGCCGATGGCGCTTCGACGGATGGCGGTGGTTACTGCACTCATGGTCAACCTCCACTCCGGCCCGGGACACCCCGGCGGGCCTTGTGATGGCCGTAAGTGCGGGGTGGTGTGTAATGGTCGATAAACGGGACCGCGAAGTTCATCAGTAGCACGCTGAACGCGACCGCATCGGGATAGTTGCCCCAACTGCGAATCAGGTACACCAGGACACCGATGCCGGCACCGTATATCAGCTTGCCCTGATGGCTGGTGGCTGCCGAAACCGGGTCGGTGGCAATAAAGAACGCGCCAAGCATGGTACCACCGGCCAGCAGGTGCAGTTGCAAAGGCGCGTACTGGTCGGCGTTGCTGCCAAAGGCCAGGCTCATGGCGGCAATACCGGCCAGGAAGGCGACCGGAATATGCCAGGTTATGATTCTAAGGGCGATCAGCAGGACGCCGCCGGCCAGGAAGGCCAGATTGACCCACTCCCAGCCCCGGGCAATCAGGTCGCCAAAGGTGGGGTGGCCGAGCACTTCCACTGACGTGTGACTGGCAATCTTGTGTTTGTATTCGTCCAGCGGTGTTGCCATGGTCCAGCCGTCGACGGCGGTCTGGCCCCCGGTGAAAATCTTCGCGAGGGTCTCACCGAAGCCGGGCGCGCCGCCCCAGAGCGTGGCTGCTTCGGCCCAGTTGGTGGTCATGGCGACCGGAAACGAGATCAATGCCAGGGCATAGCCCACCATGGCCGGGTTAAAGGGATTGGAGCCCAGACCACCGTAAAGCTGCTTGGCCACTACGATTGCTGAGACCACGGCAATACCGGAGACCCACCAGGGCGTGAACTGGGGCAGGGATAGCCCGAGCAGCAGGCCGGTGACCGCCGCGGTGTTGTCACGCAGGAAAAAGGCGACGGGTTTGCCGCGCAGCTTCAGGAAGGCGGCTTCAGAGCCCAGCGCCAGGGCAATGCACCAGACGACATTGATCAGGTTGCCCCAGCCAAAGAACAGAGTCTGGGCCAGCAGGCCGGGCAGAGCGGCCAGAATGACCCAGAGCATGACCCGTGACGTGGGCCGCGCGCGACGAGCATGGGGTGAGGACTGTTGAACAAGAGCCATGAAGTTCCAGCCTGATTGAATTATTGAGACGACGCGGGTTCTTCCGCCACTTGCTTGCGAGCCTGATCAAGCGCCTGCTGAGCCCGTTGCACCCGATCATGGTTCTTGGCGACAGCACGTTCCAGTTTCTCAACATTATCCGCCTGCTGAGACCGGGCCTCATCGAGCATGCCCTGCATGGTGTTGAGCTTGGCTTCTGCCTGGGTGAGTTGCTTCTCCAGCGCCTCTATGTCGGGTTTGTCATCGGCCACTTCAGTGCTGCTCGGTACCGGTTGCTCTTTGGTGTCGGCGGCTGTTTTGGCCTTCTTGCGTTCCAGGGCCTGCTGTACCAGGGCGGCTTTGGCTGCCCGGTCGTCGCTTGCCTGGCCATCGGCGGCGGCCATTTCTGCTTCCGCCTGCTTTTTGGCCTGAGCTTCGGCAGCAGCCTTGGCCCGCTCCTTGCGCCGTAATTCCTTTTCCTGTTGCTCCCGTTCCAGGCGGGCCTGACGTGCCTCGAAGCGCTCGCGAGCGCGATCCGCTTTCAGCTGTTCCGCGCGCTGGGTGCGAATCTCGCCTTTGGCAAACCGATAGTACTGGACCAACGGAATGGAGCTGGGGCAGACGTAGGAACAGGCTCCGCATTCGATGCAGTCGAACAGGTTCAGGTGTTCTGCTTTCTCGAATTCACCCGCCTTGGAATACCAGAACAATTGCTGCGGCAACAGTTCCATGGGGCACGCCTCGGCGCACTGTCCACAACGGATGCACGGCTGCTCTGGCGGCGGAGCCGGCAGTTCTGCCGCGGTTGCCGCGATCACGCAGTTGGTGGTTTTTACCACGGGCACGGAATCGGTGGTCAGGGTATACCCCATCATGGGGCCGCCAAGAATCAGCCGCTCAAGACGTTCCTGCGCCATCCCTGCCGTTTCGAGCAGGTGATGGATCGGCGTGCCAATCAGGACTTCAAAATTGCCGGGTTCCCGCACGGCCTCGCCGGTAACGGTTACCACACGGGATATCAGCGGCTTGCCCTCAAAGACAGCACGGCCCACGGCGACGGCAGTTCCGATGTTCTGGCACATCACCCCGATATCGGCAGGAATACCGCCACTGGGGACTTCCTGGCCGGTCAGAATCTGTATCAATTGTTTTTCACCACCAGACGGGTACTTGGTGGGCACCACCGCAATTTCAATCTGAGTGCCCGCCACCGCCTTGCGCATGGCGGCAATGGCCTCGGGCTTGTTGTCTTCAATGCCGACAACGCACCGGGAAGGCCGGAGAATCCACGCCATCACTTTCAGGCCGGCAACCACCTCGGCGGCCTGCTCGCGCATGGTCATGTCATCGGCGGTGATGTAGGGCTCGCACTCCGCGCCGTTGAGAATCAGGGTATCGACCTTGCGATCCCTTGGTGGCCTCAGCTTGATATCGGTAGGGAAACCGGCGCCCCCCATGCCGGAAATGCCGGCCTCGCGAATTCGCTGCAGCACCGCTTCCCGGTCAAGTTGTTTGTAATCGTCAATCGGTGACAGGGCGCACCACTGGTCTTCGCCATCCGGTTTCAGTACCACGCACCAGTCCGCCATACCGGACGGGTGGGGAACCGGACGCTGTTCAATGGCTTCGATCACCCCCGAAGTGGGAGCATGCACCGGCACACCCATGCCATTGGTAACGTCTGCGATTTTCTGACCTTTCAGCACCCGGTCGCCCACCGCAACCACCAACTCTGCCGGTTCGCCGATGTGTTGTTGCAATGGCAATACCAGGCGATCGGGCATGGCGCCCTTGCGGATCGGGCGGGCCGTGGACTGATGCTTGTTCTCGGGCGGATGAATGCCGCCGGTGAAATCCCACAGCTGAGTCATCAGGCGCTGGCTCCCTGGCGATCGGTGGCGATGATTTGGGGCGCTGGAGGTGTCCAGGTCCAGGTACGGATATCCGGCTCGATGGTGATCATGTCGATGCAATCCACCGGGCAGGGTTCCACGCACAAGTCACAGCCGGTGCACTCGCTTTCGATGACGGTGTGCATATGCTTGGCGGCCCCGAGGATGGCGTCTACCGGGCAGGCCTGGATGCACTTGGTGCAGCCGATGCATTCATCTTCACGAATGACTGCGACACGCTTGGCCTGTTCAACGCCGTGTTCGGCGTCCAGGGGCTGGGGTTCTACATCCAGCAGGTCTGCCATGGCCTTGATGGTGCTTTCGCCGCCTGGCGGGCACTTGTTGATGGCTTCGCCTTGGGCGATAGCTTCGGCGTAGGGGCGGCAGCCGGGGAAGCCGCACTGGCCGCACTGGGTCTGCGGCAACAGTGAATCGATCTGGTCTACCAGCGGATTGCCTTCAACCCTGAACCGCTCAGCGGCAAACCCCAGCAACCCGCCAAAGACCAGCGCCAGTGCCAGCAGAACCACAACGGCAATCAGAAAGCTTGTCCACATAAAACAATTGCTCCGTCAGACCGTAACCAGGCCGGTAAAGCCCAGAAACGCCAGCGACATGAGACCTGCGGTAATCATACCAATGGCGGCGCCACGAAAGGCAACCGGTACATCAGACACGGCAATCCGCTCGCGCATGGCCGCAAACAGCACCAGCACCAGGGAGAAACCGGCCGCTGCGCCAAAGCCGTACAGCACGGATTCAACGAAGTTGTTGTTTTTATTCAGGTTAAGCAGGGCCACGCCCAGAACCGCGCAGTTGGTGGTAATCAGCGGCAGAAAAATACCGAGTACCCGGTACAGCAAGGGGCTGGTTTTGCGCACCACCATTTCGGTGAACTGAACCACCACCGCAATTACCAGGATGAAGGTGATGGTTTTCAGGAAAGCCAGGTCCAGCGGTGCCAGCAGATAGGTATAGGCCAGGTAACTGCACACCGAAGACAGCGTCAGCACAAATGTGGTGGCCAGCGACATACCCATGGCGGTTTCCAGTTTCCCGGAAACCCCCATGAAGGGGCACAGTCCCAGAAACTGCACCAGCACGAAGTTGTTCACCAGAATGGTGCTGACCAGTATCAGCAAATACTCTGTCATCGGAGCGTCTCAGCCTTGCTGCTTACATTACCCGCATGCCGGGTGTGGCGCCGGAATCCGGAGACAGGATGAAAATCTCTTTGCCACCCGGGCCTGCGGCCAGAACCATACCTTCAGACATGCCGAACTTCATTTTCCGGGGTTTCAGGTTGGCCACCATCACGGTCATACGGCCTTCCAGGTCTTCCGGTTTGTAGGCGGACTTGATACCAGCAAACACGTTGCGTTCGCCATGGCCTATATCAAGTGTCAGGCGAAGAAGCTTGTCTGCGCCTTCCACATGCTCGGCTTTGACGATCTTGGCGACCCGCAGGTCCACCTTGGCAAAGTCGGGGAATTCGATCTCCTCAGCCACAGGTTCCAGGTCTGCGGTCGGCGCCGCTGAGGGCTGACCGACGGCTGCCGGCATTTCTTCTTTCGAAGCGTCCAGCATTTTCTCAATCTGCGCCATATCCACCCGGTTCATCAGCGGCTTGAACTTGTCGATGCCGTGATTTTCCAGCAGGGCGGCGCGGTTGTTCCAGTCCAGGCGGGAGTTCAGGAACGACTGCGCGGCATCTGCTGTCTTCGGCAGCACCGGTGCCAGGTAAGTCATCAGCAGGCGGAACATGTTCAGGGCGTTGGTGCAGATGGCCTGCAGCTTGTCGTCCTGGCCTTCCTGCTTGGCAATCACCCAGGGCTGCTCATCGTTCACATACTGGTTAGCAATGTCTGCCAGCTCCATGATCCGGCGCATGGCACGGCCGAACTCGCGGGCTTCGTAGAACTCGGCGATCTGCTCACCGGCATCGATAAACTCTTTCAGTTTGTCCTGCTCGGTGACCTTGCCCAGCTTGCCGTCGAAGCGCTTGGTAATGAAACCGGCACTGCGGCTGGCGATGTTCACCACCTTGCCGACCAGGTCCGAGTTCACCCGTGCGGCAAAGTCATCCAGGTTCAGGTCCATGTCATCAACGCCACCGGTCAGCTTGGCGGCGAAGTAGTAACGCAGGTATTCCGGGTCCAGGTGATCCAGGTAGGTGCGGGCCATGATGAAGGTACCGCGGGACTTGGACATCTTCTTGCCGTTCACCGTCACGAAGCCATGGGCCCAGACCGCGGTTGGCGTGCGGAAGCCTGCATCGTGCAGCATCGACGGCCAGAACAGGGCATGGAAATTGATGATGTCCTTGCCGATAAAATGGTACACCTCGGCGCTGGAATCCTTCTTCCAGAAATGCTCGAAATCGATGCCTTCGCGGTTGCACAGGTTCTTGAAGCTGGCCAGGTAGCCGATAGGCGCATCCAGCCACACGTAGAAATATTTACCGGGTGCATCCGGAATCTCAAACCCGAAATAGGGCGCATCCCGGCTGATGTCCCACTCCTGCAGGCCCGCATCCAGCCACTCGGCCAGCTTGTTGGCCACCTGGGGTTGCAGAGCACCGCTGCGCGTCCACTTGCTCAGAAAATCGTGGAACTCCGGCAGTTTGAAGAAGTAATGCTCGGATTCCTTTTCCACAGGGGTAGCGCCAGACACCGCAGAGCGGGGATTGATCAGCTCGGCGGGTGTGTAGGTGGCGCCGCAGGCCTCACAGTTATCACCGTACTGGTCTTCGGTTTTGCACTTGGGGCAAGTGCCTTTGATGAAACGATCCGCCAGAAACATCTCTTTTTCCGGATCAAAGAACTGCGTGATCTTGCGCGTGGCAATGTGATCATTGTCCTTGAGCTGGCGGTAGATGTACTCCGAGAAGTACTGATTCTCCTCCGAGTGTGTGGAGTAATAATTGTCGAAACGGATGTGGAAGCCCGCGAAGTCTTCCTGATGCTCCTGACGAATCCGGTCGATCAGCTGCTCCGGGGTAATTCCCTCACGCTCGGCCCGCAGCATAATGGCAGTGCCGTGAGCATCGTCTGCACAAACGTAGTAGCAGTTGTGGCCGCGCATGTTCTGGAAGCGCACCCAGATATCGGTCTGAATGTATTCCAGCAGGTGCCCCAGATGAATGGGCCCGTTGGCGTAGGGCAGGGCGCTGGTAACCAGAATATCGCGCTGTTGCTTGCTCGCTTGCGTCATGGTGATGTCCGAACCTTATGTTGAGTCGGGTTGGAAAGACAAAAACGGGGTTCCGGCGCCAATCGCAATTGATTGTTCCAGGTAAAGACCCCATATGGTCAGAAACGGGCACAGATGATACCTTCCGAGCCATCATTTTTCACCTGCATTCAAGCTTATGAGCTTATTCCGGAGACCCCGATGACCCAGATTTCCCAACAGGCCCTAGAAGCCGCCGTTCGCGAATACCGGGACCCCTACCTGAACAAAGACCTGTACGAACTGGGAGCTGTGAAAAACCTGAGCGCAGACGACAGCGGCAACGTGACCCTGATGGTCGAACTGCCATACCCTTCAAAAGGCATCGCTGGTGGTCTGAAACAGATCGTCGCCAACGCTCTGGAATTTGTCGATGGCGTTGAAAGTGCCGAAGTACACGTAGCCCAGAAAATCCACAGCTACAAAACCAACAAAGACCTGCCGGCCGTCCCCGGTGTGAAAAACATCATCGCCGTCGCCTCCGGCAAAGGCGGCGTGGGCAAATCCACCACCGCCGTCAACCTCGCTCTCGCCTTGCACGCCGAAGGCGCCCGGGTCGGCATCCTTGACGCCGATATCTACGGGCCCAGCATCGGCATGATGCTCGGCGTACCCGAAGGCAAACGCCCGGACGTACGCGAAAACAAATACTTCGTCCCCATGCTGGCCCACGGCCTGCAAGCCAACTCCATGGCCTTCGTCACCACCGACAAAACCCCCATGGTCTGGCGCGGCCCCATGGTCAGCGGTGCGGTGATGCAGTTGCTCCAGCAAACCCTGTGGGATGAACTCGACTACCTCATCATCGACATGCCTCCCGGCACCGGCGACATCCAGCTCACCCTGGCCCGGAAAGTCCCGGTCACCGGCGCCGTCATCGTCACCACCCCCCAGGACATCGCCCTGCTGGACGGCAAAAAAGGCATCGAAATGTTCCGCAAAGTCGACATCCCGGTGCTGGGCGTAGTCGAAAACATGAGCGTCCACATCTGCTCCAACTGCGGCCATGAAGAGCCCCTCTTCGGCCACGGTGGCGGCGAACGCATCGCGGAAGAATACGAAACCGCCCTCCTGGGCCAGCTACCCCTGCACATGACCATCCGCGAGCAGACCGACAGCGGCGCCCCGACTGTGGTCGCCGAGCCGGATTCGGAAGTGGCAAGACGCTACCGCGACATCGCCAGAAGGGTGGGGGCGGAGCTGTCCACCCGCGAGCGGAATCTTGGTGGGACGATTTCCAGTGTCTCCGTGACGGAGCATTAACCAAGACCGGGTACAGAGGGACTCCAGCTCCATAGTCTGTTCGCGGCATCAGGCCCTTCTGTCCAAAAATGTCGGAGGCCATGGATGGCCGGAGAGAAGCGCACATGGGTGAGGCAAGCGTTTATGAAGCAAAGCTTCATGCGCCGCCGAACGACAGCAATCTATGATTGCTGGCTGGACCCGCTTGCGGGTGCTCGTAGCGGTTTTTGGACAGAAGGGCCTGATGGCGCAGCCCCCAGTGCGCGGTGTTGGGCAACCAGTCCTATATCTTCGACAGTCACCGCACGACAAGGTAAACTACGCCCCAATTTTCCCACCAGCTGGAAACGAGAATTCACCCATGAGCATCAAATCCGACAAGTGGATCCGCCGGATGTCCGAACAGCACGGCATGATCGAACCCTTCGAAGCCGGACAAGTTCGGGAAAGCGAAAAAGGCCGCGTCATCTCCTACGGCACCTCAAGCTACGGCTACGACGTACGTTGCAGCAACGAATTCAAAATCTTCACCAACGTCCACAGCGCCACCGTAGACCCGAAGAACTTCGACGAAAACAGCTTCGTCAACTACACCGGCGACGTCTGCATCATCCCGCCGAACAGCTTCGCCCTGGCGCGCACCGTTGAATACTTCCGCATCCCCAGAAGCGTACTCACTATCTGCCTGGGCAAAAGCACCTATGCACGCTGCGGCATCATCGTGAACGTCACCCCGCTGGAGCCGGAGTGGGAAGGTCAGGTAACCTTGGAATTCTCCAACACCACCAATTTGCCAGCGAAAATCTACGCCAACGAAGGCGTTGCCCAGATGCTGTTCTTCGAATCCGACGAAATCTGTGAAACCAGCTACAAAGACCGCGGCGGCAAGTACCTTGGCCAGACCGGCGTGACCCTGCCCAGGACATGAACGCCAACCAGTTTCTCAAAGCCGTCTCACAGCTGCAGGGCTGGCGCGAATGCGCCTTCCTGCTGGCCCTGGCCGAACGCTCCTTTCCCAACTACGCCCTGTTCGCCGACGCCGTTGGCCTGAAAACCGGCGGCAAGATGCGCCAGTTGCTCGATCTGGCCTGGGACATGCTCCAGAAAGACGTGGCCGATGCCGCAATTCCGCAGCTGCTCAGTAAGCTAGAAACCCTGTGCCCCAATGTGGATGAGTACGATGCCTACGGTGTCTACCCAGCCTTCGATTTCTGCCAGTTGCTTGAGCAGGCGCTGCTGAACCGCCTGAATCCGAACAAGCATCGCGCCACCGAAGCTTCCCAGTTGGCGACCCGCACCGTCATGGATTTTGTTGAAATGTCCGAAGGTGAGGGAATGGATGAAAACGAACTGGTGCGCGTGTTTGAACACCACCCCCTGCTCAAGGACGACAAACTGTTTCAGCGTGACACCGTCATGGCGCTGAAAAAGCAGCGAACACCCAAAGAAGCCTTCCTGGCTGAACTCCGAGCCGGTGCCGCCAACGACGGTGTCAGCAATCTGGGAATCTCCCTGGAAGGCTGACATAAGGCAACCAAGCTACACTGCCTGTAACCTCCCTCAGTACTTTATTGAACGGAATGAATCATGAAACTCTCTGCTTTCGGTCGTAAATTCACCGCTGATGCCGGCATTACTTCCCTGATGGACGATCTCGGGAATGCCATGGCCTCCGGTGAGGACATGATCATGATGGGCGGTGGTAACCCCGGCCACATTCCGGAGATCCAGCAGAGAGTTCAGAGCATTCTGGCGGAGATGGCCTCCAGTGAAGCGGACGTACGTCGGCTGGTGGGTATTTACGACCCCCCTCAGGGGGAAAAACAGTTTATTGCCTCCCTGGCCCAGTTGCTGAATCAGGAATACGGCTGGGGCCTGAAGCCCGAAAACATTGCGCTGACCAACGGCAGTCAGGCTGCCTTCTTCATGCTTTTCAACATGTTTGGTGGTGACTACGGTGATGGACATCGCAAGCATATCCTGTTGCCGCTGGCGCCTGAATACATTGGCTACGCCGATGCCGGCATTGAGCAAGGGCTGTTCCACGCGGTACAGCCGGACATCTCCTTCACCGATGCCCATGAATTCAAATATCGGGTGGATTTTGAGGCCGTGGAGGTGACCGGAGAAACCGGCGCTATCTGTGTATCCCGGCCCACAAACCCCACGGGAAACGTCATCACCGATGAGGAGTTGGCCCGGCTGGAAGAACTGGCCCGGCAAAACGATATTCCGCTGATTGTCGACGGAGCCTATGGAACGCCATTTCCGAGCCTGCTGTTTGTCGACGCGCAGCCGAGCTGGAACGAGCAGGTTATCCTGTGTCTGAGCCTGTCAAAGCTGGGCTTGCCGGCGGCGCGAACCGGGATTGTTATTGCCGAAGAGTCCATTATCAAGGCATTGTCGGGTATCAACGCCATCATGAACCTGGCCACCGGAAGCTTTGGTGCGATGCTGGCAGAACCGCTGGTGCGCTCCGGAGAGATTCTGTCCCTGAGCCGGGATGTGGTTTGCCCGTTCTATAAAGCAAAAATGGAGCGGGCGGTATCGGTGTTCCGGGACGCCATGGGCGAAGACAGTTGCCGCTGGTACATCCACAAGCCCGAAGGCGCCATGTTCCTGTGGCTCTGGTTCCCGGATTTGCCAGTCTCCAGTCTGGAGCTTTATCAGCGCCTCAAGGCTCGGGGTGTGCTGGTGGTCTCCGGGCATTATTTCTTCCCGGGCTTGCCCGAGGATGGCTGGCGTCATCGCCATGAGTGCCTCAGGGTCACCTATTCGCAGGACGATGCCCGGGTGGCTGAGGGCCTGAGAATCATTGCTGAAGAAGTAAAAGCGGTGTGGGCCGAGCAGGGACTGGCCGGTTAGTCGGCCAGTGTCGCGTCTTTGAGTTTCAGCTCGTACTCGCTGCCGTCCGGCTCTACCTGGAGCAGGCGAACCAGCAGGTAATCCCGGGCCGGATCAAACCACATCAGGGTCTGGCGTTTGGAGTCTTCGTCCCGGACCTTTTCCGCCTTCAGGGTGTTCATGGTGCGGCCATTGTCGCCCAGGCTATCTTCGTCGATGACAGCAAAGCGGTCGTCGTCGTAATCCCCCTTGTCCAGCACCTGGTAGGTGACATCGCGTTTGCCCGCCTTGAGATCCTGATGGAGCTGTAACTGGTAGCCCAGTGGGTCCAGGGTCTTATCCCGCAACTCGACTTCAAACTTCTCGCCGCGATAGCTGCCGGTGGCAGTGCCTGCCTGCCAGTCAAAATCAATGGACTGTTTGCGATCCTTGATCAGGAAGCCGGAGAGGTGATAGCGGTAGCGCAGGGGAATTACCTGGCCATTTTCCCAGCGAAAAATCAGTGATTCGTTGATATCGGCGATGAAGGAGTCGACATCCGTACGGTAGAGCCAGACGTTATTGCCCTGGTCTGTCAGTTCCCGAACACCTTCGCCGTTGAGGCTGACGCCCTTGGACATGGAGGCGGTGTAGCGGGCCTCATAGGGTGCCAGAGGGGCATAATCAACATCGCCGGCGGACGCCGGCAGTGCAATCATGCCGGCAATTAGGGCTGCCCAGAGCTGAAAACGTGGTTTGTGGGGGGTGTCTGTGTGCATCAAAAAGCCTCTTTGACCGTCTACGCTAGCGACAGTGTAGTTGGTTCGGCGAGGCCTTGTGATGACAATCTGTTCAGTTCGCCGGCAGTCGCATGGGACGCTCGATGGGCGCGCCGTCAAACAGAACGCCCTCAGCGCCCAGCTGTATGCGACCCTCGCAGAACCAGCGCACGACGATGGGGTAGAGCACGTGCTCCTGTTGCTGAACTTTTTCCGCCAGGGACTCCGGAGTGTCATCCTCTGCCACGGCAACTTCCGCCTGGGCGATGACGGGCCCGCCGTCCAGTTCCTCGGTCACAAAGTGAATGGATACACCGTGGGTGCGGTCACCGGCTTCCAGGACCCTTTGGTGGGTGTTCAGTCCGGTGTAGGCCGGCAACAGGGACGGGTGAATGTTAAGCATTCGGCCACGGAATGCGCGGACAAAGTCGCTGGTCAGAATCCGCATGAAGCCGGCCAGCACTACCAGATCCGGATTGTGGCGAAGGATTTCGGCCAGCAGGGCGGCGTCGAATTCTTCTCGGGAGCCGTATTTTGTATGGTCGACCACAAAGGTGGTGAGATTGGCCTGGGCGGCGCGCTCCAGGGCAAACGCGCCCGGTTTGTTGCAGCCAACGGCAATGATCTCACCCGGAAAGTCGCGTTCACGGGTGGCGTCGATCAAAGCCTGCAGGTTGGTGCCGCTGCCAGAGGCGAGCACCAGGATCTTCGGAACGGGGGCCGGATCTGCCTTCATGCCGTCAAAAGCCCCGGTGCGTAGCGAACAACGGGCTCAGCATCGCTGGATTCGGCTACTTCCATTACGCCGATCTGCCATACCTTTTCACCCATGGCATTCAGGGTGTCCATGGCCAGTGCCTTCTGGTCTTCCGGTACACAGATGACCATGCCGATACCACAGTTAAAGGTGCGATACATTTCCTCCTGGGCTACGCCGCCGGCATTCTGAAGCCACTGGAATACCGGGGGCAGCTCCCAGCTCTGGGTGTCGAGTGCGGCTATGGTGCCCTTGGGCAGTACCCGGGGGATGTTCTCGGGCAGGCCGCCGCCGGTAATGTGCGAAAGGGCCCGAACATCGACTTCGCGAATCAGTTTAAGCAGATTCTTAACATAGATGCGTGTGGGCGCCATCAGGGCGTCGGCCAGTGTGGTGTCGCCCATTGACTGGCTCAGGTCTGCGCCACTGACTTCGATAATCTTGCGAATCAGCGAGTAGCCGTTGGAGTGGGGGCCGGAGGAGCCCAGCGCCAGCAGGGCGTCACCCGGCTGCGCGCGGCTACCGTCAATGATCTTGTCACGCTCCACAATGCCTACACAGAAGCCGGCCAGATCGTAATCGTCGCCTTCATACATGCCCGGCATCTCGGCGGTCTCGCCACCAACCAGAGCACATCCGGCCTGCTCACAACCCTGGCCAATGCCTTCTACTACCTGGGCGGCAACGTCAACATTCAGTTTGCCGGTTGCGTAGTAGTCCAGAAAGAACAGAGGCTCGGCGCCACCGACCACCAGGTCATTCACGCACATGGCCACCAGGTCGATGCCGATGCTGTCATGCTTCTGCAGTTGCATGGCAAGCCGAAGCTTAGTGCCTACGCCGTCCGTGCCAGAAACCAGTACGGGCTCTTTGTAGCCTGCCGGAATCGATACCATGGCACCAAAGCCGCCGAGGCCGCCGAGTACTTCCGGGCGACGGGTGCGCGCTGCAGTGCTCTTGATTCGGTTGACAAGATCGTTACCTGCGTCGATGTCCACGCCGGCATCGCGGTAGGTCAGGGAGGGCTTCTGTTCGCTCATGGAAAATAACCGTAGGCCTGTGAGTCAAGGCGCGGATTTTAACAGGTGCGCACGGGGGCTCCAAATGGAATTGGGAGCACAGGCAATATTGCCGGTTTCAGATTGCCTGACTGCAACCTGTGCTTGCTACTCTCGGCTCTGGTGATGGTGTATCCTGTGCGCCAACCATGGGAATGGCAAGGTGTTTCATGACCGAATCAGTGAAAACAGCCAGGAACGGGCGAGTTGCTGCGTTTCTGTTGGCGGCAGTATGTTGGGTACTCTCGGCCGGCCCGGCATCGGCGGTCAGCGTGTCGGGACTTTACACGGCCGATGTTCCGGTTGCAGGCACCTCGGCGGATGCCTTGAAGGCCGGATACGCTGAAGGGCTGCGTCAGGTAATGGTGAGGGTGTCCGGGACCCGTGAGGTGCTGGAACTCGAAGGGATAGACGAGGTACTGGCAGACGCCGAGTCCATGTTGCTGTCTTATCAGGTGAACCGTACCGCGGGGCAGTCGCGTTTGCAGATGAGTTTCGGGGCCGTGGGGGTTAACCGCGCGCTGGCGTCTGTGCAGGCGCCGGTATGGGGCGCCAACCGCCCCCTGACACTGGCCTGGATTGCCGTGGAAGACCGGGGAGACCGGCAATTACTGACCCGTTCAGCAGATTCAGCGGCGGGCAGTAACGAGGGGCTCTGGGCCCAGCATCTCTTATCAGCAGCGGCCGATCGCGGTCTGCCCATCGCCTTCCCGCCGGAGACCTATGCCGGTGACCGGGCCTTGCTGTCGGATTTGTGGGGCCAGTTTGTCGGCCGCATCGAACAAGCTTCAGACGATCTGTCCCACGACGCCCTGGCTCTGGTGCGTATCAGTCGTTCCGGCGGCCAATGGCGCGCAGGCTGGGTGGTTGAAGGCATGGGGCTCGATGCGGGTGAGCAGTCGGTCAATGCCGATACGCCGGAACAGTTGGCGCAAGCTTTGATCGATCGCTGGACAGAGCAATACGCCAGCCGATATGCGGTTACAGCCGGCGAGGCGGGTGAGGCTCCGAAAGTTGATATGGTGCTTGAGGGTGTAACGACGCTGGCAGATTACGGTCAGGTGACCCGGGCCCTACAGGACATGACTCCGGTAGTGTCTGTTGGTGCGTCACGGGTTCGTGGCAACCGGCTGACCGTGGAGGTAGCATTCTCTGGAGAACTTGACCAGTTGAAGGAGCATATCGCGCTGGACGCACGATTTGTGCCGGCGGAGCAGCCTGCAGAGCCGATAACGGCCAGCAAGAACAGCCAGACTGCTGGCTCGGACGGGGATGGTGAGGCGCAAACAGGCGAGCCCGGTTCCCGCAATGAAACCGAAGCACCGGCCGGAACGGATGCGCAGGATAGTGCTTCGACGCCTGGGTTCAGCTATCAGCCCCTGGCTCCGGGCGATGAGCAGGATGCCGAACAGGCTTTTGAGTCTTTGTACCAGGTACTTTATTACCGCTGGCAACCCGCTCCCGGCGCCACTGGCGGCGACCGAAGCTGATGGCTTGATGGAGGCAGCCCGGTGAGTTCTAAGCAGTGGCGCTGGATCCCGAATGCACTGACATTCCTGCGAATGGTGCTGATCGTGCCGTTCGCCGGCGCGCTGCTGGAAGGTAACTATCGGCTGTCTCTGGTGATATTCTTCGTTGCCGCACTGACCGATGCCTTTGACGGGTTTCTGGCCCGTCATTTCAATTGGCGCTCCCGGCTTGGCGCTGTGGCCGACCCTCTCGCGGACAAGGCGCTGTTGATTTCGGCCTACCTCATGCTCACCATTACCGGTGTACTTCCGCTGTGGCTGTTTGCCCTGGTGCTGGGTCGGGATCTTGTCATTGTCTGCGGCGGCCTGGCTTTTCATTACGGCATCGGCCGCTTCGATATGGAACCCAGTATTCCGGGCAAGATCAACACGTTTGTGCAGATACTCGTGGCGCTCGCCATTATCATCCTGCTGGCGGGTTTGCCCATGCAGCCCTGGGTCATCGACACCGGGATCTGGCTGGTTGCCGTCAGCGCGCTGGTGAGCGGGGGGCACTATGTGGCAGTGTGGAGTTTGCGGGCCTGGAGGGCGAAGCGGTCATGAAAGCCTCACAAATGGTATTGGGGGTCAAGCTCCGGGACGATGCCCGCTTCGACAACTTTCACGGCGACCGTAACCGTTCGGCCGCCCAGCGGCTTAAGCTGGTGTGCCGGGAGCCGTCGGGGCTTCCGGTGGTCGTGATCTGTGGCGATTCCGATACCGGTAAAAGCCACTTGTTGCAGGCGATTTGCCATGAGTCCGAGCAAATGGGGAAAACTGCCGTCTGCATCAGCATCGTCGAGTTGTTGCCGTTTGGCCCGGATGCCCTGGCGGGCCTGGACAGTCATGATGTGATCTGTCTTGACGATCTGGAACATGCCGCGGGGGATCCCGGCTGGGAGGAGGCGGTTTTCCACCTGTACAACCGGGTGTTGGACCGCAATGGCCTGCTGGTGGTCAGTCTATCCGAGGTGCCTGCTTCGCTGCCGTTCGGGCTGGCAGACCTGGGATCTCGCCTGGCGCATGGCTTGCTCATTCAGTTGGGCGTGTACCGGGATGAGGACCGGCAGCGAATCCTGATGGCCCGGGCAGAGCAGCGCGGGCTGGTGATGAGTGAGGATGTTGCCGGCTTCATCATGCGCAGGGCCCCTAGAAAGCTGGGTGATCTGCTGGGGCTGCTGGATACATTGGATGAGAATTCGCTGCAGGCCCAGCGACGTTTAACCATTCCGTTTGTTAAAGCTGTGATGGGATGGTAGCGGTAAAGGGATTAATAACGATAAAGGCCATTGGAGAGACGACATGAGACGGGTTGTATTCAATCAGAAAGGTGGCGTTGGCAAGTCCAGTATCACTTGTAATCTGGCGGCCATCAGCGCCGCAAGAGGAAAGCGTACCCTGGTGGTGGATCTGGACCCGCAGGGCAACTCCACCCACTACCTGCTGGGCAAGCCGGCGGCTGAACTGAAAGATACCGTTGCCGATCTGCTGGAGCAGACGGTCGCCTTCAGTGTCTTCAATCGTCGACCTGACGAGTTTGTACACGCCTCGTCATTCGACAACCTGTACGTGTTGCCATCCAGCCCTGAGCTGGATTTTCTGGAACGCAAACTCGAAGCCAAGCACAAGATCTACAAGCTCAGGGAGTTCCTGAAAAAACTCAGCGACAGTTTCGATGAGATCTATATCGATACCGCCCCGGCCCTGAATTTCTACACTCGTTCTGCCCTGATTGCTGCCCAGCGCTGCCTGATCCCGTTCGACTGCGATGATTTCTCCCGCCAGGCGCTCTACAACATCCTCCATGAAATCCGCGAATTGCAGGAGGATCATAATGAGGAGCTGGTTGTTGAGGGCATCATTGCAAACCAGTTCCAGCCAAGGGCGAGCCTGCCCAGGCAGTTGGTCCGGGAGCTGACGGAGGAGGGGTTGCCGGTGCTGCCGGTACGCCTGTCCAGTTCCGTCAAGATGAAAGAATCACACCAGAGTCGCCAACCGCTGATTCACATGGCTCCGAAACACACGCTCACACGCCAGTATGAGGACCTATACCGTGTGCTGCATGGGGAGTCTGTTGAGCTGGAGCCATTGGCAGACTGAGAGGAATCCCATGAGTGAAAAAGCACGCCACCTGGATCAGGTGACCGACGGTTTGCTGCAGATTGAAATTGAACTTCGGCAACTGGGTGTCTGGCAGACAGAAAGCCTGCCACCGGAGGCGTTCCAGAGTACCCAGCCGTTCTGCCTGGATACCATGGACTTCACCCAGTGGCTGCAGTTCGTGTTTCTTGAAAAAATGAAGGCGCTGGTGGAAGCCGGTCACGCGCTGCCAGAGGTATCTGGTATTGCGCCCATGGCAGAAGAGCATTTCCGTGGGCGTGAGCAGTCCGGCCGTGAACTGATCTCAGCGCTTGAGGAGATGGATCGGCTGTTGTCCTCTGGCGGCCGCTGATTATTCCGGGACTGGATTACTCCAGGCGCATGGACAAATCGATGGCTCGTACGTCTTTGGTCAGTGCGCCAATAGAGATGTAATCCACGCCGGTTTCGGCAACGGGCACCAGCGTGTGCGCGTTGATGCCACCGGAAGCTTCAAGGCGGGCTTTTCCGGCATTCCGCTTTACCGCTTCAGCCATGTCGGCAAGCGAGAACTCGTCCAGCATGATGATGTCGGCCCCGGCCTCAAGAGCCTGGTCCAGTTCGGCGAGCGATTCGGTTTCCACTTCCACGGGTTTGCCTGGTGCAATGCGGTGCGCTTCGGCGACCGCATTGGCAATGGAGCCGCAGGCGGCAATGTGGTTTTCCTTGATCAGGAAGGCGTCCCAGAGCCCCAGCCGGTGATTGTCGCAGTCACCGCAAGTCACCGCGTATTTCTGGGCCAGTCGCAGCCCTGGCAGGGTTTTCCTGGTGTCCAGAAGGCGGACGTTGGTATGGGACACCCGGCGAGCGTAATGGGCACAGGCCGTTGCCACGCCAGACAGGGTCTGCAACCAGTTAAGAGCAGCTCGTTCAGCGGTCAGAAGCGAGCGGGCCGGGCCTTGCATGCGGAAAATCACGGCGTTGGCGGGTACGTCGTCGCCATCGTGAAACTGCCACTGAAGTGTCACTGAGGGATCCACCTGGCGAAAAACCTCCTCCACCCAGGCGCTTCCAGCCAGGCGGGCGTCTTCCCGGGTGATTACCCTTGCGGTTGCCAGTTTTTCGGCAGGAATCAGCTGGGCAGTGATGTCGCCATCGCCAATATCTTCCCGCAGACTCTGGGCAACGGATTCGATACGGGCCTGGCGCAGCAGTTCGGCAGAAATCATTGGGACGTCCGGAGGTTGTTGGTGGCTTGGAAAAGTGTGGAGGGCAATTCTACTGCCAGCGCTATCGATTCGCCAAATGGAGGTGTGAGCGGTCTGAAGTGTGATGCAGTTCCTGCTGACACAAAAGGTGACAAATTCTGACACAAGGTGACGACACTCGCCCGTATGATGTAATCCTATAAAGGTTTAAGTACCATCAGCTGTTCGATTCCGGAGCATCCACATGGCGCACGATAACAAGGTAGTCCGCTTGGCCGGTCAGAAGCCGGTGAGCCGGTTCTCGTTACCGGTAGAGCTGGTGCGACTGCGTGACACATCGGGTCAGTCACTCAAGGCGGTACTTGCCAGTTTTTTCGAACAGGCTGACGACAGTTTGTTTGCCCTCGCAGACCGGGCCGGCTCCAACCAGGACCAGACTGCCTACTTCGACGCCATGCGGGAGCTGCGACTGCGCCGGAAGGCAATGACAGTGTCAGTCCTGCAATACGTCAGCCAGGCCTTCAATGAGCTGGGTAAGTTCAAACCTGCCCGCTCCGGTGGTTCACTGGAAGAAGTGGACCAGGACTCCCTCAGCCTGGTGGATCACTCTGATCTTGAACAGCAGGTAGCGATAGATAACCTGACCAATCGCCTGCGGAATCGATACCAGGAGCCGGTAAGGATGTTGGCGGCCCGGATTCGCCATCTCGTTCCGCAACTGGATCTCTCAGACGACCAGATGCCTCTCAGCCCGGAAGTGATCTGCGGTGCCATCTCGGATGCCTGCACCGATCTGGACATTGATATCCGCGCCAAGCTGGTGGTTTTGAAGCTGTTTGAGCGACTGCTGGTGGACAAGCTCAGTGATTTCTACCAGGAATGCAACAAAACCCTGATCGCCGCCGGCGTGCTGCCTGACATGAAGCGGGCTCCGGTGGGTGGTGCTCAGGTAGCGCCGGGTCGCAGTGCGCCAAAGGCAGGCGGTTCGCCAGCGCCCGCCCAGGAAGCCCCGGCTGCCGAAGGTACTGCCAATGGCCATGGACCGTCGCCTACTTTCAGTGAGCTGAGTGCGCTGTTGCACCAGGGAGAGACCAGTAGTGCCGGTATGGCACAAACCGGCGCTGTTCTGGATACCGATCGTCTGATGGCGCGCCTGAACGAACTGCAGGGCGCAGCGCCGCAGGGTGAAGGCGACAATGTGGTGCCTTTGCGCCAGCAGTTACAGCCGCTGTTGCAGGGTCCGGAAGGGAAGCGATTCTCAGTAGGGCAGGTCGACAGTGATGTGATCAACCTGGTCTCAATGCTGTTTGATTTCATTCTCGAAGATCGGCAGTTGCATCCGGTTATGAAGGCGCTGATCGGGCGGCTACAGATTCCGGTGCTCAAGGTCGCACTCAGCGACAAGAACTTTTTCAATCGTGGTGGCCATCCGGTTCGCAAGCTCCTCAACGAACTTGCCCTTGCCGCCATTGGCTGGAGCGAGAAACGTGCCGGAATGCGTGATCCGCTTCGGGAAAAGATTGAGGAAGTGGTGGGTCGGGTGCTCACCGAATACACCGATCAGGTAGGGCTGTTCGAGGAATTGCTGAAGGACTTTGGTCACTTCATGGATCTGGATCGCCGGCGTCGCGAGCTGGTTGAGCAGCGCCTTCGGGATGCCGAAGAAGGACGCGCCCGGCAGGAACGTGCCAGTCAGGCTGCTACCGATGTTATCCGTGAGCACACGGCAGGCCGGGACATTCCCGATCCGGTTTTACAGGTGCTGAACGAGCCCTGGACCCGCTACCTGCAGTGGGTGGTGTTGCGCGAGGGTGAAGAAAGCGAGCGTTGGCTGCAGGCAAAGGCCATCAGCGAGCGGCTGGTGTGGAGTGTTGACCCGCGACCGGTGTCTTCTGATACCCGGGCGGAACTGTTGCGAATGATTCCAGAGGTGGTGGAAGAGCTCCGCAAGGCGCTTCAGGAGATCTCCTGGGATCCGTTTGCAACCGATGCGGCCATCCGGGACCTGGAGCTTGCCCATGTCGATGTTTTCCAGAAACTGGTGACCGCGCCGGTTGTTGAAGACAAGGCACCCACGATTGAGAATTTTGAGGTACCTGAAGCTCCGGCAGAGCCGGCGGAAACTCCCGAGCAATCGGAACCTGCGCCGGAGGTGATTGACGAGGTGACTGAACCTGCGTCAGTCAAGCCTGCTGAGATCTCAGCCGGCGTTGAGACGGCAGCCGTCGCCGAGGAATTCGCGGAGATCCAATCACCAGTAGCGTCGGCGGAATGGCTGGCGAAGGCGGACGGCCTGAGAGTTGGATCCTGGGTTGAGATGGCCAGAGACGAGACCAGGGTCCGTTGCAAGCTGGCGGCCTTCATCAAGGCCACCGGCAAGTACATCTTTGTTAACCGCAGTGGTGCGAAGGTGGCGGAATATCATCGGGATGACCTGGCGATTGCTCTGCAGGAGCAGGCGATCACCATGCTGGATGACGGCCTGATCTTTGATCGGGCGCTGGAGTCCATCATCGACAACCTGCGTCATAACCGAAAAGACTGATCTCCGGTACTGAGTGCCCGCGCAGGGCACCGGCGACGTCGTGGCATCCATGGGCGCTTTGTGATTCAATCATCTGCATGAGTCCCCTGCGCCGATGGAAACACGTTGTCTAGTATCCAGAACGATCATCACCCACACTCCCTGAAAGATGCGGCAGCACTTTTGCGTTCCAGTGGCCGGTTCCCCGGCGTGCGCTGGTGTCCGTCGCCCAATTTTGGTCCCCGCCCGGACGGTTCCTCTATCTCACTGCTGGTGGTTCACAACATCAGCCTGCCGCCGGAACAGTTTGGCGGCCCGCACATCGAGAATTTTTTCTGTAACTGTCTGGATACTGCTGTCCACCCCTATTTTGAAACGATCGCAGAGCTGAAGGTGTCTGCACACGCGTTGATTCGCCGGGATGGTTCCGTTATTCAGTTTGTCAGCTGTCTGGACAGGGCATGGCATGCTGGCCGTTCCAGTTTTCAGGGTAAGGAGGAGTGCAACGACTACTCCATTGGTATCGAGCTCGAAGGTGCGGATGACGTTCCCTATACCGATGATCAGTACCGTGCGCTGGCGCGTCTGGCGCTCCTGGCAATGACAGCCTGGCCGGAAATCACGCCGGGTCGCATTGCCGGCCACAGTGATATTGCTCCGGGCCGAAAAACCGATCCAGGGCCCGCGTTTGAGTGGTCTCGCTTCCGGGCACTGCTGTCGAACGAGGAGATGGCCTGATGTCGTTGGTTGTTTTTCTGATTGCGTACGTGATTCGCCGCAGGCTGGACCGCGCCGACCACCTGGCCAGCGATGAGATCTGGCGTCGCTGGTTTCATCGTTGGGGCCGGGTAGAAGCGGGTCAGGAGCGGTCAGTCTGGAGAGGGGCGCTGCTGGTTGTGTTACCTTCTCTGGCGCTCGCTGGCGCGTGGGCGCTGTCCAGTGAGGCGGGCTACCGCTATGCCCTGTATCCGCTTGAACTGGTGCTGATGGTGGTACTGATGGGAGCGCCGGGCTGGCGCAAGGTGCTGCGAGCCTATTCCGATGCCTGGCGGCGCGGAGATATGCAGGCTGCCTGGCACCATGTTCAAGAGCGCCTGCCCGCCTCCGAAAGAGGAGCGGCGCTATCGCCAGAAGCCATGCACCTGTCGGTGTCGCGGGCGCTGATGGTCTCGGTTTTCGAGCGTTTCTTCCTGGTGGTTTTCTGGTACGCCGTCGGCGGCATAGCGCTGGCTTTTCTGGCTCGCGGGCTTGTAGCTCTGGCGGGCCAATGGCCGCAGGCGGCCGCGCGGGAACGCTATCAGCGGGCGGCCCGGCTTATCGGCTGGATTCCTTCCCGCTTGCTGTCATGCACATTCGGACTCGCCGGTGACCTGGCCGGCTGGTCCCGGGAAATACGCAAGGTATTCCCGGGATTCGGGAAAAAGACCGCGGATGTGCTCATGATTTCCGCCAACGGGTCGTTAACTGGTTATGCACTTGATCCTGCGCGCTTTTCGGAGTTGCACCCGGAAGAGTGGCCCGATTTTGGCGGACGGAGCCTCAGCGCCATAAGGGACCTCCTCAACCGGAGCATGCTGGTGTGGATATGTGCGTTTGCATTGCTGGTGATCGCAGGCATGGCCTAGCCGGAAAGCAAAAACGGATTACAGAATAACACTAAATAGTGATTAAGTTTTTCCGGCAACGGGCGATAATCAAACAAAAGAATAAAGATTCAGTTGTTAGAAGCAGCGAGGGCTCTGTGAACTATATAATCAATCCGGCTGTAGCACTGATGAATCGGCTGCCCATGGTTTACAAATTCAGCCTCATCAGCATTCTCTTTCTTGGCCCTATCATCGTGCTTTGCTGGTTGGTGATTTCCGGGCTCAACCAGTCGGTTCAGACCATGACCCGCGGCATTGAAGGTCTTGCAGAACTCCAGAAGGTGGAACGCCTGCTGGTGGCGTCGATGGATTACCGTGACTATCAGGCCCCTGGCATTCTGAAAGACGAACAACCCCTGCTCGAAAAAGCCAACGAAGCGGCCAGTCGTATGGACGCCCTGTTGGCAGATCTCGCCGAACCACAGCGTTCTTTTGACACCTCCGGCTCCTGGCAGGAGCAGATTCTGGCTGTAAGGGAAGAATGGGAGACGCTCAAAGCCAACGATAACTATCAGGGCAACATTGACCCCCAGTTCAAGTACTACCAGGAATTTGTGCAGAAGGTGATGGCCTTGCTGCCGGCGACCATTGAAATCAGCGGGTTGGGGCAGGATGCGTCCCGGGAAAACCTGCTGCTGTTAGGGCTGGTGCGTTCTGCGTTGCCTGAGTCTCGCACTGTTGTTGGCGGCGCCCGTTCATACGGTATTTTTGCGCTGGTGGAAGGTCAGGTGGGCTATGCACTCAGCGAAACCCTGAATGAAATCTACGATCAGTTGACCAACCGCAGTTCGCTGCTTTCGCCGGCCCTTTCCGTTGCTGTGGAGGCGTCGCCCCAGCTGGCAGAGAGTGCGAGCGGTGCGTTGACCCGCACGGAAGAGAGCCTGATGACAGTGCGTGATGAGCTGGACCTGAATGTCATTACGCCTATGCGCCTGGAGCTGCCCTGGCAGGAATTCGACGAGACCGTATCGGCGCAGATGGGATATTACGATACCCTCAGCGATCGTATCTTCGATGTGGTTGCCGGTAATCTTGAGGATCGCCTGGCTCGCCAGACCGGGCAGCGCACCCTGATTCTGGTGGCGCTGATTGCTGTGATGCTGGTGGTGGTCTACCTCTATGTGGGCTTCTTTATGTCTGTGCGGATTGCCATCAACCGGTTCAGCGAAGCTGCAAGAAATGTGGCCGCCGGCGATATGACCACCCATATCCGGTTGAACAACCGGGACGAACTGGGGGAGCTCACCTCTGAGTTCAACAACATGACCGATCGTATTGCTGAGCTTGTCCGGTCGGTGGGCTCTACAACAGCAGATGTTGATCAGCAGGCGGTCCGGGTGAATGACACCGCATCGGCTAACAGTCAGGCCGTGGCCCGACAGATGGAAGAGACCGGTCAGATCAACGAGGCCATGGGCCAGATGGTGGAAGCGGTCAATGAAGTTACCGAGAGTGCGCACCGGGTGGCGGATAGTGCGGGGAATGCCGAGAAAGATACCGAGAAGGGTCGGGAAGTGGTGGCCGATACGGTGGCGACCATTAACCGGCTGGCTACGGAGATTGCAGGCGCCGTTGATGTCATCAACCGGGTGAGTGCGGACAGTGACAATATCAGTCAGGTTCTGGTTGAGATTAAAGCAATTGCCGAGCAGACCAACCTGCTGGCGCTGAACGCGGCCATCGAGGCAGCGAGGGCGGGAGAACAGGGGCGTGGCTTTGCGGTGGTGGCGGATGAGGTTCGCTCATTGTCCCAGCGTACCCACAAGTCCACTGAGGAAATTGAAGGCATGATTTCCCGGCTTCAGGGTGGTGTAAAAGAGGCGGTATCTGCCATGACCTCAAGTCACGATGCCACGGAGAAGACGGTACAGAAGTCTGGTGAAGTGACCGAAGCGCTGGATCGGATCGCCTCGGGCATTTCCGAAATCGTGGATATGAGCCACCAGATTGCCCAGGCGGCGGAGGAACAGTCGGCCGTGGCCAGGAACGTGAATGCCAACGTGGAGCGCATTGGCGAATTTGGCCAGAGCACTGCCTCCAACGCCGAAGAGACTCTGGCTTCGTCCAGACAGATGTCGGAGCTTACCGCGTCGCTTCAGCGCCTGGTGGAAGCATTCAAGGTGTAATCTGCGGTTGTTGTTGTGAAAAATCCGGCCTCAGAGGCCGGGTTTTTTTTGCTCCCAGAGAATCTCCTGGCTGCCATCCCGGCGAGCCAGCACTCGGGCGATGACAAACAGCAGATCGGATAACCGGTTCAGGTAGTGACGCGAGGCAGTATTGATGGAGTCCTCGTGGCCAAGGGCCACCACCACGCGCTCGGCCCGGCGACAGACCGCCCGTGCCAGATGACATTGTGCTGCGGCAGGGCAGCCCCCGGGCAGGATGAAGTTTTTTAGCGGCGGCAGGTCGGTGTTGTACTCGTCCAGAGTCTGCTCCAGCCACTCAATGTGATTGTCGCTGATCACCTTGCTGCCCGGGATGGCAAATTCGCCGCCCAGATCAAACAGGTGATGCTGAATGCGCCGGAAGGTATCGATCAGACGGTCACCAGAGGGAAGCGTCTCAATCAAAACGCCGATATGGCAATTCAGCTCATCTGCCATACCCATGGCTTCCACTCGCTGGGCATTTTTGGCGATACGGTTGCCATCGGCCAGGCCGGTAGAACCGTCGTCTCCGGTTCGGGTGTAGATCTTCGACAGGCGATTGCCCATGGTCTTGCTCCCTCTGGTAAAAGTCAGTTCAGTTGTTGTACCTGTTCGGCGAGCATTTGGTTCACCTGTACCGGTATGCCATGTTGATGGCCGAGCCGCGCCAGGTAACCGTTAATGAAGTCGATTTCCGTGGTTCTGCCTGCCTTTACATCAGCCCGCATGGAAGACGTGTTGGCGGCGGTTTTGCGGGCGACAGCCTCAATAGTCTCGCGCAGGTCTTCCGGGGCTTGTTGCGGTTGTCCGGCAGCAGGGAGCAGGCGGCTGATCTCCTCGCACAAGGGGGCAATCCATTGCAGGTAAAACGGTTGTGTCAGGATCTCTCCGTTGGGGCAATCCAGAATGGCCGTAAAGGCGTTTATGCCGGCGTTGATCACCAGTTTTTGCCAGAGCCTTGCCAGTATGTCGTGTTCAGGGTGGACCATGAGGCCGCTGCTGGCGAGCTGTTGGGCAACCCATTCGACCGATGGGTCCCCCGCCGGGTTCAGGGCACCGACCCAGGTTGTGCCGCGGCCAGCGTGAACGGTCAGCCCGGGGGCGGGCCGGTTTGCGCCTTCGGTCGTGGATGCGGCCAGTACCGGCCGGTCCGGCCATGTTTCGGTGACCTGCTGCTGGCTCCCAAGCCCGTTTTGGAACAACACAATGGGAGTCTGTTTGGCAATGGAGGGCAGGGCCGCCTTGAGGGCTTCGAGAGTGTTGCCGGCTTTGGTCGTCACCAGGAGTAGATCAGGAGATTGGCCGGGTTGTAGCCAGGGAATAATGGTACTGCCTGATTCGCCGTCAATGGGCTGAAAGCGATAACAGACGGGGGCAGGGGCCTGCCCCGGACGGGGCACAAACGCTACCTGCCCGGCAGGTAGCGTTGCCGCCCAGAGCCGGCCCAGGGAGCCGGCACCGAGGATGGCGATCATGGCCTTACATGGCCTCGATTTCTGCCCGTTGCGCACTGAGCCGCTGCAGGCTGCCCTGGGCATCCTTCAGCTTCTCTTTTTCCTTCTCTACGACTTCGGCTGGTGCCTTGGCGGTGAACTTCTCGTTGTTCAGCTTGCCTTCCAGGCGACCGATTTCCTTGTTCAGGCGTTCCAGCTCCTTGTCCAGGCGCTTGAGTTCGGCGTCCTTGTCGATCAGGCCGGCCATGGGCACCAGCACTTCCATTTCGCCTACCAGTTGGGTGGCGCTCATGGGAGCTTTGTCGCCCTCGAACCATTCCAGCTTCTCAAGTTTGGCCAGGGAAATGAGGAATTGGCGGTTGTCGTTCAGGCGGCGCTGATCGTCGGCGTTGCCGCCTTTCAGAAGTACCGGTACCTGCTTACCCGGGGAGATGTTCATCTCGCCGCGGATATTACGCACCGCTACAATCACGCCTTTCAGCCACTCGATATCGGCGGCCACGGCGGCATCCTGCTTGCTGGCATCCGGCTGCGGGTAGGGCTGCAGCATGATGCTGTCGCCCTGCTTGCCGGCCAGCGGTGCAATGCGTTGCCAGATTTCTTCGGTAATGAACGGCATGATCGGATGCGCCAGGCGGAGTACGGCTTCGAGTACGCGTACCAGGGTACGACGGGTGCCCCGTTTGGCCTCGGCACTGGCGCTGTCATCGCTCAGGGCTGGTTTGGACAGTTCCAGGTACCAGTCGCAGTATTCGTTCCAGATAAACTCGTACAGGGCGTAGGCGGCCAGGTCAAAGCGGTACTGGTCCAGGTGACGGATCACCTCCTGCTCGCAGTGCTGCAGTTCGCTGATGATCCAGCGGTCTGCCAGTGACAGTTCCACCGGCTCATTGTTCACGCCGCAGTCTTCGCCTTCCGTGTTCATCAGCACATAGCGGGCGGCATTCCACAGCTTGTTGCAAAAGTTACGGTAGCCTTCCAGGCGCTTCATATCCCAGTTGATGTCACGGCCGGTGGTCGCCATGGCGGCGAGGGTGAAACGCAGGGCGTCAGTACCATGGGCGGCGATGCCTTCCGGAAATTCCTTCTCGGTGCGCTTGCCGATTTTCTCGGCCAGCTTGGGCTGCATCAGGTTGCCGGTGCGTTTTTCCAGCAGGTCCGGCAGGCTGATGCCGTCGATCATATCCAGCGGGTCGATCACGTTACCCTTGGACTTGGACATCTTGTCGCCGTGCTCGTCCCGGATCAGACCGGTGACATACACGGTATGGAAGGGTACCTGTGGGGTGCCGTCTTCGTTTTTCATGAAGTGCATGGTCATCATGATCATCCGGGCAACCCAGAAGAAGATGATATCGAAACCGGTCACCAGCACGTCGGTGGGGTGGAAGGTCTTCAGCCGTTCGGTGATTTCCGGCCAGCCCAGAGTGCCGAAGGTCCACAGGGCGGAGCTGAACCAGGTGTCCAGTACATCGTCGTCCTGCTTGAGTTCCAGTGTGTCCGGGAGCTGATGTTTGCTGCGAACCTCAGCCTCGCTCCGGCCCACATAGATATTGCCTTCAGCGTCGTACCAGGCAGGAATCCGGTGCCCCCACCAGAGCTGGCGGGAGATGCACCAGTCCTGAATGTCGCGCATCCAGGCGAAGTACATGTTCTCGTACTGTTTGGGTACGAACTGGATGCGACCGTCTTCTACCGCTTCAATAGCCGGCTTGGCCAGGGTCTTGGCGTCTGCAAACCACTGATCCGTCAGCATCGGCTCGATGATCAGCCCGGAGCGATCACCGCGGGGTACGCTCAGCACGTGGTCTTCGATTTTCTCGACCAGGCCTGCCAGTTCCATGTCGGCAACAATCTGCTTGCGGGCTGCTTCCCGGCTCAGGCCGGCATAGGCGGCCGGGAGGGCGCTGTTAATCTCGGAATTTTCGGTGCCGTCCGCATTGAAGACTTCGGCGATTTCACGAATGTTGGCGTCCTGCGTCATGACGTTGATCATGGGCAGGTTGTTGCGTTTGCCTACGGCGTAATCGTTGAAGTCGTGAGCGGGGGTGATCTTCACGCAGCCGGAACCTTTTTCCGGATCGGCGTGGTGGTCGGCCACGATGGGAATGCGGCGGTTAACCAGCGGCAGCAGAACGTGCTGGCCAATCAGATGCTGGTAGCGCTCATCGTCCGGGTGGACGGCTACGGCGGTGTCACCCAGCATGGTTTCCGGGCGGGTGGTGGCGACGATGACGTAGTCTTTGCCGTCCTGGGTTTTCTGGCCGTCGGCCAGCGGGTAGCGCAGGTGCCAGAAATAGCCCTTTTCTTCCTTGTTTTCGACTTCCAGATCAGAGATAGCGGTGTGCAGCTTCGGGTCCCAGTTCACCAGCCGTTTGCCGCGGTACACCAGGCCTTCATCGTACAGGCGGATAAAGACTTCCTGTACGGCTTTGTAGAAGCCATCGTCCATGGTGAAGCGTTCGTTGCTCCAGTCCACGGAGTTGCCCAGGCGACGCATCTGGCGGGTGATGGTACCGCCGGAGTGTTCTTTCCAGTCCCAGATGCGCTTGATGAATTCTTCCCGGCCGAGATCGTGGCGGGTTTTGTCTTCTTCTGCAGCCAGTTTGCGTTCGACGACCATCTGGGTGGCGATGCCGGCATGATCGGTGCCGACGGTCCACAGTGCGTTACGGCCCTGCATGCGCTTGAAGCGGGTGAGGGTGTCCATGATGGTGTGCTGGAAGGCATGGCCCATGTGCAGGCTGCCGGTCACGTTGGGTGGCGGGATGGCGATGCTGTAGGAGTCGCCTTCGCCGCTGGGGCGGAAATAGCCTTTGGATTCCCAGTTTTCGTACCACTGGCGCTCGATGTTTTCTGGCTGGTAGGTTTTTTCCATGGGATTATGCAGTGACCGTTTTGGTTGATTCACATAGGGAAATTCTGAATCGGACGATTATACATGGTCGTCTTGATCGCGGCGAACCCGGCTAGCGTTTCCGCATATCATGCACCCGAGCTTCAATGCCCAGTGACCGCAACTGCTTGTAATGCCCCCGCGCCTGGTTCAATACCGCCGGATCATTATGGGCAACCAGTGCCAGGCGGCGGTATTGGTCAGCGTCTTCAGGCAGCGCTGAGGACAATACGATGACGGTGTCCCAGTCCACCGCGGCTGGCGGGTAGAGCAAAATGCCGACGGGGTCGGAGCAAGGTGTGGTTGCTGCTTTGGCGATGCTGTGAGGGATGAAGGCTTCGGGGGTGAAGTTCCACAACAGGTCGTCGAGTTCCAAGGCCTGTTCTTCGGTGTCACAAAGAACGCACACACGGTCGCCCTGCTGCCAGGCTTTGTCCACGAGTTTGGCAGCGTGGAGGTTGCGGGCGGCGTGGGTGTTCTGGGCGAGGATGTGGAACCAGTAGCGCTGGTTTCTGTCGTCCTGGCCGGAGGGGCCGGCAGCTGGGCTGCCGGGCTCCGGTGGGTTTGGCTGGTTACCCTGCATGGGTCATCAGGTAGTCGACCAGCAGGGGGACCGGGCGGCCGGTGGCGCCCTTGGCTTTGCCGGAGTTCCAGGCGGTGCCCGCGATGTCCAGGTGGGCCCAGCGGTAGTCCTTGGCGAAGCGGCTCAGGAAGCAGGCGGCGGTGATGGTGCCCGCGGGGCGGCCGCCAATGTTGGCCATGTCCGCGAAGTTGCTGTCGAGCTGGCTCTGGTATTCGTCCCACAGAGGCAGGCGCCAGGCGCGGTCGCCGGTGCGTTCGCCGGCGGCGAGCAGTTCGTTGGCCAGTTCGTCGTTGTTGGACAACAGCCCGGTGGCATGATTGCCCAGGGCGATAATGCAGGCGCCGGTGAGGGTGGCCATGTCGACCACGGCTGCCGGGTCAAATTTCTTCACGTAGGTGAGGGCGTCGCACAGTACCAGGCGGCCTTCAGCGTCCGTGTTGAGGATTTCGACGGTCATGCCGCTCAGGGTTTTGACGATATCGCCGGGGCGGGAGGCACCGCCGTCGGGCATGTTTTCAGCGGCAGCGATCACGGCAACCACGTTGATCTTGGGTTTGGTTTCAGCCAGGACTTTCATGGTGCCGAATACGCTGGCAGAACCGCCCATATCGTATTTCATTTCGTCCATGCCTTCGCCAGGCTTGAGGCTGATGCCGCCGGTATCGAAGGTGATGCCTTTCCCCACCAGTACGTAGGGTTTGTCTTTGGCCTTGCCGCCACGGTATTCCATCACGATCAGGCGCGGAGGCTGCTTGGAACCTTTGCCTACGGCCAGGATGGTGTTCATGCCCAGTTTTTCCATCTGCTTCTCGTCCAGAACTTCGGTCTGGATGGAGTCGTAGTCTTTGGCCATGGCCTTGGCCTGTTCGGCAAGCCAGACCGGGTGGCAGATGTTGGGTGGGGTGTTGCCCAGGTCTTTGGTGTAGTTCATGCCGCGGCCGGTGGCCAGGCCAAGGTTGAAAGCATCTTTCAGGGACTTGCCGGCGCCGGATGCCTGTACCACAACTTTTTTCAGTTTGCGGGCGGCAGGCTTATCGCTTTTGAATTCGGTGAAGGTGTAGAGCTGGTCTTCCAGAATCCGGCCAATCAGGTTTAGCCGGGCTTCTTCAGAGCTGACCGCAGCTTCGCCCTGAACCGCAGTATCGGTCAGGCTGATCAGTGCACTTTTGGAGGGGCCATCTTTCAATGCGCCGGTCATGGCAATCAGGCTCTTGCGGTAGGCTGTGGCTGTGCGGTCTGCATCTTTGCCGGTGCCAATTACCACAACGCGCTGCCAGGGCTGATCCACCAGGGGCAGGGTATTCACGGAGGCGTTCTTGCTGGTCAGGTCGCCGGCTTTCTCGAGTTGCTTGATCAGTCCGCCCAGCGCGTCGTCTGCCGCTTTGGTGGATTCTGGCCACTCGCCTTTCTCAGGCAGGCCGATAACCAGGCAGTCGGCTTTGGTGGCTGTGATGGCTTTGCTGCTCAGGCTGAAATTCATGGCAACTCTCATGGCAACTCCGTTGTCAAATTGTGCTTTATTCAATTGAATTGAATGTTGATGGCAATGCTCATAAGGATTGGGGCAAAGCCTTTATTAATCAAGCCGGGTGCCCGCTTCGTTACGATGGTTTTATCGTGTAGGCCCCGTACTGTCATTCGTCGGCGAGGTTACATAGAATACGCGCTGTTCTCCTTAACCTCCATCTCCAATGACGGCGCCGCCAGAGAGACTGATTTGAGTATTATCTTCCGTTACCTCATTCGCCAGATCATGGTCAGTATGCTTGCGGTGTCTGGCATTCTGTTGCTGGTGTTTATGAGTGGGCGTTTTATCAAGTATCTGGCCGATGCTGCTGAGGGCGAGATTGCGGCCGGCGTCCTGTTTGCGATTATGGGGTATCGTTTCCCCGGGTTTCTGGAATTAATTCTGCCTCTGGGCCTGTTTATCGGAATTCTGCTGGCCTATGGGCGGATGTACCTCGAAAGCGAGATGACGGTGTTGTTCGCCTGCGGTGTGAGTGAAAAGCAGTTGCTGGCGAAAACGTTGCTTGGAGCGCTGCCGGTCATGCTGGTGGTGGGGGCCATGAGTCTTTACATCTCTCCCTGGGGCATGAAACAGGTGGAGCACATCTTTAACGAGCAACGAAAGGCCACCGAGTTTGAAATGCTGGCCCCGGGGCGGTTTCAGGACTTTACCTCCGGCGATCGGGTTACTTACACCGAGGCCCTGAGCGACGACAAGCGCCAGTTGCAGGGGGTGTTTATTGCCGAGTACGACAAGGATGGTAAGGGTGTCACTCTGATCACTGCGGAGTCTGGTTCCCAGTTTATTGATGAGGAAACCGGCAGCCGGTTTCTGGTGCTGGAGGATGGTGGTCGTTTTCAGGGCACTCCCGGCAGGCTTGATTACAATGTCACTGAATTTGAAGCCTACGGTTTGAAGATTGTCAGCGGCCAGGAGGGCAGTAAGGAGCTGGAGGAAGGCCTGAGCACTCTGGCACTGTGGCATTCAGATAATCCGGAAGATCGTGCTCTGCTGCATTGGCGAATATCGCTACCGCTGATTGTGCCGATCGTTACCTTGCTGGCCGTTCGGCTCAGTCGGGTGAATCCCCGCCAGGGGCGTTTTTTCCATTTATTGCCGGCAATGCTGGTTTACATCACCTATCTGGGTTTACTGATTGTGGCCCGGGATGCGCTGGCGGATGAAAAGGTGCCTGAGTGGGTGGGTATGCTCTGGGTGCATGCGCTGTTCCTGGCGCTCGGCCTGTGGCTGCAGTTTGGCCCCGGGTGGCTGAACCGTCGTCGTCTTGAGAGGGAGGGGCGCCAGCGTGCATAAGATCGATGGTTATGTCATGCGTACCGTTGGCGGCGCCATGTTCCTGGTTATGGTTGTGGTGTTGTCGCTGGATGTGATCTTTGCGTTCATTGCTGAACTGGAAGATACGCGCAACGAATATCAAACCCTGCAGGCGTTGTGGTATGTGGCGCTGACCTTGCCCCGGCGAATCTACGATTACCTGCCTCTTGGTGCCTTCATGGGGTGCCTTGTCGGCCTCGGCTCCATGGCCAGTTCCTCGGAGCTGACGGTGATCCGGGCAGCCGGCGTGTCGCTCAAACGCATTGTCTGGTCCGCCATGAAGCCGGCATTGATCGTGGTTCTGCTCGGCGTGGCGATAGGTGAGTATGTCGCGCCGATCACCGAACGCATTGCCCAGAGTGACAAGGCGGTGGCGTTAGGTGCGGGGAGCAGCATGGCTTCCGCCGAAGGGGTGTGGCATCGCGAAGGCAATACCTTCATGCACCTGAATGCGGTTCAGCCAAACGGTGTGTTGCATGGGGTTTCGATGTTCCGGTTTGACGATGCCCGGCAACTGCAGGTTGCCAGCTTCGCCGAGCGTGCCATCTACCAGGGCGACTACTGGTTGCTGGAGAACGTGACTTCCACCCGTATTGAACCGGAGCGGACCGTGCGTGATGTGAGTGCGTCACTGCGTTGGGAGACCGGCCTGTCGCCGAGCGTGCTGAGTGTACTGATTGTGAAGCCGGAGAATCTGTCGATGACGGGCCTGTATACCTACGCGGCCTATCTCGGAGAGCAGGGGCTGAGTGCGGCACAATACTGGCTCGCGTTCTGGAAAAAGGCACTGATGCCCCTGGGCACGGCGGTGATGGTGTTGGTCGCCATCTCCTTTGTGTTCGGGCCACTGCGGTCTGTGACCATGGGGTTCCGGGTATTTACCGGTCTGCTGGTGGGATTGCTGTTCAAGTATATGCAGGATCTGCTGGGGCCGATGAGTATGGTTTATGGCTTTAATCCGCTGATCGCGGTGCTGGCTCCGATTGTTGTTAACGGTATTGTCGGAGCCGTCCTGATGCGTCGGGCAGGGTAGTGCCGGACCTATTTTTTCTCGGGCCTGGCCACCTGAACAACCACGCTGTTGGAGGTGCGGTCGGTCAGCGACAACCCATTGATGGGATAGAACAGCGCGATGATGGCCGGGATGCTGAGCAACAACGTCAGCGCGCCCAGGTAGTAGGCGCCGAGAATGCTCAGGAAAACGATGATCGCAGCGGTAACATAGCGAATCAGGGCCTGGGTCCAGCTCACGGAGGTGCCATCAAGATTCTCGATGCGAACGCGCCATACCTGCATGCCGAGGGTCTGGCCGATGCGGGTCCAGAAGTAGGCGAAAAACAGATACAGCACCAGAAACAGAACGAAGGTCAGCCCCGGGTCTCCTGAGAGTTCACCGGCTTCGGCCATTTGTTCATAGCGATCCCAACCCGTAATCCATCCAGCAATCATGGTGTATACCCAACTGGCGACAAGCAGCACGGCGATACTGATCAGTCCATCGTAAATAATGGCCAGGGCGCGTTTCAGGCCGGTCGCCGGTGGCAGAAGTTCATCGGCTTCATGAAAGCGTCGGGGCATGGCGTCTCCTGTGAGTTTTCACGTTTTTCAAGTTCTCGGCGTGTGCTAGAGTAGCCGATTTGCACACGCATGTAAGTAATCGCATTTAACCTCAGGCCCGGCGGTTCATTCGGCGGGTGTCTGGCAAGGTGTATCAGGTCGAAAGGTATCAAAGGTCTATGAAAACCGCAGAGTTGCGACAAGCATTCCTCGAATATTTCCAGCAGCAAGGGCATGCCATTGTGCCCAGCAGTTCACTGGTACCCCACGATGATCCCACTCTGCTGTTTACCAACGCGGGGATGAACCAGTTCAAGGATCTTTTCCTCGGCCGCGAGGAGCGCGACTATACACGAGCGACCAGCTCCCAGAAATGTGTGCGTGCCGGTGGCAAGCACAATGATCTGGAGAACGTGGGCTATACCGCGCGCCACCATACCTTCTTCGAGATGCTTGGCAACTTCAGCTTCGGCGATTACTTCAAGCGCGAGGCCATTAATTTTGCCTGGACTTTCCTGACTGGCGAACAGCACCTCAACCTGCCCCAGGAGAAGCTGTGGGTAACGGTTTACGCCGAAGACGACGAAGCCTTTGATATCTGGAACCAGGAAATCGGTGTGCCGGCGGAACGGATTGTGCGCATCGGCGACAACAAAGGCGCCCGCTACGCCTCCGATAACTTCTGGCAGATGGGTGATACAGGACCCTGTGGCCCGTGCACCGAGATTTTCTTCGATCACGGCCCGGATGTGGCAGGTGGGCCTCCCGGCAGCCCGGAAGAAGATGGCGACCGCTACATCGAAATCTGGAACGTGGTTTTCATGCAGTACAACCGCACTGCCGATGGCGAGATGCTGAACCTGCCCAAGCCCTCGGTGGACACCGGCATGGGGCTTGAGCGGATTGCTGCGGTTCTGCAGGGTGTTCACAGTAACTACGAAATCGACCTGTTCCAGGACCTGTTGAAGGCGGCATCCGACATCCTGGGTGGTGCGGCCACCACAGAAGCGTCTCTGCGCGTGGTGGCGGACCATATCCGTTCTTGCGCCTTCCTGATTGCCGACGGCGTGATGCCGTCCAACGAAGGTCGCGGCTTTGTTCTGCGCCGAATCATTCGTCGCGCAGCTCGCCACGGCAACAAGCTCGGTGCTACCCAGCCGTTTTTCTACAAGCTTACCGGCGCTCTGGTTGAACTGATGGGCGAGGCTTATCCGCAGCTGGTGAGTAGTCGCAAGCAGATCGAAAAGGTGTTGCTGCAGGAGGAAGAGCAGTTCGCCAAGACCCTGGACAAAGGCCTGCGCCTGCTGGAGCAGGACATTGCGGAGCTGAAGGGTACCGAGATTCCCGGTGAAACCGTGTTTACCCTTTACGATACCTATGGGTTCCCGGTCGATCTGACCAACGATATTGCCCGCGAGCGTGGCCTGACTCTGGATTACGAAGGCTACGAAAAAGCCATGGAGGCCCAGCGCGACCGGGCTCGTGCCGCCAGCAAGTTTGGTATCGACTACAATGCCGCCGGCATCACGATTGAGGGCAAGACCGAGTTTACCGGTTATGACCACGTCGACGGCCATGAACGTATCCGCACGGTGCTGGTCAACGGTGAGGAGCGTAACGCGGAAGCGGGTGATGAGTGTGTGGTGGTATTGGAGCGCACGCCGTTCTATGCGGAGTCTGGTGGTCAGGTGGGTGATACCGGCCTGCTGACCTGGAGCGGTGGCCGCTTCCAGGTAACCGACACCCGCAAAGAAGGGGATAACCATCTGCATGTGGGCACCCTGATTGAAGGTGAGCTGTTCCCCGGGCTGGAAGTGGATGCGCGGATTGATCATGCCCGTCGTGAGCGCACCAAGCGCAACCACTCGGCTACGCACCTGCTGCATGCGGCCCTGCGCAATATCCTGGGTGAACACGTTACCCAGAAGGGCTCGCTGGTCGACCCGGACAAACTGCGATTCGACTTCTCCCATTTCGAAGCCGTGACGCCGGAGCAGCTGAGAGAGATCGAGCGTACGGTTAACGAACAGATCCTGGAGAACACGCCGGTAGATATCGACATTACCGATATGGATACCGCCAAGGAAAAAGGAGCGATGGCTCTGTTCGGCGAGAAGTACGGCGATGTAGTACGGGTGCTCACCATGGGTACCGACAAATACTCTGTTGAGCTGTGTGGTGGTACACACGTTGCCCGTACCGGCGATATCGGGTTGTTCCGCATTACCTCCGAAAGCGGCATTTCCTCTGGCGTTCGTCGTATTGAGGCTGTAACCGGGTTGGGTGCGCTGGAATGGGTTGATGAAACCGAGCGTACACTGCGCGAGACCGCACGTCTGGTGAAGGGCACCCGTGATTCTGTCGTCGACAAGGTCAAGCAGGTTCTGGACCGCAATCGCCAGCTTGAGAAGGATGTCGATGCCCTGAAAGCAAAACTGGCGAGTTCCGCGGGTACTGATCTGGCTGGTTCCGCGGTCGAAGTGGCAGGCCTGAAAGTGGTGGCCTCCGAGATGGAAGGCGCTGACCGCAAGGCCTTGATGGAAACTGCGGATCAGCTCAAGAACAAGCTGGGCGAGGGCGTTGTGGTGCTGGCCACTGTCGAAGACGGAAAGGTGGTGCTGGTGGCCGGTGTTACCAAGTCCGCCACCAACCGCATCAAGGCTGGCGTTTTAATGAAGCATCTGGCCTCGCTGGTAGATGGCAAAGGCGGCGGTCGCCCCGACATGGCCCAGGGTGGTGGTAATGATCCATCCCGTCTGGCCGAAGCCCTGGCTGGTGTACCGGCCTGGGTTGAGCAAAATATCGGGTAAACAACTGTTTTCTGATACGGGCGGAGGTTTATAATCCCGCCCGTTTGTTTTTAATGGCGGGGCGCCTAGCCCCGTTGTGACACCCCGTTTCGGAGTTTGGGAAACATGGCTCTGCTGGTTCAGAAATTTGGTGGTACGTCCGTCGGGACAACCGAGCGGATTGAAGCGGTAGCTGACAAGGTCTGTCGGTTCCGCAAAGAAGGGCACGATGTCGTGGTTGTGGTCTCGGCCATGAGCGGTGAAACCAACCGTTTGATTGCACTCGCCAACGATATTATGGATGAGCCTACCCCCCGTGAGATGGACGTTCTGGTTTCCACCGGCGAGCAGGTAACCATTGCCCTGTTGTCCATGGCTCTCCAGAAGCGGGGCTGCGATGCCCGGTCCTACACCGGTTCCCAGGTCAGGATTCTCACGGACAGCAGCCATACCAAGGCGCGTATCAAGCAGATTGATGAGCAGCGCATGCGGGAAGATCTGGATGCCGGTCGGGTGGTTGTGGTAGCCGGCTTCCAGGGCATTGATGACAACGGCAATATCACCACGCTCGGCCGTGGCGGTTCTGACACCACGGCGGTTGCCCTGGCGGCGGCACTGAAAGCCGATGAATGCCAGATCTATACTGATGTAGATGGTGTTTACACAACTGACCCCAGGGTAGTGGACAGTGCCCGCCGGTTGGAGCGCATTACATTTGAAGAAATGCTCGAGATGGCTAGTCTGGGTTCTAAGGTACTCCAGATTCGCTCAGTTGAGTTTGCAGGTAAATACAACGTTCCATTAAGGGTGTTGTCCAGCTTTCAGGAAGGCGAGGGCACCCTGATTACTTTTGAGGATGAGAACGCCATGGAACAACCGGTTGTTTCCGGCATTGCTTTCAATCGTGACGAAGCCAAGCTGACTATCTCTGGTGTACCCGATACACCGGGCAGCGCACTGCGGATTCTCAAGCCCGTCAGTGATGCTAATATCGAAGTAGATATGATCGTTCAGAACGTGGGCGAGGATAACAAGACTGCCTTTACGTTTACGGTGCATCGCAACGATTTCAAACGGGCCCAGGAAGTGTTGCGCGGTGTTACCGCCGAGCTGGGTGCCGGTGAAGTGGGTGGAGATACCAAGATCGCGAAGGTCAGCATTGTGGGCGTGGGTATGCGCTCCCATGCGGGCGTTGCAACCAAGATGTTTGAAGCGCTGTCCAATGAGGGCATCAATATTCAGATGATCTCCACGTCAGAAATCAAGATTTCGGTGGTGATTGATGAGAAGTATCTCGAGCTTGCCGTTCGCGCACTGCACAGTGCGTTCGAGCTGGATAAAGCCGGGGTGGAGGAGAGTGCCTGAGGCGGGAAGTCTCAAATGCTCTCTGATCAAGGTCATTGAAGATAGCTATCAGGGTTCAGGTAAGTATAAGTATTTCTGCGTCTTTAGTGTCTGAAGTGATCTCATTATAAAAGCAATAAGTAAACAGTAGTGTTTGTCGGAACAGGTAGCTCTGGAATAGGGAGTAAGGGATATGTTGATTTTGACTCGCCGTGTTGGCGAAACCCTGATGATCGGCGACGAAATTACCGTCACCGTTCTGGGTGTAAAGGGGAATCAGGTACGCATCGGTGTGAACGCGCCAAAAGATGTGGCGGTTCACCGCGAAGAAATCTATCAGCGAATTCAATCTGAAAAAGGCTCCGAAGAGCCGGAATCGGGCAATCGTTGATCAGTTAAAAAGCCGTTCGAGGGTAACCCGGACGGCTTTTTTGATTGTGGGGAAAATCGGCCAGAAAAAAGTCGTGTCAACCCTATGAAAACAGAAAAATTATGGTAGTATACGCCCCGTTCTCAAGGAGAGGTGGGTGAGTGGCTGAAACCAGTTCCCTGCTAAGGAACCGTACGAGCAATCGTACCGAGGGTTCGAATCCCTCCCTCTCCGCCATTTTCTCCCCGGAGAGAAGTGAGAACAGTTGAGGTAGCACTCAACGTTGCGATGCGCGGCTGTAGCTCAGCTGGATAGAGTACCTGGCTACGAACCAGGCGGTCGGAGGTTCGAATCCTCCCAGCCGCGCCAACATCGCAAATCAGTTTCAAGCGGCTGTAGCTCAGCTGGATAGAGTACCTGGCTACGAACCAGGCGGTCGGAGGTTCGAATCCTCCCAGCCGCGCCATATTAAAATCAAAGCGCCTCAGTTTGTGTACCTCACAGGCTGAGGCGTTTTGCTATACAAAATAAAAAAACCCCGCCTTGTGCGGGGTTTTTTATTGTCTTTACCACATCAAATCGTCGGGGATTTCATACCCTGCATACGGGTCGTCTTCGCCTGCGTCATCCTGTTTTCGGTCATGCATTGAGATGATGGCGCTCTCGTCGCGCTCCATAATCTTCCGGGCCACCCTGTCCGGGACAATCTCATAGTTGTCACCCAGCGCCACAATGGCCAGACGGCCGCGAGAGAGTTGGTCCACCATCTGTTCGTTCACCAGAATCTTCTTGATCTTCTTGCCGTCGACAAACTGGTAGGAGGTTTCGCCGCGGCTCCGGTCCAGGCGATTGGTTTCAATCAGCTGCCGAATCTGTGCCTGAATCGCCTTTTTCTCAGCCTCTTTCTTGCGCTCAAGGTTGAGCTGCCGATCCCGCTCGGCCTTTTCCTGGCGAGCCTTGCGGGCGCGCTCTTCGGCTTCGTTTACGGTCGTGGCGCCTTTGGGCTGTTGCTTTCTCTGTTTTCGTTTTTCATTTCGTACTTCCCGGGCTTTCTTTTCGTCGGCCAGCCCGGCCTTTAATAACTGTTCCTGCAGTGAGGCCATCAGCGACTCCGTGAATTCATGATAAACTGGTGCGATCAAACGTTAAGTATACGCCGTCAGCATTCTCTCAATAACCCATCACAACCCACCCCACGGATTTTTCTATGTCATCTTTTAAAGCGCTTGGTCTTTCCGCGGCCATGCAGGCCAATCTTGATCAATTGGGTTACCAGCAACCCACGCCGGTTCAGGCAGAGGCAGTTCCGCTTGCGTTGGCGGGCAAGGACGTGATTGCCATGGCGCAAACCGGCAGCGGCAAGACAGCGGCGTTCGGGATACCGATTATCGAGACCATCGTTCCGCGACGCTTCCAGGTTCAGAGTCTTGTTCTTTGTCCCACCCGGGAACTGGCGGATCAGGTGGCCAAAGCGTTGCGAGAGCTGGCACGGGCCAAAGATAACGTGAAGGTGCTGACGTTGTGTGGTGGTGTGCCTATCGGCCCTCAGATCGGGTCGCTCAGCCATGGCGCTCATATCGTCGTGGGTACCCCTGGCCGGGTAGATGACCACTTGCGCAAAGGTACGCTTTCGCTGGATGGCTTGAAAGTGCTGGTGCTGGACGAGGCGGACCGTATGCTGGATATGGGGTTCGAGGAGGTGGTCACCAGCATTGTCTCCCAAGCCCCCGGTGGCAGGCAGACGCTGCTGTTCTCCGCCACCTGGCCGCCGGCCATCAGAAAGCTGAGCGAGCAATTCCAGAGCAAGCCGGAAGATGTGCGGGTGGAATCAAAAGCGGCCACCATCACCATTGAAGAATCCTTTTACGAAATTCAGCCGGATCAGCGGGCGGCGGCCGTGGCAGCGCTGCTTTCCCGTTTCCAGCCGGTGTCGTCTCTGGTGTTTTGTACCACCAAACGGGACTGTGATGAGCTGTCGGATGAACTGGGTCGTCTTGGCTTTTCGGCGTTGTCGCTACACGGCGATCTGGACCAGCGTGAACGGGACAGCGCTCTGGTTCGATTTGCCAACCAGAGTTGTACGGTACTGGTGGCTACCGATGTGGCGGCAAGAGGGCTCGATATCAAAGGGCTACCACTGGTCATCAATGCCGAGCCTGCGCGGGATCCCGAGGTGCACACCCATCGGGTGGGCCGTACCGGCCGGGCAGGCGAGCAGGGGCATGCGGTTACTCTTTGCACTCCGCGCCAGGGCCACAAGATTACGCGCCTGGAAGCGGAGCGGGGCGAGCCGGTGTTGTGGGGCGATACGGAGGCGTTGCTGGCGGAGGCGTTGCGCCCGGTTACGCCGGCCATGAAAACGCTGTGCCTGGCTGGCGGTCGCAAAGACAAGGTGCGCCCTGGCGACGTGATGGGAGCTCTTACCGGCGAGGCTGGTATTCCCGGCGCTGCCGTTGGCAAAATCGACCTGTTCGATTTTCAGTGCTTCGTGGCGGTTGAGTCCCGGTGGGCGTCCCAGGCGCTGGCGCGGCTGGAGAAAGGTAAGGTGAAAGGCCGGAAATTCCGGGTTAGATATGCATGATTAGAGCTGGGTGAGATTGTCTCAGCAGCTGTCATTTCAGGCCGGGACGCTCGGAAAGTCCCTATAGAAATGCGTGCTTCAGGTTGCTCCTGGTCATTGAAAACGGTAAATTACGCAGGATTTTGCCTCCCGAATTGTTCCGCCGGGCCATTAGACTTTAGTTTTAGTGGTGGCTTGTCGGGCGGTACGGGGAAATCAACAAACCAATACAGGTAGCTGTTCGATATGAATGAGCTGATGTCACAAGCCGTAGACTTGATGATTGCCGGCATGGGCTTCGTGTTCGTGTTCCTGATTATTCTGGTATTCGCGACCGGCCTGATGTCCAAAATCATCCTGCGGTTTGCGCCGCCAGAGCCGGCAACCCCGGCCAGAACGCCACGTGCCAAGCCGAAGGCGCCCACGTCGGTTGACCCTGACACCGCCGAGGCCATCAAGAAGGCGATTGCACAATACCGGTCACGCCACAAGAAGTGACCCCGGTACACGATTAGAACCTTTTAACAGAAGGCTGACACGATGACTGACACGAAAAAACCGCTGGGGATTACGGACGTAATTCTGCGTGACGCCCACCAATCCCTGCTCGCCACCCGCATGCGTCTGGACGACATGCTGCCAATCGCCGAGAAACTCGACAAAGTGGGTTTCTGGTCGCTGGAATCCTGGGGTGGGGCTACCTTTGATGCCTGTATCCGTTACCTGGGCGAAGACCCCTGGGAGCGCATCCGCGAACTTAAAAAAGCCATGCCCAATACTCGCCAGCAGATGCTTCTGCGCGGCCAGAACCTGTTGGGCTATCGTCACTATGCGGATGATGTGGTTGACCGTTTCTGTGAGCGTGCCGCCGAGAACGGCGTAGACGTGTTCCGTATTTTTGATGCCATGAACGATCCCCGCAACATGGATCGCGCGATCAAGGCCGTTCGCAAGACCGGCAAGCATGCCCAGGGTACGATTGCTTACACCACCAGCCCTGTGCACACCATCGATATGTGGGTAGATCTGGCGAAAGAAGTCGCCGACATGGGCGCAGATTCCATCGCGATCAAGGACATGGCCGGTATTCTCAAGCCGTATGTGGCCTATGATCTGGTCAGCCGCCTGAAGAAAGAGCTGGATATCCCTATCCACATGCAGTGCCACGCCACCACCGGCATGTCGACCGCTACCGCCATCAAGGCTGCGGAAGCCGGTATCGATAACGTGGATACTGCTATTTCCTCCATGAGCATGACCTATGGTCACTCGCCCACCGAGGCTGTTGTTGCCATCCTGGAAGGTACCGATCGTGACACCGGTCTTGATCTGAACCTCCTGGAAGAAATTGCCGCCTATTTCCGCCAGGTGCGCAAGAAGTATGCGAAGTTTGAGGGCAGCCTGCGCGGCACTGATTCCCGCATCCTGATTGCTCAGGTACCGGGCGGCATGCTGACTAACATGGAAAACCAGCTGCGTGAGCAGAACGCAAGCGACAAGTTTGACCAGGTGCTGGAAGAAATTCCCAAGGTTCGTGAAGACCTGGGCTTCATTCCGCTGGTGACCCCGACCTCGCAGATTGTCGGCACCCAGGCGGTACTGAATGTTCTGACCGGCGAGCGTTACAAGTCCATCTCCAAGGAAACCTCCGCCATTCTGAAGGGTGAGTACGGCGCAGCGCCAGCCCCTATGAATAAAGAGCTTCAGGAGCGTGTGCTGGATGGCAAGGAAGTCATGACCTGTCGTCCTGCAGATGTGCTTGAGCCAGAAATGGACAAGCTGACCGACGAACTGAAGAAGCTGGCGGACGAGAAGGGCATCAAGCTGGCCGACAATCTTGAAGACGACGTGCTGACCTACGCGCTGTTCCCACAGATCGGCCTGAAGTTCCTGGAGAACCGCAACAACCCGGATGCGTTCGAGCCGGTACCGACCGCAGAAGACGCCGCACCGGCCAAGAAAGCCGCAGGCCCGGAGACTTACACCGTGGACGTTAACGGCAAGAAGTTTGTGGTGGCGGTTTCCGAAGGTGGCGAGATTACCCAGATCCAGGGTGACGGTGGCGCCGCGTCTGCTCCGGCCGCTTCCTCCGCACCCGCTCCGGCGGCAGGCGAAGGCGAGCCTCTGGTGGCACCGCTGGGTGGTAACATCTTCAAGGTTCTGGTTTCTCCGGGTGACACCGTTGAGGAAGGTGACGTGCTGATTATCCTCGAAGCCATGAAGATGGAAACCGAGGTTCGCGCACCGAAAGCCGGTACTATCGGCGAAGTCTTCATCAAGGTCGGTGATGCCGTCTCCCCTGATGATGAAATGCTGACAATCGCATAAGGGCCAGCATTCCATGGATAAATTAATGACACTGTGGACAGGCAGTGGCCTGTTCAACATCGAGCTGGGCCAGGTGATCATGATCGCTATTGGCCTGTTGCTTCTCTATCTTGCGATCAACAAGAAGTTTGAGCCGTTGCTGCTGGTGCCCATCGGGTTTGGTGGCATTCTGGCGAATATTCCGGAGGCAGGGCTTGCCCTGACTGCGGCTGAAAACGCTATTCACTTTGCTTTGCAGGGTGGCAACTCCAAGGTTCTGGCTGCACTGGCGGCGCCGCTGGATGTGGCCTATCAGGTCGGACAGGCGATTACGCCTGAGCTGAAAGAAGCCTTCAAAGTAGCGGTGAAAGAAGCCAGTTATTCCGAAATGGCGATGGCCAACTCCATTGCGCAGGATTACGGCTACGGCAATGGCATGCTGTATAACTTCTACTCTGTGATTATCGGCAGTACCGTTGGTCCTCTGCTGATTTTCATGGGTGTAGGGGCGATGACCGATTTCGGCCCTTTGCTTGCTAACCCCAAAACCCTGCTTCTGGGTGCGGCTGCGCAGTTCGGTATTTTCGGTACCGTTATTGGCGCGGCGTTGCTGGACTGGACGGGAATACTGGAGTTCAATATCCTCGAGGCCGCTGCAATCGGCATCATTGGTGGCGCCGACGGCCCCACCTCCATCTACGTATCCAGCGTACTGGCCCCGCATCTTCTGGGTGCGATTGCCGTCTCTGCTTATGCGTACATGGCGCTGGTGCCGATGATCCAGCCGCCGATCATGAAGGCGCTGACCAGCGAGAAAGAGCGTGCCATCAAGATGTCGCAGCTGCGCCCGGTGAGCAAGAAAGAGAAGATTGTCTTCCCTCTGGTTGTTCTGATTGCCGTGGTTCTGTTCCTGCCCGATGCGGCTCCGCTGCTGGGTATGTTCTGCTTCGGTAACCTGATGCGTGAGTGTGGCGTGGTAGAGCGTCTGAGCGATACCGCACAGAACGCGCTGATCAACATCGTAACCATCTTCCTGGGTCTGTCTGTTGGCTCCAAGCTGATGGCCGACAAGTTCCTGGATGGCCAGACGCTGGGTATCCTGGGCCTGGGTATTGTGGCTTTCGGTGTAGGCACCGCTTCCGGTGTACTGATGGCGAAACTGATGAACAAGTTCACCAAGGAAGCGATCAACCCGTTGATTGGCTCCGCAGGTGTATCCGCGGTGCCCATGGCGGCGCGGGTCTCCAACAAGGTGGGCCTGGAAGCCAACCCGCAGAACTTCCTGCTTATGCACGCTATGGGCCCGAACGTGGCCGGTGTTATTGGCTCTGCGGTTGCAGCGGGGGTAATGATCAAGCTGCTCGGCTGATCCTTACCGACACTGCCCTGAAAACCCCGCCTTTGGCGGGGTTTTTGCGTTTGTGGTCAGTGGAAATCCCGGGAGCTGACCGGTAGAGAGTTGATCAGATGGCTCAAGTCAGACAGCTTGCCGGCCATGACATGAACTATATCCCCCTCTTTTTCGATAACTCCTTTTACGTGTAACAACCGGGCGGTGAGCAACGGTTTGCGTTGGCGGCGGGCGGTGTCTAGCCAGACGACGACGTTGACGTTGCCGGTTTCGTCTTCAAGGGTGACGAAGGTGACGCCGGAGGCGGTGCCGGGGCGTTGGCGGCCGGTGACCAGGCCGGCTACTTGTACGGGGATGCCGGGACGGGTGGCTTTGAGTTGGTCGGCGGTGAGGCAATGGCGCAGGTGGCCTTGTTCGCGGAGCAGGGCAAGGGGATGCCTTTGTAGTGTTAAACCCTGGCTGCTGTAGTCGGCCAGTACGTTTTGCCCTTCGGTGGGCTCCGGGAGCAGGTGGCAGGGTTCCGGTGTGTATTCGGTCATGGCTTCGTTAGCGAAGAGCTCGCCGGGTTCTTCGTGTTCGAGCAGTTGCCAGTAAGCCTGGTGGCGGTTGCTGGTGAAGCCGGGCATGGCGTTGGCGCCGGCGAGAAGTTCCATGTCGCTCTGGTTGAGGCCAGCTCGGGTGCGCAGTTCGGCGGCGCTTTGGTAACCGTTTGCCGGGCGGTTCTGGTGGACGCGCTCGGCGCCATTCCGAGACAGGCCTTGAATGATTCTAAGGCCAAGGCGCAGGTGCTGCTCCTGACCTTGCAGGGTGTGCTGCCACTGGCTGTGGTTGACGTCTGGTGGCAGCACGGAAACGTTGTGGCGCCGGGCATCCTGAACCAGTTGGCTGGGCGAGTAAAAGCCCATTGGCTGGCTGTTGAGCAGAGCGCAATAGAACGCTGCCGGGTGGTGGCGTTTGATCCAGGCGGAGACGTACACCAGCAAGGCAAAGCTGGCGGCATGGGATTCCGGAAATCCATAGCCACCAAAGCCGCAGATCTGTTTGTACAGGCGCTCGGCGAAGTCGGCATCGTGGCCCCGCTCCAGCATGCCCTGAATCAGTTTGTCGCGGAAAGGTGTCAGATCGCCATGGGATTTCCAGGCTGCCATGGCACGGCGAAGTTTGTCGGCTTCGCCCGCACTGAAACCGGCAGCGACCATAGCCAGTTTGATGACCTGTTCCTGGAAGATCGGCACCCCGAGGGTGCGCTCCAGCACCTGGCGTACGGCATCGTTGGGGTATTCCACCGCTTCCATGCCGTGTTTTCGGCGCAGGTAGGGGTGCACCATGTCGCCTTGTATGGGGCCCGGGCGAACGATGGCGACTTCGATCACAAGGTCGTACCAGGTTTCCGGTTTCAGCCGCGGGAGCATGTTGATCTGGGCGCGGGACTCCACCTGAAAGACACCGATACTGTCGCCTTTTTGCAGCATGGCGTAGGTGTCAGGGTCTTCCTGAGGGACATCCTGAATGGTAAACGGCGTGTCTTTCTCTTCACTGATCAGCGCCAGTGCTTTGCGAATGGCGGTGAGCATGCCCAGGGCCAGGACATCCACCTTCATCAGCCCCAGGCTTTCCAGGTCGTCTTTGTCCCACTGGATAACCGTGCGCCCTTCCATGGCGGCATTCTCGACAGGCACCAGTTCTGAAAGCGGGCCGGCGCTGATCACGAAACCGCCCACGTGCTGGGACAGGTGGCGTGGAAAGCCCAGCAAGGTGTTCACCAGCGTGAAGAACTGATCCGCGACTTTGGGGCTGCGGGTCAGGCCCTTGTCCAGAATCTGCTGGCGCCAGCCGGTGGTCTTGTCACGCCAGTCGATGCCATCCAGCAGCTTCTCCACCAGTGTGGCATCAAAGCCCAGCGCCTTGCCCACATCCCGGATGGCGCTGCGGGGGCGATAACGAATCACGGTGGCGGCCAGGGCGGCCCGCTCACGGCCGTAGCGCTGGTAAATGTACTGAATAACCTCTTCACGCCGTTCGTGCTCGAAATCCACATCGATGTCGGGGGGCTCATCCCGGTCTTTGGAGATGAACCGTTCAAACAGAAGTTCCACATTGGCCGGGTTCACCTCGGTGATGCCCAGGCAGTAACAGACCGCGGAATTGGCTGCGGATCCCCGGCCCTGGCAAAGAATGCCCTGGCGCCGGGCAAAGTCGACGATGTCGTGGATGGTGAGAAAATAGTGTTCGTAGCGCAGTTCGGCAATCAGCTCCAGCTCTTTGCGAATCAGTGCCTGCACCTTCATGGGTGTGCCCGATGGGTAACGCCGCCGTTCACCCTCCCGGGTGAGTCGCGCCAGAAACGATGTGGGTGTTTCGTGTTCCGGCACTAAATCGGGAGGGTATTCATAACGCAGGCTGCCAGGCTCAAAGCTGCAGGCTTCGGCGATTGCCACGGTCTCCCGAACCCAGGGCTCGGGGAATAATCGTCGGATAACCGGTATCGGGCGCAAATAACGCTCGGCATTCTGAAACAGGCAGTGTCCGGCCTGTTCCAGCGTGGTGTGGTGGCGCAGAGCTGTCAGCACGTCCTGTAATGGCTGGCGTTCGCGGCGATGCATATGAACCTGGCCGGTTGCCACCACTGCGCAGCGCATTTGCTCAGCTAGCCACCGTACACGGACCAGTTGCTGTTCCTCGCCGGCTTCCAGTGTGCGGGTCGCTGCAAGGCGTAGCCTGTGCTCAAAAATTCGTTGCAGCCATTCGCCGGTGATCAATGCCTGGTGCGCGTTGGTTTGTGATACCAGCGGTGGCAGCCACAGGCAGAGGCAGTGGTCCAGCGAATGGGTTTCGATGTCCCGGGTCAATAACCGGTATTGCCCTTTCTCAGCGCGTCGCCGCCCGGTGGTGATCAATTGGCAAAGCTGACCGTAGCCCTCGCGGGTTCGAGCCAGCAGTATGAACCGGGGTGGGGCAGTGGCGCCCTCGGGAGTATCGCTCAGTTCGAACCAGCTCCCGGTAATCAGCTTTACCGGGCTGTCTTTAAGGGCTGCCCAGGCTCTGGGGATGCCTGCCACCGAACAGGCATCGGTAATGGCAATTGCCCGATAGCCAAGCTCCGCGGCTTGCTCAGCCAGTTCATGGGGATGGGAGGCGCCGGTCAGGAAGGTGAAGTTGCTGAAGCAGAACAGCTCGGCGTAATCAGAATCCATCAGCCAAACCACCCGTGTATGTACCAGCCATCGCGGATATCCCGGAACACCCACGCCAACTGGCCGCTGGACAACTGGGCAATATAGTAGTCACGGTGCACCCGCTGGCCGTCCCACCAGCCAGCACTGATGCGTTCCGGCCCCGAGAACCATCTGGCCGGAGGTTCTGCCAGTGGGTGTGGCGTGGATAACAGCCATAAAGGGCGCGCAGGCAGGCCAGAGACCTCTGGTGTTTCGCTGTGCCTGCTGGCCGGTTTTATGGCGGAGGGTGTCCAGGCAAACTCCGGGCGGTGGTCTGCCCGCGGTGCAAGCTGTTGCAATGCCTCAGTACCAAGGCGGGCCTGTAAACGACTGGCCAGCGTATGCCAGGCTTCATTCAGGTCCTGTCCATCGCCCAGGAGGTCCTGGCCAACCGGGGCTTCCCGGCCCAGAAACCGCTTTACCGACAGGGACAGACTGATCACCGGTGCCCGCAGCGGGTGCTGATCCAGTTTCAGGCGCAGCAGTTTCAGAAAGCTCTCTGCCCGATGCTCCGGGCCAGTCGTTCGCAACGTCAACCGGGTGGCTTCTTCGTGCCGGTGTTGGAGTAAAAGATGCAGGGTGTCGGTGTCCTGTTGGCGCCAGCACAGGTCTTCTTCCAGCTCGGTCAGAATCCGCTGCAGCGCGAACAAAAGCCCCTGGGCATGCTCCACTTCCTGAATAAAATCGGCCCGCTGGCGGAATCGGTGCGGGGGGTGCCAGGGCGATTTGGGGTCTGGCCTGGTGCCCTGGGCTTTTTGTATACGTGCCAGCAGCTCCGGGGATAGCCTCCGTGCCAGTTCCCGGGCTGGCAGATTGAAGACTTCAGCCAGCGTATTCAGCCCCAGGCGATGCAGGCGGGTACAGGATTTTTCATCAAAACCCGCAGCCACCAGAGGCAGTTTGCCCAGGGCCGTCAGAATGTGGCCTTTGTCTGCGGTGCACTCGCCTTTGCCTGCTTGCGCAAGGAGCTGAGCCGCCAGTGGCGTATGCCCAAGAGCCAGCCAGGCAGTGAGTTGCCGCTCTGCCAGAGCCTGCTCGACCGTTTGCCAAACGGCGGGAAGCCCGCCATATAGCCGCTGGAGGCTGCTGACTTCAGCCCACAGACCGTGCGGCGGCGACAGGGTAATGTGGGCCGCGTAACGATATAGCCAGCGGGCCTGCTCTTCCAGCAGATTGGTTTCCTGTTGAGAATCGAGATGCAGAATCACCAGGTCTGGTGCCAGGCCCAGTGCGGTCTTGAGGCGCATGCCCGGCCGAATACCCAGGTGATCGGCTTCTGGACAAACCTGCAGAATAGCCTGCCCGGCAAGATCGACCACCGCAAGTGCGCCCTGAGTTTGCTGGCTGCGGCGAACATGATCCAGCAGCAGGTGAGGGAAGTGCAGATACAGCCACAACATGAATCAGGTGGCTCCATCCTGTGACCATGGCCCCTGAATCACACCAGTGGGGTCGCTGGCCTGAATGCCCGCGCGCTGCCCAAGGGCAAGAGTGCAGCGCTGCCCTGGCCAGCTACCACGGCGTTTCAGAATGTTGATCTTGAGATCCTGGTGTTCTCCGGGAATCAATTCCAGCCGAAGCGCGGCCGGTGAATGCTGCTCTGCCTGCCGACGTTCCCGAAACAGAATGCAGACATTGTTACCCGCTTCGGAGGCCAGTTGCAGCCGGCGGATATCCCGGGTGGCCAACTTCCCCGGCCAGGCCATCACCAGGCCTGTGACAGGGGAGCGCAGGCAGTTTTCCAGTGTCCACAGAAAGTCAGCGGAATCGTGAGTTTGAACCAGCACCAGTTGATCGGTATTTACGCCAGCCCTGGCCAGCGCCGGGGCATAAGGTGTGTGGGGCGGGTTCAGCCAGAAAATGGTCTTTCCCTGCCTGGCGACCTTCTGCATAAACGGAAGTACCAGGTGCAGCTCGCCAATGCCACAGCTGTCCAGCAGGCATTCACTCAAGGCACCCTTGGGCCAGCCGAGCCCACCAAGTTGGTTATCCAGAACCTGATACCCCGTGTGCTCCGCCGGAGAGGCGTGTTTCTGGGGCTTATGACCCTGCCAGATACGGGCGTCCTGAAGCAGGTGGTTGAGTGATTTGCTCATGCTTATTTCTCGAGTACTGTTTATATATACAGTATTCGGAAAAAGGGTCGATTTCAACTGCCGGGTTGATAAACGACGGGCGGGCACCCACGATGTGGTTGAAGCCACAAATATAGTGGAGGACGCTATGTCGAATCTTGGCCAGCAAAGCTGCAGCGCCTGCAGTGCCGATGCACCCCAGGTCACGGAGGCTGAAAAGCAGACCCTGTTGAAAGACGTGCCTGAATGGCAGTTGATCGTTCAGGATGGGGAAGAGCAGTTACAGCGGGTGTTTACCTTCAAAAACTTTGTCCAGGCCCAGGCCTTTACCAACAAAGTGGCGGACCTGGCGGAAGAAGAAGGCCACCACCCCGCGATACTGTTGGAATGGGGGAAAGCCACCGTACGCTGGTGGACTCATAAAATCGGAGGCCTACACAAAAACGATTTCATCATGGCCGCCAGAACCGACGAACTTTACCCATAATCGCTTCAAACAGACCGGAAACAGGAAGTGCCATGGACGAACAATCAATGGACAACCCGCTTACCCTGAAACTTGGCCACGAAGAGCTGATCATCCGGCGCCGCTACGAGATGATCAGCATCATCAATGATTTCTTCATCGCCATCTGGTTTCTGGTGGGGAGCATACTCTTCCTGTTTCCGAAGCATGAGACCGCCGCAATCTGGCTGTTTATTATCGGCAGCTTCCAGTTCCTGGTAAGGCCCACCATCCGCCTGATCAGCCACATTCATATCCGCCGAATACCACAGAGTAACTGGGAATCCTAAACGGCCTGGTCAATTTCCCTTCGCGAACGATCAACTGCTGCATGCCGAAATCGACGTCTTTGACACGTAATCGAAGAGCTTCGTTAATCCTCAGGCCGGCACCGTAGATCAGCATGGCCACCAGTTTGAATTCGCCCTTCAGATTGTCAATTACCCGCCTGGCCTCGTCCGGGCTGAACACAACCGGAAGCCTCGAAACTCCCGACAAAGCACTTGATCCAGAACACATAGGTTTTCTCGGTTTGGTAAGCGAGACCGCGAAGTCGGATAAAATTTCTGAGCCGATCCAGAAAGCGTGTGGATTGCGGAGAAATCGGGCAGCGGATGTCCATATCCTGGCTCCTTAATGATTATGTATAAATATACAGTATTTAATTTTCCGGAATTGTCAATCAAGTATCCAGAAGCGGAGTTATACGAACGCGTTCGCAAAACTCCGGGAAACCAGGGCGAAATGTTGCTAACCTTCTGATAAGTTTGAAAAGGAGTATCGGGGCGTGCGGAGTTATACGCCCCTAATCTGGAGCAGGGGTGGCTCGAACACGGGCGTATAACTCCGGCGGTAGCCGTGGTGGATTCAGGTAATTTTCTGATTTTATTGGTGAAGCTGGGGTTTCTGAGAGTCGCGTTTTTTGGAGTTATACGAATGCGTGTTATACGAACGCGTTCGTATAATTAGCTGTTGAACTAAACCGCTCCGCGGTAGCGGTGATACTGAGAATCTCCCCGGAATGGAGGTGATTGGAGGATACTTTTGAATGGCCCAAGTGGGCTTTTCAAAGAGGAGATGCCGCCATGACCCCCTTACGTCAGGCTATGATCCAGACCATGCGTCAGCATGGTTCTTCCCCGCAGACCCAAAAAAGTTATCTCTATATAGTCGCGGATCTGGCTCGATATTATCGTCGATCCCCGGACCAGTTGGAGGTCGGGGATCTGCAGACCTACTTTAATTACCTCGTCCAGGAACGTTCCCTGGCGCCGGCCAGTTGTCGGCTTTACCTGCATGGCATTCGGTTTTTGTATCTGCAGGTGCTGCATTGGGCAGACTTCGACGTGAACCTGGTGCTGCCCAAGCGACCACAGCGCATTCCTGAGTTACTGACTCGTCAGGACGTTGCAAGGATAGTGGGAGCCACCAAGAACCCCAAGCATCGGGCCTTGCTGTTGATCACGTATGGCTGCGGCTTGCGAGTGAGTGAAGTCGTGTCATTGCAAGTGAAGAACATCGACGGGGAGCGCCACCTGCTTCACATCCATCAGGGCAAGGGCGGTAAGGATCGCATGGTGCCCCTGACTGACGTGCTACTCGATGTATTGCGAGCGTATTGGTGCCTTGGCCGCCCCGTACTCTGGCTGTTTCCGAGTGAAGTACTGGTTGGTCAGCACCTGACCGCCACCACGGCCCAGAAGGTTTATCGTCACGCCAAGCGACTCAGCGGCGTGCAAAGACGCGGAGGGATACACGCACTGCGCCACGCCTATGCGACCCATCAGCTGGAACATGGTGTACCGCTCAACGAGTTACAGAAATATCTTGGGCACAGTGATCTGCGCACCACGGAGCGCTACCTGCACTGGTTGCCGGGAATATCCTCACAAAACCGTTCGCCTGCGGACTTGATCGCGGATCTGGGAGGTGCGTGATGGCCGGTTCAGTTACGGTCCAGTCGGCACTGACCCAGTTCCTCTCGACCGACTCATTGGACCGCCACCGTCGCAAGGTGTGCAGCCGACTGATGGATTGCCGCACAGCCCGGATGGGCGGTATGGAAATGCGTTGTGATCACTGCAAAGCACGAACCGTGCATTACTACGGTTGCCGGGACCGGCATTGTCCGCAATGCCAGAGTCGGGCTAGCCAACAGTGGTGTGAGCGCCAGCGTCGATCGCTACTGCCGGTACCCTACTTCCACCTGGTGTTCACCGTGCCCCACGCCCTGAATGGCTGGGTTCAGGTGCACCCGGAAGTGGTTTACCGTCGCCTGTTTGAGTCAGTTTGGAATACGCTCAGTCAGTTTGGCCATAAAACCAAACACTTGCAGGGTGAGTTGGGCATGACAGCCGTGCTCCATACCTGGGGGCAGAATCTGAGTCGCCACGTTCACGTGCATTGCCTGATTCCGGGCGGGGTGCTCACAGAGGCCGGAGAATGGCATGAGGCTAAACATCAATATCTGTTCCCCGTCAGGGCCTTGTCCCGCCGCTTTCGCGGCCGCATGGTATCGTCCCTCAGACGATCGGTCAGAACCGGCGAATTGCACAGACTCACGGAGCCTCAAGCCATCGACGACGTACTCAAAAAAGTGATGCAGCAGGATTGGGTGGTTTACGCCCGCCCTTGTCTGAATCAGGCGGAGACGGTGGTGGATTACCTGGCTCGCTACACCCACCGCATTGCTATCAGTAACGGTCGTTTGTTGTCACAGGACGGCGGCCGAATCATGATCCGCTATGTGGACTACCGGGAAGGAGGACGCCAGAAGAGCCTGCAACTGGAAGGGGCGGAATTTGTTCGACGGTTCCTCATGCATATCCTGCCCAAGGGCTTTATGCGGATTCGTCACTTTGGTTATCTGAGTAACCGAACCCGACGTCGCAAGCTGACGGCCATTCGTCAGGCCCTTCAAAAGCCACCCGAGGTCGATGTTGAAGTCAAGAATGGCTCGGAGTCCCAACGCAGCTGGCCGTGCCCTCGATGCGAGGATGGTGTGGTTTATATGGTTCGGCAGATTCCCCGGTTTAAAACCGTGGGTAGAGTGACGGGTTAGCCGCTTTCCCTGGCGGCTTCCTGTGAGCGCTACAGTTCCTGAGGAGCTGGGTTGTGACTCGGGCTGAGGCTGGCAATGAAAGAAACAGAGGGGTAGGCTGATCCAAATCACCCAGGGATGAGGCATTTTATGGGGACCATCAGGACGATACGCACTTCCGCAGAGTACCTTTGCGGGCCTGAACCGCCATCCCGGTATCCGTTCAAAATTTACTTTACCCTTATACATTGTGTGCTGGCATTGGTGGCAGCGGCTTAGTCCAACCCACATTTAAAGGCCATGCTGCGCACGACCATTAAATGCTTCAGTGTTAGCTCAGGGGAGTAGTGTGTGGAAATCTTTATCGATGAGTCGGGCAGTTTCGTTTGCTCGAAGAATCCAGATTCTTGGTGCGTAGTTGCTGCGTATGTAATATCTGGAAATCAGAAAAATGCCATGCAAAAATTGCTCACTCAATTGAAAATTAAGAGCGGTAAGAAATACAACGACGAAATAAAACTAAAAAATGTCAAAGAAAAAGATCTAAAGTGGTTCATTTCAGAGTTAAGCAAGCTAGACGGAAGCTTGTACTTTGTGGCTGTTAACGCTTCTGAATTATCTGAAGAGATAGTTGGCCTCCATAAGGAAGAGCAAGCTGATAAGATTGTTGAGCACAAGGATAAGATGCAGCACCAGGAAATGCGGACTGCTTTAGAAGAGCTTTCGGAAGACATTAAGGGTCTTTCGTCACAGTTGTATTTGCAGCTTATATGTCAAACGGTCCTGATTAACGATATTTTAAAGAGGGCTATTTTGTATTACGTTCAATTTAAGCCGTCAATGTTAAGTAAGTTTAGGTGGCGAATTGACCAAAAAAACACCACAAAAATAATATATGAAGAGTCTTTTGAAAAAGTTTGCCCGCCAATCCTTCAATCTATGTCTATATCAGACCCCCATATAGCAATAAAAGGGGCAAACTATAATTTCATGGAAAAGTACATATATAAGGATGGTGAGGAGCCCGGATACCTTAAAGAGACTTACGGTATTGATGTTCAGGAGGAAGGCTCCCTGAAAGCCGGAAAAATATTACGGGATGATCTGCATTTTGAAGATTCAAAAGGTTGTCCTGGGGTTCAAGTAGCTGATTTATTGGCATCTAGTTGTCGACGAGCATTGCGGAATGGTTTTGATGATAACACTGGGATATCGCGCCTCATTGGCTCTCTCATGGTCTCAAACAGAAAGGGCCAAGAATCAATGAATCTGATTTCCCTGGTAGATGGGCATGTGTCTAATAAAGCTACCGGACTTGCGATTCAGTCAATGACCAAAAGTGCAAAGCCACTAATTCTAAGCTAACAATCGTCTGCACGGCGACCGATTTTCCGCCGCTTCGCGGCTCCAAACCGGCGCGTGAGCCGGGCGTTATATGCCAAAGCCTGAAAAATTGAGCACCCAGAAAGTGATCAAAGAACCTTTCCCGTAGGGCAAAATATGACCCATTTCCGATCCAAGATACTCAAATAAGATCAACACGAAATACATATTTAGCTAGTATCTAAAAGCCCCTAGAGAGCACCATCGGCCTTTGCTAACAGGTGCCAAAAGTGAAGGAATTTAATCTAAAATCTAAGGAAGTATTATGATTGAGTCTGAGTATCTACGATTTTTGCGAACTCTGGATTCAGACGAAGTTCTTCCGGGAGTGCGCAAGCTAGCGAACCTTGTCCTGGCAAACCTTGATGAGCTTGCTTCTCTCGGAACCTATCAAGGCCAGCGGGTTAAGAAAATGGTTGCCTTGGCCCAGGGTAACTGGGATGCCTTAAGCATAGATATTCAGTCTTTACCCGAGATGACCGCCGAGAAAACTTCCCCTATTACTCAGATAAAAAGTATGGCAGTGGGGCCGTTTCGTGGTTTCTCCAGGCAAGAGATTTTTGATTTAGAAAGCCGTTTAGTCCTCATATACGGACCGAACGGCACTGGCAAATCTAGCTTCTGCGAAGCTCTTGAATACAGCCTTCTGGGTAACGTAGCTGAAGCGGAAAGCAAGCGTTTTCGAGATCAGGGTGATTACCTGAAAAACGCACATGTTAATCGTTTTGCGACGCCAGTTGTTATAGGCTTAAACGAGCAAGGCGATGAGGTTGAAGTTGAAGCAAATGAGGAACTATTTAGATTTTGTTTCGTTGAAAAAAATCGTATCGATAACTTTTCTAGAATTGCCGCTCAGTCGCCCGCCAAGCAAACTGAGCTTATATCAACGTTATTTGGCTTAGACTCTTTCAACGAGTTTGTACGTAATTTTACTTCTGAGTTTGACCAAAGATATATTGATCTTACTGGTGTTAAAGCAGCTCAGTTAGCGCAAAAAAGGCAGGCACTTTCTGGTTATCAGCAGCAGATAGAGACTAGCAATGCAGAGTTACAAAGGCTAAATGTTGAGGAGCAAACACTAGCCAACCAGTACCGTGACGGAGCAACCTTTAGCCAATTGGTCTTTGAGCTAAACGGTGATGATGAAAATGCAGGAGCAATCCAGCGACTAGAAACCGATTTGCGACAGCCCCAAGCAAGTAAAACCAACTTAACAATTAGCGCATTGCAGACACTTGGTAGCTCCATTAGCAGCGGCCTCAGCGAGCTGAAGTTGAAGCAAAAAGACCTGGAAAATGCAAGTCAGGAGGTATCATTCAAGAATCTATACGACGCAGTTGTTCAGCTACAATCGAGTAGTCCAGAGCATTGTCCAGCGTGTAAAACGCCGCTCACCCAAGTATCCGTAAACCCTTACGGTAACGCTAATGAAGAACTTCAAAAGCTGCAATACTTGGCAGAGCTTCAGAAAACGGCACAACAGCTTCAACAAAATGTTAGTAGATGGTTGCTGGACCTCTCGCAAATATTGAATATTTGTTTGACGTTTCTGCCACAAAACAATGCTATCCGAGATTTTCATATTTCACCTGGCTCACAAATCGATATCGGGTGGTGGTACTCCTTGCAGCAACAGTTAGCGGATGGTTTTACGCCATGGCAGCACCTGGAAGCTCAGGTAAAGTATCTCGAGGAAGCCGACAAAAAGACTGATCAGGACGCTCAAATACGTTCAACCAAGCAAGCTGAGCTAAATCGTTTGCGCTGGTTTAAAGAGCAAATCACTGTCTTAGAAACACGCAGACAAACAGCTAAACAAGCAATTATTGCTGCGCAACAGGCAATCACTAGTTTTGATGCGGAGAATGCTCAACTTATAGCTGATGTGAATGCTGAGCATGCCAAAGTGCAAAGAAATCAAGAGATTGCAGCTTCTTATAAGAGCTTTGTTGAAAGATTGAATGCATATAAGAATCGATTGCCGAGCCAGTTGGTTGCTGACCTCGGCGACCTAGTTGTGAGACTTTACAATGCTTTTAATCGTTACGATTCAGAAGCAGCTAAATTAGCTTCTGTTCAACTTCCGTTATCTCAAAATCAACGATTGGGCATTACATTTTTGAAAGACCCTTCTGCCTTATTTGATGCTCTGCATATTCTGAGTGAGGGTCATATCCGTTGCCTCGGTCTAGCAATCTTGCTTGCTAAGAACGTAAAAGAGCGTTGTCCGGTGCTTATTTTTGATGATCCAGTGAACGCAATTGATGATGAGCATCGTCGTGCGATCAGGGAAACGCTATTTGTTGATGATTTTTTCAAGGGTTGTCAGATCATTTTGGCAGTGCATGGTGAGGAGTTCTTTAATAACACACATCAACTGCTAGGTAAGAGTCAGTCACTTGCGTCTCAGTCATATATTTTCCTATCAAGCGCTGGTGAAGACCATATTCAAGTTGACTCATTAAGGCGACCCAAAAATTATGTATTAGCTGCACGCGAACTATATGCACAAGGGGAGTATCGCGACGCGTTGATGTCGGCAAGAAGAGCGCTAGAGAACCTATGTGAAAAAACTTGGTTTCATTACGGAAAGCATAGTGATAAGAAGGACAGCCTAATTAGTGTCTCTCGTCGTTCTCCTTCGGCACCATGGGATCTAAGGGCATTAGCTGAAAATCTAAGATCTAAGCTGAATCGTTCCCAGTCAAGTATACCTAATAAAGAGCTGATAGTGTCTGCACTCACTGCTGTGCTAGGTCAAGATGGAAGAAACGCATATTGGTCGTACTTAAACAAAGGTACACATGACGAGACTGACTTGCCTGAGTTCGATCAGCATACTGTCAACGAGGTGATTTCTGCTTTAGAAAGCTTGGACGCTGCCCTAAGTGAGACGAACTAAATTGGCGGTTCCGGCATATAACAAGTTGCTGCACGCGGATAAATTACTCGCTGCACTCGCAATTTACCGGTGAGCAAAGCGTTATACGCAAATAGATCCGAGACGAAGTGCATAAAGATCGAAAGGCAATTGCAGCATTCATCCTGGCCAGTTCAGCTGGTCTGGCTCTGTTTGGTTTGTTTAGCGAACAGGCCGAGATGTTTTATCTTGCCGGCTTTGCGGGGCTTATTTTGTTTTCGGGCATTTGGCCGTGGGCAAGCAGCCAGGGCGGGAAACAAAATCTGGATTCTGGAAGCTCGGTTGTAGATCTTCCGACAGGGGATTGCCGGTCACGCATTAATAGAGGTCCATCCGGTTTGTCCAACGATGGCACAGGTATCGAGATTGAGTAACGTATAACCAGTGCGTCAAATACGTTCCGGGCCTGACGGCCCTCCACCGGACAGCTTTTTCTCCGCTTCGCTGCGCAAAAGCCGCCGTTTACGCAGGCTACATGGACTCCCCCTGCGGTCAAGCAACGCCATTTAAATCCGAAGCGGTTTGAGACTGCAGCTCTACATTCGGCCTCTGTGTGGGCGTTACTGCCCGGGCCAGGATGATGATGCGTGTGAGTAAGGGTCTCATTCGTTAGTCGGCCTTTAAGGGCCGTCAGCATAAACAGACTCTCTCACTCTCGGTCTGACCGTTCCGTCATCGCTTGCCGTTGCAAGACTCGGCTGGCAGGCGTGTTCTGCCTGTCGTTGGTACTCGGTTATCAGCCTTCCACGGGCTGCGTTTTAAATTCTGTCTGGTTCATGAGTAGTGCCCATACGATTCGGGCGTTCTTGGCTGCCATTGCCACGGCGGCCCGTTTGTATCCCCGGCGCTCTTTGAGCTCTTTCGCCCAGGCGCTGAGTCGATCTTCTTTCGTATCGATCGTTGCAATCACCGCCCGGGTGCCGTGGATTAACAACGTTCGCAGGTATTTGTCGCCATGCTTGGTGATTCTGCCCAGTCGGGGCTTCCCTCCGGTCGAGTATTGTCTGGGCACCAATCCGAGCCAGGCAGCAAAGTGCCGACCGCTTTTGAATTGCCTGGGATCAGGTGCACTGGCTAACAAGGCGGTGGCAGTTTGAGGCCCAATGCCGGGTATGGCCATCAGACGCTTTGCCTGTTCGTCACGCCGTGCCATGGCTTCGATTTCCCGATCATAAGCGAGGATTTCCTCATCCAGCTGAAGGATGCGCTGGTTAATGTTGTTGAGTAGGCGACGGGCCAGCATGGGCAGGCCGTTTTCGGCGTCCTCAAGGATCTCCGGAACCCGGCGGCGTGCGGCGTAACGTCCCTGGGGAATGATCAATCCGAACTCGGCCAGCAAGCCTCGAATCTGATTGATTTGGGCGGTGCGCTCTTTGGTGAGCCCTCGACGAATCCGATGCAGGCTGAGTGTCGCTTGCTGATCCTCGGTCTTAATTGGAACGAAGCGCATATTGGGTCGGCTGACCGCTTCACAGATAGCTTCGGCATCGTTGTCGTCGTTCTTGCTGCTCTTGCGATAAGGTGCCACGAACCGGGGAGCGATGATTCGGGCATCGTGGCCGAGCTTGGTCATTTCACGCGCCCAGTAGTGCGCGCCGGAGCAAGCTTCCATGCCAATCAGACAAGGTGGCAGTTGGGCAAAGAATGCCAACAATTTGGGGCGATTCAGCCGTTTGCGAACCACGACCTTGCCGTGTTGATCGGTGCCATGAATACTGAACACAGTTTTCGCCAGATCGATGCCGATGGTTGTAACATTCATGATGACTCCTCCTGCTTTCGCTTGAAGACTTCGACACCTTCAATGTGGCACATCGATGCCGAGGGAGCAGGGGGAGTCCATATCATTCGTTAAGTGTCATCAGGAACAATGACTAGAATCCTTTTTGTTTGCAGTCAGAACAAGCTTCGCTCCCCGACAGCTGAGGCTGTTTTCAGCGAAGAACCAAATGTCGAAGTCAGGTCAGCAGGCTTGAATAATGATGCAGAGGTGCCTCTAGGAGCTGAAGACATAGAATGGGCTGAGGTTATTTTCGTTATGGAAAACGCCCATAAACGTAAATTGCGAACGAGATTCAGAGAACATCTAAAAAATCAAAAATTGATCTGTTTGGGCATCCCAGATAATTATGAGTACATGGCCCCAGAGTTGGTTGATATTTTTAGGTCAAGAATCCCGCAATTTCTGCGGTAAACACTTAACAAGGCAGTCAACCGGACGCCAAAAGCGTGCCGCTTTTGGTTCCCTACGCTGGCGCTCCGGCGCCGGTTACCATCAGCGTTGAGGCTGTAGAAAAACCCCGAAATCCCCCTCGGTTTTGGTAGCATCAGGCAAACGGACAAGGAGTGGTCAGATGCCCCGCTTCAAGCATTACAACTACGACCAGGATGCCATGGTCGTCATCAATTACCAGGAACAGCTCCAACCCGGCACCTTTGAACACGCGGTGCACTACCTGATCGAGCACAAGCTGGACCTGTCGGTGTTTCATCCCAAGTACCGCAATGAAGACACCGGTCGGCTGGCCTACGATCCGGCCATTCTCCTGAAGATCATCCTGTTCGCTTATTCCAAGGGCATCACCTCCAGCCGCGAGATGCAGTGGTGCTGCGAGACCAACATCATCTTCAAGGCCCTGTCCTGCGATACGGTTCCACATTTCACCACCCTGGCCAAGTTCGTCAGCAGTCACTCGGATGAAATCGAAGAGCTGTTCGAGCAGGTGCTGCTGGTGTGCCACGACCAGGGCCTGCTGGGTAACGAACTCTTCGCCATCGACGGCTGCAAGATGCCGTCGAACGCGGCCAAGGAATGGTCTGGCACCTTCGAAGAGCTGGAAGAGAAACGCACCAAGCTGCGACGCCTGGTTCGCCATCACCTCAAGGCCCATTACGAGCGGGATGAGGCAGAGACTGAAGCTGAACTGGACCGGGATATCCGACGAGCGAAAACCATCCTGTCCCTGGATGAGGCCGCGAAGAAAGTCGACCGCTTCCTAAAGACGAACCGCCCAAGGATGGGCCGGGGGAAACGGAACAAGGAAGTGAAGAGCAACCTCACCGATAACGAAAGCGCCAAAATGACCACCAGCAAGGGCACGATCCAGGGCTATAACGGCGTGGCCACGGTGGACAAGAAACACCAGGTCATCATCGACGCCCAGGCCTTTGGCGAAGGCCAGGAACACCACACCCTGCAACCGGTGCTGGAGAGTGTCGAAGCTCGGTTCAGGAAGCTGGGTATCGCCGACAACATTTACCAGCAAGGCACCGTCGTTACGGCCGACACCGGCTTCGCCAATGAAGCCAACATGAAGTACCTGCACGAACGGCAGATCAACGGCTACGTGCCCGATAACAAATTCCGCAGTCGCGACCCGAAGTTCCAGAACCAGAAAGACAAATACGGCAAACGCCATCAGAACCAGCCAACCACGGGCCGGAAAGACATCATCCCAGCCCGTGAATTCCAGTTCGATCCGGTGAATCTGACGTGCATCTGCCCGGCAGGCAATGCCATTAGCTACCAAGGCAAACGCAAAGCCGAGAATGGCAAAATCCGGGTGCATTTCGAAGGTCGTTTGCTGCAATGCCGGCACTGCACGAAGAAGCGCCAGTGCATGCAGAATCCGGCGTCCGCCAATCATCGCAAAGGTTCAGGAAGGCAGGTCTCGTTCACCATAGAGAACAAGCGCCTGCCCAACTACACCGACTGGATGAAGCACCGGGTAGACAGTCCGCAAGGCAAAGAGATCTACAGTCACCGGATGTCGGTGGTGGAACCAGTGTTCGGCAACATCGGCACGAACAAGGGCCTGAATCGCTTCAGTTTGCGGGGCAAAAAGAAGGTGCAGGGCCAGTGGCAGCTATACTGCCTGGTGCACAATATTGAGAAGCTGGCGAATTACGGGCGGATGGTGGCGTAATGCCGAGAGTGGAAGTCCCGGACGAGCATCTGCTGGACACCAGCAATACCGGATCCAGGAGCCCCAAAAGGCCGAAGCGGATGGCCGAACATCGAAATCACGGGAATCGGCCAGTTGATGGCCGCGATAAAAATTACAGGAACCAGGCCTTTGGAATGACTCGGAATCGGGTTTTTCTACAGCCTCGTTAAGTTGCAATAATTATGAATCAGTTCGATGGACCAAACTGGCGAATCAATTTGCTGCCCGGGTGGCTAGGAGAGCATGAAGAAGGTTGCTCAATCGTTTTTCATCCGGAAGGCGTCGGAGCACTCGAGATCAGTAGCTATTCCAAAGAAGGAATGGTCACGGAAGAAGACTTAAGAGGGCTGGCGCAAGAGCACATAGAGGCCGGTGCCAAACTGACGGAAACCTCCGCTGGCGACTTCAAAGGGTTCACTTTAGCATTTGGTTCGGACAATGAATTTTGGCAGCTATGGTATGTGGCCAGTGGGCCAACGGCTCTGTTCATCACATACAACTGCCAGGCAGTCGACCGTGACGCTGAGATCGAATCGATCAAAAGCATGGTCTCAAGCTTGGCTGCAATTTATACCAGTAGGTGAGGCCGACCGGTACTCCGCTACGCTCTGTCCTGTCAGCTTACCCAAGGCGTTAAGAGGCGAGCAGTAAATGCAACAATTGCAGACAATCGAAGACCAGGTTATTTCGGCAGTACAAGACTTTGCAAACTCAATTCGTTCAGGAAGCAAAGTCGTGGCTGATATGTCTGCACTGATTGATGTAACCGATAATTTGCCTCTTTCCAGCTTTGACTACTGGGAGCGTTTGATTCGCTCTGAGTTTTCTTCGGCGTTAAGAGAGTCCAGCACTCCGAAATGGAAGGTTTGGTCAAAGCCCAAGGAATTTATAACCTGGCTTGCCCTGATTAGCTGGGATGGTTACAGGCGAGAAAAAGCTCTACGAGCCCTGTCAGGGGCCGCGCCGAATGCATTCTTTTTTTCTCTAGCAGTTCGCAGGCTTAATGATTGGGTGCCTCAAGTTCGCAAGGCTGCAAGAGAAAAACTACCAGAGATAGCAGGATCTACAGATCCTGATTATGTCGTTGAGGCGCTAAGCATTGCGCTTTCCAATTGGAACTCTTGGGGCAGGATCGAAGAAGGAGATAAAGAAGTTCTTCTTCAAATTATCTGTGAAGAGAAAATTGCAAAGTCTCTTCGTTCTAAGTTGATTTCATCGGCTTCTGGGCCTATGCCATCGCTCTTTTCTCAACTTGGCCGGACACCGATTCTTGACGAAAAAATGGAAGAAATAGCTAGTTTTGCGATTCAGCCGTCGGTTCGAGCTAAAGCATACCGCAGCCTATTTGAAGGGCGGATTGTATGGATGGAAGGCCGGAAATGGGAGTGGACCGATATACGTTATTGTGAAGGCCGGCTAAAGCCTGTCGTTGCTGAGCGCAAGCTGAATGTTAAAGCTCCAATGCTCGAACTATTGAAAAAATCATCTGAAGATCGATCATCTATCGTAAGGCGAGTTTCAGCTGAGATTCTGATACGAGAGCTAGACAGTTTAGGTTCTGTTGCCAGGACGTTTACTGAGCGTTTTATCTCGGATAAATCTCGGCCCGTATCTGAAAGGGGTGAGTTCGCATTAAAGAAACTTGATGAGGCGGAGCGTGCCACTACCTCTTAACAAGAGCATGTTGTCGGACTGGTTTTCCGCTGTGCTCCAAACTAGCCGCAAATGCGAGCGTTAAACGTCACAAGGAAGTTTTCGTGGAATTTCTGTTAATACTGCTCATCCCACTTGGATTTATTGGAGTTTTCCTTGCGGCTCCCTTTTGGATCTCTCGGGTTACGAAAGCCGAGCATGAAGAGGTACTTACTGAAGCCCAAAACTATGAGGGAAAGGAGAGAGACGAGTTCATAGAAGCACAGCGAAAAGACAAACGCCTTGGCGAATACAGCAAGAGCCTCTCTGGAGGAGCGGTACTTATCTTCATAGCCGGATTTGCTCTGCTGTCAGGGGAGCTTTCGATTCGCGGAGGCGACCCAATAGTAAGCCAAGCTAATGGCGATGATCGATTCTTTGCTTTTGTAGGGACTATTTTGGTTTTGGGTGTTTTGCTTGCTGGATACGGGTTGATAGGGAAGTGGAAAAATGGAACGTAAAACAAGTCATGGAAGACGGACGCCTAGGACGCCCCGCGTCGTTCAGCGTTACAGGGAATCACAAAGCAGATCATGAGAAGGGAAGCGTTAGTCGAGCATATTGAACTCAACCCTCTCGGAGAATTCCTGATGGGGTGTGATGCCTACGGCATGACGATCAAAACGAATTTTGGTGAAATTGAGACGTTTAGGGATGTCCCGGTCATGATTGGACAAACCGATTACTCGAAGTTTGTTGAGCAGTCGTCATGCAAAGGTTATCTCTTGATCAAAGGTGCGTTTGCCACCTACATCGTGGATATCAAAGATCAAACCATTAGCGTTTACAGAGCTACTGTGCGTGGCGTTAACAATGAGTGGTGTGACGAAAACCCGATCTACGGCAAAGAAACTCGTCACGTTCAGGGCTTTAGCCGTCACTACCATCTCCAGTTTCCCTTCGTAAGAAAGGATCGTTTTCATCAGGTTTTCCGAGACTATGAAGCCCTGCGTAGGCGTCAAATTCAGGAACTGACCGATGCCCTGTAACAAGTTAATTAAGTTGGTTCCGGCCTTCGGTCTCCACCGGACGCCCCTGTCGAGCCGCCGTTTATTTCAGCGTTATCTTTAAGAAGAACTCACCACATGGAGGTATCTATGCACATTGGACTAATCGGTGGTATCGGACCAGCCGCAACAGAGTTCTATTATCGTAACTTGGTGAAAGCCGATCAGGCATCAGATGGTGATAGCCGTATGGAGCTGACCATTTGCCATGCCCAAGCGAGCGATTTGATACGCAACATTCAGGCTGGCGATGTCGATGCGCAGGTCAGGATTTTTGAAGTATTGGCTAATCGTTTGAGCGCGGCTGGTGCCGAAGCATTGGCGGTGACGTCAATAGCTGGACATTTTTGCATTTCCAAACTGGAAAAAGTATCACCCATTCCCATTATCAATGCGTTGTCTGGACTCGAAAGCGCATTAATTCAAAACGGCTACACAAGGGTGGGCGTATTGGGCAACAAGGTGGTCATGGAGACACGGCTGTTCGATAGCTTTCGAGAGACCGAAATCATTGTCCCGCCTGGCGATAGCCTAAACAAAGTCCATGAAGCCTACATGAGCATTGCTGTTTCTGGTGCTGCAAACGAAGACCAAAGAGAGACCATATTTCAGGCTGGCAAGAAGATGTGTGACGAGCAAGGTGCTCAAGCTGTTGTTCTTGCTGGCACAGATCTTTTCGTGGCCTTCAATGGGTATGAATGCGGGTTCAAATACGTTGACAGTGCTTTGGTCCACATTGATGCCATTCACCGAGCTTCAATGGAAAACTTAGATAACAAATCGCTCTAGTTCGCGGTCTACGGCCGCCAAATGCCCTTTTCATTGCGGCTTTGCCTCCCTTACAAGGACTCCGCAAAGCTTCGCGCTATGGATGCTTAATTGAGATACACGTGCAGATGCTGTGGTTACAAAACTCTGGACGAGCCGTCTGGCGGCACTTACGAAATTTGTGAGTTATGCGGATGGGAAGATGATGGTGTTCAGAGCTCAGATCCAGACTACGTGGGCGGTGCAAATGGCATGAGTTTGCGAGAGGCGCAGCATGCATTTTTAGCCGAAACACCTGAAAGTAAAGATTACCAAAAAGACGAAAGTTGGCAGTTGCTTGAAGCCCCAACCAATAGCGGCCAACTGAAGCGTGACAAAGTAGATTTCGTCGTTGATCCTCGGGGAAATGTGAAAGACGCATAATCAATGCAGGCACGGCGACGCTCATTGCATTGCGCCTTCGGCTCCGTTCCATGGCTGCGCATGCTGTAAGCGTCATACAGTAGAAGGATCTGAGTCAGATGAGCTTGAAACAACATTTTGAACTGATGGCCGAATACAATCGGTGGATGAATGGGAAGGTATATGGAGCCGCAGGCAACCTGAGCAAAGCGGCTCTTTTGGAAGATCGAAGCGCCTTCTTTGGGTCAATATTGGGTACGCTAAATCATATCGTTGTTGGGGATACGATTTGGCTCAAGAGGTTTGCTGCGCATCCAGCAAGCGCTGAAGCGCTACGTGGAATCACTGAGCTAGCGGCTCCCAAAAACCTCAACCAAATAATTTTCGAAGATCTTGATGAGTTGTATAGCCACCGAAAGTGGCTAGATGAGAAAATCATCAAATGGATTTCAGGGCTTACTGATAGTAATTTGGATTTTATTCTCAGCTATCAAAATACCAAGGGTGTGCCCGCCACCAAACGATTTTCCTCCTTGATCTATCATTTCTTCAACCATCAAACTCATCACCGAGGGCAGGTAACTACGCTACTTTCGCAATCTGGCGAAGACGTTGGGGTAACGGATTTGCTAGCACTAATCCCGAATCGGAACAATGTATAACCAGGGGCTCCAGCGAACCGGTTTTCCGGCGCGGTGCGCCTCCAAATCGACCACTGAGCCCAGGTGTTACACATTGCAGGAGGCATCGTGATAGTCATCTATGGAATCAAAGAACACCTTAACCCGATCAAGGCTCAGCTCTCTGAGGTCATTCACGGATGTATGCAATCCGTACTTGGGATGCCGGAAGACAAACGGGTTCATCGTTTTATCCCTATGGAAACCGAGGATTTTTATTATCCTGGTGGCAGGACACCCGCTTACACGGCCATCGAGATCAATATGATGCAGGGTCGAAATCCCGAGACCCAAAAGGCCCTGATCAAGGAACTCTTCAAGAAGATTGAGTCCGTGGTTGGCATATCACCCGTAGATGTTGAAGTCACGATCAAGGAGCAACCGCCACACTGTTGGGGCTTTCGTGGCATGACTGGAGATGAGGCGTGTGACCTCAAGTATTCAGTCAATGTGTAACAAGGCAATCAAATTCGTTCCGGCCCAAAGGCCCCCCACCGGAGGCCCTTTTCAGGGCGCCTTTTATTGCTGGCGTGAAGCACAGGGAGAGAGCGGTGTCATTGTTTGAAACAGAGAGGTTGGTTGCAAGGAAGCTATCCCATCAGGATGTCCCGGTGCTCACCGCAATGCTCAGTGATCCGGAAGTCATGAAATTCTCCGTTCGCGGAGTTTGCGACGAGGAAGCTACTCGAAAGTTCGTTGATTGGTGCCTTGAGTGTTACGCCTCTCAGGGAATAGGGCCATGGGCATTTTGTGAGAAGGAGTCTGGGCATTTTATCGGCTTCTGTGGCATTGGGCCTGAGTTGGTTGGCGATGTCGAAGAATTCAATCTAGGTTATCGGCTGGCGCGCAGGTTCTGGCACCAGGGGTATGCCACAGAAGCTGTAAAAGGTGTTCTCCAGTATGCTTTCGATCAAACACACCGCGAGTCGGTAATTGTTATTATCGAGCCGGAGCACACAGCCTCTGTTAGGGTGACGGAGAAGGTTGGGTTCAGAGATTATACGATTCGAGAATTCCATGCCCGAGCTGTGCGGGTATATCGAATGACGTGCGACGACTGGGCATTGCATAACAAGTTGTCGTAGTTCGTTTCAAGCCTGGCGGCCCTGCACCGGATACACTGCGCTCCGTAGTCGCCACTGAACCAAGGCGTTAAATATCAGCTGAATATGGGTCGCATACGGAAGTTTCTTCATGACGCTGGAAGGCTAAAGCCCTACTATCGATTCTGTTCAAATGTAGCTTCGGGTTCGGGAATAGTGATCGGTATTGGCCTATGGTACTTCACTTTGGTTCCGCTCTTGGCGACCTCGTTTGAGATTGATGTCGCTGAAGCAGCACAACCCGGCGATCCGACCGCATTCTTTGCGGTCACAATGGTTTTGCTATTGGTCGTGGCAATGATCATTTGCGTCCAGGGAGTCTTTTTGGCTCTGGTGTTACTTGGTCGCTTGAGGTTTGCTGATGTGATGTCGGTAATCTGGCGTTTGCGTTACCCTCGGAGTTGGGTCAATTATTAAAAAGCCGCGTCACTCGAACGGCAGTGGTGGGCGATAGCTTCGTTAAAGATATTAAGCCCGCAATGTGGTTAGGTCTTAAGGCTATCTGGTTGACCCAGGAAAATGCACCTCGGGGAACTGAGGTTCGGGTCTTCAAGAGCTTGCGAGACTTGTGCATGTAACCAGGTTGATGGCTACGATGCCGGCATCACGTTGATCTGGAATGCGCCCCTTTGGTTCCTATGCCACAAACTCTACGCACTAACTGGATGAAGAACGTGACTAAAACTCTGTATTTACTGCTGGTGTGTGTCTTGGTTGCTGGCTGTAGCAGCAAAGCCGTGTATGACAATGTGCAGCGAAACAACCGACAGGAATGTGTCAGTGTGCCACCCCCTCAGTATGATGAGTGCATCCAACGTTCCAGTAAGTCATACGAAGAGTACGAGAGGGATCGGTCTGAGGTACTCAAGTCTGAACCATAGAGCCGTGGGCGGGAAAGTCGGGCTCATTATGTGATTACCTTTCGCAGCCTTTCCGCCGCAGTGGTGGCACCCCGAAAACCCGCTTGTAAGCCCTCGAAAACGCCGCTTCGGATTGGTACCCCAGCTCTTCAGCCAGCTCAGTCAATGTCACGGGTGATTGACCAATTCTGAGACGCGCCAGGTTCATCCTCCATTCGGTCAGGTACTGTTTTACTGAAGTGCCTATCACCTCGGTAAACCGGGCGGAAAACCCGGAGCGGGACATGCCCGCGTGCCTGGCCAGCCGGCTGACTGTCCAGTCAGCCTCAGGGTGTGCGTGTATGGCCGCCAGAGCCTTGCCCAGTTTCGGATCTTTCAGCGCGCCCAGCCAGCCTTTGCTGGCTTCCGCGCTTGAGTTGATCCAGTGTCGTATGGCCTGAATCACGATGATATCTGCCAGGTGGGCCATCACTGTGACTCCGCCGGGTGATAGTGCGCGGGCTTCCTGCTCCATCAGTTGTATCAGCGTTGTAAGCTCGGCGGGCAGGGCGCCATCGTCGCCTTTGATGTGAATGCACTGTGGCAATTCACGAATGAGCTTCTGAGCCGCAATCTGGTCGAAGCCAAGCACGCCGCAGGTCAGTCGGGTTTCTTCTTCGCCCGTGCGCTGTTCTTCCGTGCCGGCCCCGCCATAGCGCATGAACTCAAAGCGGTCTGTCAGCCGGGTGACGGGAATATCAAAAAAGGGCTCGCACGGCTGATTGTTACTATGGGAGATACAGTGGCCTTCCCCTTTGGGTACCAGCGCCAGGTCGCCCGTTTTAAGGAGCAGGCTATCCTGGTCTTTGAAACGCAACCAGCAGCTTCCCTGGGTGACGATGTGAAACATCATTTTGCCCCCGAGCGGCGGCATCTCCATGCCCCACGGGCTAATCAGTTCGGCAGTCGCGTAGACGGTACCGTCCATACGAAGTGAACACAGCGTCTCGCCGAGTGGATCGGAGGTTGTCGGCATGCGCCGCTCAAGTTCAGGGATCATTGTTTCTCACGGGTTTTGGACGATCTGCAAAGTATAGTAGATAGAAAAGCATTAAGCATCAGTTTTTGTCCTCGTAAACTGGAACCTTCAGTGATCGTTTAACGAGGACCAAACCATGACATCAGAAGTCGTCGCTGTTGTTGGCGCCACCGGTAAGTCCGGTTCCAGGGTATTGGCAAAACTGGGTGAGATGGGGCTGGAGGCGCGCGGCCTGTCACGCTCTTCCCCTATCCCCTTCGATTGGGCAGACCGCAGTACCTGGGCCGCGGCACTTCAGGGAGTGCGTGCTGCCTACGTTACGTATTTCCCGGATCTCGCGGTGCCGGCGGCGGAAACGGATGTGCGTGCCTTTGTGGCGGAAGCTAAACAGCAGGGTGTGGCGCACCTGGTGTTGATGTCGGGGCGTGGAGAGGCCGGCGCACGGCGGGCAGAACAGGTACTGGAAAGCAGCGGGTTGGACTGGAACGTGGTTCGCGCCAGCTGGTTTATGCAGAACTTCAGTGAAAGCTTTATGCTGCAGGGCCTGCAGGCGGGTGAGCTGGTGCTCCCCAGGCCCAACGCCAGAGAACCATTCATCGATGTGGATGACCTGGCCAGTGTGGCGGTAGCGTCGCTGACCAATCCCGCATTGAAAAACCAGGTATTGGAAGTTACCGGTCCGGAGCTGCTCTCGTTCGAGGAGTGTGTGCATGCGATTGCTGCGGCCACTGGCCGTGAGATCCGGTTTACGCCGTTACCGGTGGAGGCCTATCTGGATGGCGCCAGGGCGCTGGGTATGGCAGACGACATGGCGTGGCTGATCAACGAACTGTTTGTGAACATTCTTGATGGCCGCAATGAAAGCACCACTCAAACGGTTGAAGAAGTGCTGGGGCGGCCTGCGCGCCGGTTCAGAGACTATGTCACTGACGTTGTGCCTACGGGGGTGTGGTGATTGGGTGATCGCTTGCTTGAGGTTCGATATTGTCTGTGTCCGGAGTTTATGAAGAAGTTTATGGTTTTGTGAACTTTCCACGATAGACTCAGAGGACTGACGATAATACTGGATTGACAGCCAGTGTTGACCGAAAGGAGCCCTCAGCTGCATGCCGCGCACGGTATTGATAATCGAAGACAATCCCGGTATCGGCGAACTGGTCCGCATGCAGGTATCCGACCTGGGCATGACAGCGGTTCTTCGGGACCGGGGCGACAGCGGCCTGGCGCGTTTCCGGGACGGTGGTATTGACCTGGTGATTCTGGACCTCATGCTTCCGGGCCTGGATGGCCTGGCGGTGTGCCGGGAAATACGCTCCAGTGCGGGTTATGTGCCGGTGCTCATGCTGACCGCCAAGAGCACCGAGCTGGACAGGGTGCTGGGGCTGGAAATGGGGGCGGATGACTACCTCACCAAGCCTTTCAGCGTGGCGGAACTGTCCGCTCGCATCAAAGCTCTGTTCCGGCGGGTGGACGCGCTCTCCCGGAAGAACTCACCCGAAGACGACGTGGCGGAGATCGAGGCGGACGGGCTGCGGATTGATCCGGTTCGACGCCGGGTCTTCCTGGAGTGCCGCGAGCTCGATCTGACCGCCCGTGAGTTCGATCTTCTGTGGCACTTTGCTTCCCATCGTGGCCGGGTTTTCAGCCGGGCCCAATTGCTGGATGCCGTCTGGGGGTACAATCACGACGGCTACGAGCACACCGTAAACACCCATATCAACCGCCTGCGTAACAAGATTGAGCCCGATCCGGCCCAACCGCGTTACGTTCAGACGGTCTGGGGGGTGGGCTATCGGTTTATGGATTAACCATGGGCCTTTCCGTGCTTCGAACCCTGTATGCGAGGCTGGCCATTGGTCTGTTCCTGCTGCTGTTGGTGGTGGGCGGGCTATTTACTTTGCTGAGTCTGGCCTCGGTCAGGGAGTATTCGGCTGCCGTTAACCAGCAACTGAACCGGAATCTGGCGCAGAATCTGGTTTCTGACCGAAACCTGGTCACCGATGGCCAGTTGAATCGGGATGCCCTGAAGCAGCTGTTCGAGCTGTATATGACGATCAATCCCAGCCTTGAGATTTACCTGTTGGATACCGATGGGGCCATTCTTGCCTATTCCGCCGATCCGGACCGAATCAAGCGCAATCGGGTATCCCTCGGACCAATCCAGACACTGCTCGAAAACCCGGACGCCTATCCTCTGCCGGGGGACGACCCTCGTAGTCACGATCGGCAAAAAGTGTTCTCTGTAACCCCTGTTCCCTCGGCAATCGACCCTGCCGGCTACCTTTATGTGGTTCTGAGGGGCGAAGAATTCGACCTCGCGGAGAGCATGGTTCACAGCAACCGGTTGTTGCAGATGGGCGCAGGCGCCCTGGCGGTGAGCCTGCTCGTGGGGCTCCTGGCCGGGTTGGTATTCTTCCGAATGTTAACGCGGCGGCTGTCCCGGCTGACTGAACGGGTGGAGTCGTTTGAAAGGGAATTGTCCTCTGAGCAGAGTCCTCCACTGGTCGAGAAGGGCGACGACATTGATTACCTGGCCTCTCGGTTTGATCTCATGGCGCGCCGCATTGTGGCGCAGCTGGATCTCCTGAAGCACAAAGACGCCCAGCGTCGACAGCTGGTTGCTCAGGTGTCTCACGATCTTCGAACACCGCTGGCGTCCATTCAGGGCTACCTGGAAGCGCTGCGGATGAAGCATGAGACCCTGGAAGCCGAGGAGCGAGGCCGGTTCCTGGCGGTGGCCCTGTCAGAAACACACCGGTTGGGCAGGCAGGTTGAGGAGTTGTTCGAACTGGCCGCCCTGGATGCCCGTGAAAAACAGCCGGATATCGAGCCGTTTGTCATGGCTGAGTTGCTCTACGACGTCGTTCAGAAGCATAGGCCTGCGGCAGAACGAGCTGGTGTTGAGCTCACCATTTCGGCGACAGAGACCGAGAGCGTGCTGGCGGATATCGCGATGACAGAGCGGGTTCTGGACAATCTCATCAGCAATGCCATCGACCATTCTCCGCGGAATACAAGAGTCATACTCACGATGTCAGTACGGGATGGTGGAGCAGAGATCACTGTTGCTGATGGTGGGCCTGGCATCCGCAAAGAAGACCTTGGCCAGGTGTTTGACCCCTTCTACCAGGCCGCCGGAGCCGAACGCACCGGCCATGCAGGCCTGGGACTTGCGATCGCCCAGCGCTTGGTCGTCCTGCAGCAAGGCAGGCTCTCAGCGCACAATGCGAACGGTGCTGTCTTTACCCTCTGGCTACCGTTAGCTTCCTCCAGCTAGCTTTCCGCTGCGTTATAGATTTGTGATAGTTGCTGAACGTTTTTGTGAATTCAGATCGCTAGGCTGTGATTATGGATTCAAGCGAGGAGAAGTGTCATGAAACGAAAAGTTATAGGCCTGTTTTCCGCCCTGGCGCTGGTTTCCGCCGCCGGTCTTTTTGCGGCACAGGTGGCAGCAGAGCGAGTGGATAGTGCAGGTAATGCCTATGCACCGGATGATCCGGATCTGGCCGTGGCGACCTTTGCTGGCGGCTGTTTCTGGTGCGTGGAAGCCGGCTACGAAAAGATTCCTGGTGTTGTCGAGGCAGTGTCTGGCTACGCTGGTGGAGAAGAAAAAAGTCCGACCTATAAACAGGTCTCTTCCGGGCGTACAGGCCACACTGAAGCCGTCCAGGTATATTACGACCCGGACAAAATAACCTATGAGGGCTTGCTGGCCGGCCTCTGGCGAATGATGAATCCGACCGACCTGGAGGGCCAGTTCGTTGACCGTGGTCGGCAGTACCGGCCCACCATTTTTTACCACAACGAGGAGCAGAAGCGCTTCGCAGAGGCGGCAAAGCAGGCACTGGAGGCTTCCGGCGTCTATGACAAGCCGGTGGTGATCCCCATTGAGCCGCTCAAGAGATTCTATCCGGCGGAGGAATACCACCAGGACTACTACAAGAAGAATCCGGTCCGCTACAAGTTCTATACCTTCAATTCGGGGCGTTATCAGTTTATTGAAGAGGTCTATGGCGAGGATTATGAGCTGGACTTCTCGCGCTATCAGCCCAATAACGGAGTCAATGACTCGATGCCTGCGGAGGCCGATCCGACAGAAGCGGCGGCAAGTGGGGGTTTTAACCCCGAACGTTTTCAGAAACCGGATGACAAGACTCTTCGGCAGCGTTTGACGGAAATGCAGTATGAGGTCACGCAGGAGGATGGTACTGAACCCGCCTTCAACAATACCTACTGGGACAACACCAGGGCGGGGCTTTATGTGGATGTCGTTTCCGGTGAGCCGCTGTTCTCCTCACGGGATAAGTACAAGTCCGGCACCGGCTGGCCGAGCTTCACTCGCCCGATTACGCCAGAGGCAGTGGTAGAACGTGAGGACAAGTCGTTTTTCATGACCCGGACGGAGATTCGCAGTGCCCATGCTGATTCTCATCTGGGCCATGTCTTTGACGATGGTCCGGCGCCGACGGGATTGCGCTATTGTATGAATTCCGCAGCCATGAAGTTCATCCCGCTGGAGCAAATGGAAGCCGCGGGGTATGGCAAATGGATCGACGCTGTCGAGTAAGATTGCGCGATAATAGCGTCGGAATAATTTACATAACTGGCTTTCTGTTCTAATAAAGGTGTTTTATATCAATAAGATATAAATAGGCACGCTATGTGCTTCCTTGCTGGCAACGTCATTATCTCTGGAAGAACCAAATAAGGAAGTACAGATGAACAAGTTGGGCAAAGCGCTTTCTGTTGTTGTAGTGTCCGGGCTCGCTAGCGTTGCCAACGCGGGTGTTATTGAAACCGTATCTGGCTGGAATGGCTCCAGCGAAATAGCCGCCTTCGGTGAATCTAACAGTGCTACGTACGGACAAACCTTCAAGGTGGGCGGTTCTGAAACCCAGCTGGATAGCTGGACGTTCTTCCTGAACGACAGAGTGAACCCCGATTACGTGGACTTTGCTTTCTATGTAATGGACTGGGATGCTGCCACCACCCGCGCGACCGGCTCCGTGCTTTTCCAGAGTGCCGCTGTGTCCTCAACCAACAACGGTGGTCTTGATGGTATGGAAGAGTTTACCTTCAACACCGGCGGGTTGAATCTTGTCGGGGGTAACGACTACATCGCGTTTATCAGTTCGACCGGCTTGTTCGATGGCCAGACTGGTACCGCCTATGCAGGCTCCCTGCGTGACGAGTCTGCCTATCTGGACGGTGGCTTTTTCTGGCAGAACAACGGCAATAGTGCCGGTACCTGGGATACCCAGAGCTGGAGTTCCGGGTCGAACTACGGCGACCTGGCGTTTTCAGCCTCCTTCTCGTCCGCCGCGAAAGTGCCTGAGCCAGCCAGCCTTCTTTTGCTCGGCCTTGGTCTGGCTGGGCTGGGCTTCTCGCGCAGAACGAAAGCCTGATCCCATTGAAGACGGACGCCGGCACACTATGTGCCGGCTTCGTTCCATTCAGGGGGTTGCGTTAACGCACCCGGACCTGATCGCCGTCTTCCAGGCCACGGCCGGGGTGCCGGACCACCCGAACGCCCTCCTGCAGTCCCTGCGTTACCTGGGTCATTAAACCGTTGGATGGTCCTGTCGTGACTGTCTGGTGTCTAGCCGTTTCGCTCTCAACCATGAAAACCGCAGAAGCGCCGTTGTATTCGAAGATAGCTGAGGTGGGTACCTGCAAGGTGTCTTCGCTTTGCCACAGGATAAAGTCAGCGTCCACCCGGTAGCCGTCTCCCAGCTGTCGCCACTGCTCCCGTGGGCTGACCATATCGGCAATAACCTGAACCCGTTGTTCTTCCACGCCCAGAGCGGATACATCCTCAAACCCGATAGGCTCGATACGACGAACCGTTGCTTCCAGTACCGGCCCGCCCCAGCCACTCAGTCGCACGCCAAGGCCGGGTTCCAGTTTGACGGCATCAAAACTCAAGACCTCGACCACCACTTCCAGAGCGCCAGGGTCTCCGACCTCCAGTATCGGCTCGCCGGCCTGGATGACGCCCTCGCTCTGGCGAACCAGAGCCAGAACCGCGCCGTTAACCGGAGAGCGCACGGCGACCCGCTCGGCAGGTTTCTGACCATTGGAGGACGCGGTTGAAATCTGCAGCCGGGTTTGAGCGGCGGCCAGTTCATGGGCGGCCACCTCTTCATCAAAGCGGGCGGAACGCAGGATTGCCTGTGCCCGGGCTGCCGTGGATTTCGCCTGTTGTAACTGTTCGGTGGAGACAAAGCGGGATTCTTCCAGAGCGAGCAGGCGCTGGTATTCATTCTGAGCGAACTCAGCATCAGCCTCCGCCGCCTGAACCTTTTGCTGGATGGATTGAAGTGCTGCCTGGGCGGCGGCTGCCCGAGCCTCGGCTTCGGCGCGGGTCCGGGCGTCCAGGATGCTGGCGGGCGTCGGGTCCACAAACGTCAGTAGCTCCCCGGGAATCACCGCGTCGCCTACGTCCAGCTGAACCCGGTGAATATAGCCGGCCACAGGGGAGGAAATCAGATAGCGATCTTTGACCCGGGTTTTGCCCTCTTCAAGAATGGTCACTTCCATGGGGCCGCGCTCGACGGGGGCAAGGTCAACCCAAACGGGCTCTGGCCGCAGGATAAGCGCGAAGACGATGGCGGCTACTGAGGCCATCAAAAGCCAGAAGGCCCATTTTCCTTTTGAGATGCGTTGTGTCGCCATGTTGGGTCCCATGTGAGTGTGTGTGCATTATTCCCGGGTTTTCAGAACCGCGACAAGGTCCAGTTTACGAAGTCGCCACCAGGTGATGAAGCCGGAAATCAATGCCGACAAAATGACCACGTTGGCCGCCAATGCCAGGGTTTGGCCGGTCAGGACCAGGGGAACGCGATAGAGTTCGGTCTGCATCGCGGTAACCACAAAACTTGCCAATCCAAAACCAACCGCCCAACCCAGAGGAATTCCCAGTAACAGCAGTATGGCCAGTTCTCCGAGCAGAATGTGGGCGACTTCGTTGTGGCTGTACCCCAGTACTCTCAAGCTCGCCAGGTCTCGCCCTCGTTCGGCCAGGGAAATCCGCGCGGTATTGTAGATCACACCAAAAGCGATAATGCCGCCGAGCAGGCTGATGATGAAGGTGTAGGTCAGGAAGGTGCGCGCGAGAGTCTCGAAGAAGCTGTCGAGCATTGCCTGTCGCAGATTGGTGGCCATCACTCCCGGCGTATCCCGGAGTTCCTGGTAGACGGTGTTGGTTTGCTCCGGCGCCAGATTCATCAGCATCTGGTTCACTCTCGGGCCTTCACGCAGCGCCTTGTTCATGGCGGTCAGATTCATGTAGGCGCCCACACCGAGGAACTCGCTGGTAACGCCAGCCACCGTGAGGTCCAGTTCCGGGCGTCGGCCTTCCAGCACTCGCACCCGAACTGTGTCTCCGGTCTCAACATTCAGGGCCTTGGCCAGAAAGTCGGTTACCAACAGGCCGGCAGAAGGAATGGCCACGTTCTCCAGATCCTGGTTAACCACAAATTGCAGTTTGGCGTCCCGGGGCAAGCCGGTGAGCACCGTGCGCCATCTGCGGTGTTCGTTAACCAGCTCTACGGTAACGGCCCGGCGTCCTTCGACGTAACGCACACCGGATTGGCGCGCCATTCCGTAAAGTGCGGTCGGGTTGACCGGGTCGGTGAGTGTGGCGGTCAGGTCCTGCTTCTGCACCCGGGCGAATTGGGTGTGCACCATCAGCGAAACAGAGCTGAACTGAAAATTGCCCACCACCACGATGGCCGTGGCCATGGCAATGCCAAATACCGAGAGGGCGGTTCGGCCTGGCTTGCGGGCGAGCTGCCTGACGATCATGCGTGAAGGCTGATGAAAGCGCACCCAGCCCAGCAGCCGTTCGGTAATGGTAATCCGGTATCGGGCGGGGCTCTCGGGCTGCATGGCTTCCGCCGGGGGCAGGGCGGCCGCAGCGCGGATGGAGCGCCAGCCGCCGAGCAGTGCAACTGCCATGCTGATCAGGGCCAGTAACGCCAGCCACCAGGGATTGATTCGGAACAGTAGCGAAGGGAAGCGGTAGTAATCCATATACAGCTCTCCCAACCGATGCCCCAGCCAGAGGCCACTGGCGCAGCCGATGGCAAGCCCGGTAAACGCAATGGCCAGCACCAGTTGGCTATAGTGCCAGCCGATCTGGCCATTGCTGTAGCCGAAGGCTTTGAGAATGGCGACGATTTCCCTCTGGGTACTGATCAGGCGTGTCACCACCACATTGAGCAGAAACATGGCGACGCCCATAAAAATGGACGGAAAGATAATCGCCATGGCCTTCAGCTGCTCGAGCTCGTCACTGAGAAAACGGTGTGAGAACTGGTCAGCCCGGGCGAACGCACCGGTACTGCCGTAGCGCGCCAGCAACCGGTCCAGTGGGTCGATCACATCTTCCACAGGATGCCGCGGGTCGATCTGCAGCACCAGACTGTTGAAGGCACCCCGCATGTCCATGGCGGCGGCCAGTGCTTCCTGATTCAGCCAGAGCACGCCAAAGCGCTGATAATCCGGAAGCATGCCCCCCGGAGGTATCACGTAGATGAATTCCGGCGACTCGACAATGCCCACGATTTTCAGGGTTTGTTGTCGGCCATTGATGATGGCGTTGAAACTGTCGTCCAGAGTGAGCTGGTGCGCATCCGCGAAGCTGCCAATGATTGCGACTTCATTGGCGTGGGTGGCGCTTGGCAGTCGACCTTGCCGGACATACAGCTGGTTTACCTCGGGTTGGCCGGCCGGAGGAACAGACACCAAGTGGGCCGACACAGGTTCATCGTAATCGGGGAGATTGAGCTTTGCGGCGCCTTCCACCCGGCCGCTCAGGCGGGTCACACCCGGTAGCTCGGAAACCGTTTGCAGCACATGGCGGGGGGCCCGTTTTACCGAAACGAAAACATCAGCAAACTGGTGCTCCTGATAGTACTGATCCCGGGTGGCTGTCAGGGAGGAGTAATTGACCAGAGACATCAGGCAAACCGCGATCCCGCCCGCAATCACCAGCGCGATCGCCAGCAGCTGGCCGCGCATCTGCCAGATTTCCCGTCTCAGTTTGGTGTGCAGTACGCTCGGCCCGAAAATCATGGCATCACCAGCTCAGGGTGTTCGGGTCCTGGCGTTCTGAGTTGCGGTGCTCACCGCTGATCACGCCATCTGAAAGGGTGATCACTCTGTCCGCCATGTTCGCGATTGAAGCATTGTGGGTGATGATTATCGTGGTCGTGCCGGTTTCCCGGTTTGCCCGTTCCAATGCCGCGAGGACCAGTATACCGGTGGCCGAGTCCAGTGCTCCGGTAGGCTCATCGCACAGCAGCACCCGGGGTCGCTTGGATATGGCTCTGGCAATGGCCACTCTTTGTTGCTCGCCACCGGAAAGCTGAGCCGGGAAATGGTCCAGGCGACTGGCCAGGCCCACCATGTCCAGGGCTTCTTCCGGCGCCATGGGGTCACGGGCAATCTCGGTCACGGCGATGACGTTTTCGCGGGCGGTCAGGCTGGGGATGAGGTTGTAGAACTGAAACACGAACCCGACATAATCCCTGCGATAGCGGGTAAGCTCCCGGTCTGAGGCGCCGGCCAGGTCGATGTCCTGATAACGAACTTCGCCGGTGGTGGGCACATCCAGTCCGCCCAGAATGTTCAAAAGCGTGGATTTGCCTGAGCCTGAGGCGCCAAGCATCACTACCAGCTCCCCAGGATAAAGGCTGATATCGACCCCCCGCAGGGCATGTACTTCCACATCGCCCTGACGGTAGGTTTTGGTCAGGCCTTTCGTTTGAAAGACAGGAGCGGTCCGGTCGGCGTGACACGCCATGGCAGGTTCCATTGCAGTCCAGTTGATCCAGAGCCGAGTATAGCCCAATACCGATGACCGATTATTGATCCCGCGCAGACGTATTCCACGTGCGTACCCGTGCCGGATTCGGTTACAGTCATGCCACTAACCCTGTAAAGCCAATGGGAGAAAACGGAATGAGTGACCCAACTTACACACCTCCGAAAGTCTGGAAATGGGATCCGAACAACGGCGGCAAGTTCTCTAACATCAACCGCCCCATCGCCGGCCCTACCCATGAAAAAGAGCTGCCGGTGGGGGAGCATCCGTTCCAGCTTTATTCCCTGGCAACGCCCAACGGTGTGAAAGCAACGGTCATGCTTGAGGAGCTGCTGGAAAAAGGCATAAAGGAGGCGGAATACGATGCCTGGCTGATTCGAATCACCGAAGGGGATCAGTTCAGCAGCGGGTTCGTGAAGGTGAATCCCAACTCCAAGATCCCTGCCATGCTGGATCGCAGTGTGGACCCGGCCATCCGGGTTTTTGAGTCTGGTTCCATTCTGTTCTACCTGGCGGAAAAGTTTGATGCGTTTCTGCCCAGGGACCCGGCCAAACGCACCGAAACCATGAACTGGCTGTTCTGGCAGATGGGCAGTGCGCCTTTCCTGGGAGGCGGCTTTGGTCACTTTTATGCCTACGCGCCAGAAAAGTACGAGTACCCCATCAACCGCTACACTATGGAAGTGAAGCGCCAGTTGGACGTGCTCGATCGTCAGCTGGCGGATAACCAGTACATTGCCGGTGATGAATACACCATCGCCGACATGGCCATCTGGCCCTGGTACGGAGCCCTGGTGAAAAACATGGTGTACGAGGCGGCCGAATTCCTGGAAGCCCACACCTATACCAACGTGGTTCGCTGGACCGACGAGGTGGCCAAGCGCCCGGCAGTTAAGCGTGGCCGTATGGTGAACAAGGCCTGGGGCGATCTTGCCTCCCAACTGCACGAGCGGCACGATGCCAGCGATTTTGATTTGCGCACCCAGGACAAACTGGAAGGCAACGCCTAAGCCATAAGGAGGACGGATGGCTCTGCCCGACGCACTTACCGAAGACCGGATCTACCATCGGTGCCCGCTGGACAAACTGGATTTTGAAACCACGGAAAGCCTGGAAGATCTGGCTCTGCCATTCGGTCAGGATCGGGCACTGCGTGCCCTGGAATTCGGGGCTAGCATGAAGGCCCAGGGTTTTAACCTGTTCGTATTGGGGCCCTCCGGTGCCGGCAAGCATGAGCTGGTACGGCGGGTATTGGCCAGCCATGCCGCGGAAAAACCGGTGCCGTCGGACTGGTGTCATGTGTTCAATTTTCAGCAATCGGACAAACCCGGGGCCATCGAGCTGCCGCCGGGGGAAGGTCGCATATTCAAGGCCGATATGAGCGAACTGGCCAACGAACTGAAGTCCACCATACCGGCCACTTTTGAAAGCGAGGAGTACCAGGCCCGTATTCAGGAACTGCAGGAAGAGGTTACCCGGCGCCAGCAGCAAGGCCTGTCTGCGATTCAGGAAGAGGCAAACGCCAATAATATTGCCATGCTCACCACCCCGGCCGGTTTCACCTTTGCGCCCATGCGCAACGGCGAGGTGATCGAGCCTGAGGAATACAAGACCTTCTCCGATGAAGAAAAGGAACTGGTGGAATCCAAGGTGGAAGACCTCCAGAAAAAGCTGCAGCAGGCCATACAGCAGGTGCCCCGGCTGCGCAAGGAAGTTCGGGAGCGGGTCCATGCCCTGAATGAGGAAATGGTCCAGCTTACCCTGGGCGGGCCCATGGGTGAGCTGCGCGAGAAGTGGGCGCATGTGCCGGCCGTGGTCGCGCACCTGGACGCGGTTCGAGAGGATGTGGTGGAGCATGCCGAGGCCTTTCAGGATACCGAAAACGGCGCACCGGCAGGGTTGTTGAACCGTTACCGGGTGAATCTGCTGGTGGATAATGCCGAGACCCGTGGGGCCCCCGTCATCTATGAAGATCTTCCCAACCACCAGCACCTGGCGGGCCAGATCGAACACCGGGCCCACCAGGGTAACCTGTACACGGATTTCACCCTGATTCGGGCCGGGGCTCTGCATCGGGCCAACGGTGGCTACCTGATCCTCGACGCTCGGCGGGTACTGTCGCAGCCCATGGCCTGGGAAAGCCTCAAACGCATACTCTTTTCCGGCGAGATCCGCATCGAATCCCTGGAGCGCTTGTATGGCCTCGCCACCACGGTAAGCCAGCAACCGGAGCCGATTCCGCTTTCGGTAAAGGTGGTGCTGCTTGGCGACCGGATGTTGTATTACCTGCTGTCCCACTACGATCCGGACTTTCTGGACCTGTTCAAGGTGGAAGCGGATTTTGAAGACGACATGGAGCGGGATGAGGCCAGCTACTTACTCTACGCCCGGATGATTGCCACCATGGCCCGGTTGGCTGGCGTAAGAGCCCTGAACAGGGAGGCGGTTGCCAGGTTGATTGAACACGCGAGCCGTCTGGCCAGCGATCAGAACAAGCTGACGGCCCATGATCGAGTACTGAAAGATCTGCTCACCGAGTCGGACCACTGGGCTGGTGTGGCCAACAGCCCGCAGGTGTGCGCCAGCCATGTTCAGCAGGCCATTGACGAGCGGGACTACCGGGCGAGCCGGGTCCGTGAGCGCAGTCTGGAGCAGATTCGCCGGGGTGTGGTGATGATTGCCACTCAGGGCGAGCAGGTGGGGCAGGTGAATGGTCTGTCGGTACTGCAGTTAGGCGCCACCCGCTTTGGTCAGCCCACCCGAATTACCGCCACGGCGCGCCCTGGCAAGGGCCAGGTGGTGGATATCGAGCGGGAAGCCAAGCTTGGTGGGCCGATCCACAGCAAGGCGGTGATGATTCTGTCCCGGTTCCTGGCCAATCGTTATGCGCCGATGAATGAGCTGTCACTGTCGACCAGTCTGGCCTTTGAACAATCCTACGGTGGCGTGGAAGGGGATTCTGCCTCGGTGGCGGAAACCTGTGTGTTGTTGTCCGCCATCGCCGGCGTTCCGCTCAAGCAGTCCCTGGCGGTTACCGGCTCCATGAACCAGCATGGTGAGGTGCAGGCGGTGGGTGGCGTCAACGAAAAGATTGAAGGCTTCTTCAATGTCTGCCGGCAGGACGGCGGCGTAAACAGCCAGGGTGCCTTGTTGCCGGCCAGCAATGTGGAGCATCTGATGTTGAACGAATCGGTGCGGGAAGCCGTCCGTAACGGCGCCTTCTCAATCTATCCGGTGACTCATATCGACCAGGCCATTGAGTTGTTGACGGGCCTGGAACCGGGGCAACCGGATGCTGATGGCGTGTTCCCTGAGGGCAGCTTTAACCGGCGCGTGGCAGACAGGCTGGCCGCATTTGCCGAAGTTGGCAAAAGCAAGGACAAAGACACGGGTCAGGATAATGGCAATGGCGGACACAACGGTCAGTCATAAAACTCCGGAGCCAGACCCCGCCGTAGCCCGGCGGATATTGGTGTTGCTGGATGGTTCCAGGCGGAGTCTGGCAGCCCTGGAGGCTGCGGCAGACATTGCTCGTGCGCAGCAAGCCGAAGTTCTGGGTATCTTTGTGGAGGAAGTAAGCCTGCTGCGTAGTGCCGGTTACGGTTTTGCCCGGGAAGTGGGCCGGAGTTCCGGCGTGGCGAGGCCCATGGATGTCGACGCTCTGGAAGTCCGTATGCAGGCAACTGCAGAGAAGCTTCGCCGTACTCTCGAGCGAACCCTGGCGCCCTGGGGTGTGGCCCAGGCACTGAGATTATGCCGGGGTGAAGTGGTAGAGCAGGTATTGGGGCTGGTACAGCCTGATGATTTGTTGGTGCTCGGCGGGGCTGGCTGGTCCGGTATTTCATCTTTCAGGCTGGGCTCAACCGCGCGGAGCCTGTTACGGCAGGCGCCGGGAGATGTGCTGTTGTGGCCGGAATCTCGTTCATTACCACCGGGCAGGGTGGTGGTGTTGTTGAACCACGATCAGGGCGCGAATCATCGGGCTGTGCGGGTAGGCGTGGAGCTGGCCAGGCGTGGGCAGCGGGCGCTGACGGTTCTGGTGCGCTCAGACGCCGCTGATGATCGCGAATTTCTTGAGGAGCTTGCAGCCATGCTTGAAGCCGGGGGCATTTCTGCCCGGGTCAGGCGTTTGCCCAAAGCCGGTGCTGCTGCCATGGCGAGGGCCGTGCGGGAGGAGGGAGCCGCACAGCTGGTGATCAGCCGTCAGTGCAGCCTGTTTGAGCAGCAGGGCGCGGAGTCCCTGCTTTGCCAGCTGAATCTACCGGTCACCATCACGCCCTGAGCAAACCGCTGTTGTGCCGGCAGTTGTTCAGGCGGTCTCCCGGCTGCGAGCTTCCTCCAGCACCTCGGTTATTTCCCCGGCTGACAGGGTTTCCCTTTTCATGACGGCTCTGGCAAGGGCATCCAGTTCCTGCCGGTGTTCGGTCAGGAAGTTCACGGTAAAGGCTTCAAAGGCCAGTAATTGCGACTGGATTTCCGAGTCGATCATTTCCGCGAGTTTTTCGCTGTACTCCCGGGGCGCGCCCATTTCCCGGCCAAGGAACACATGTTCTTCGCCGATGCCCAGGCCCAGCGGGCCGATCTTTTCGCTCATGCCCCACTGGCCGACCATTCGTCTCAATAGTTTGGTGGCTTCTTTCAGGTCATTCTGGGCACCGGTACTGACTTCCCCGTAGATGATTTTTTCGGCAGAACGCCCGCCCAGCATCACCTTGATGCGGTCCTCCAGGTAACTTTCGGTGTAATTGTATTTGTCTTCTTTCGGGGTCTGTTCGGTCACTCCCATGGCCATGCCGTGGGGAATAATGGTGATCTTGGTGAGAGGATCTGCCTTGGGCATGTAATAGGCCATAATGGCATGCCCGCATTCGTGGTAGGCCACGGCTTCACGCTCTTCCGGTGTTAACTGGGCGTCCCGTTCCTCTCCCAGAATCAGGCGATCGTGGGCCGCTTCAAAACAGTGGTTGTTTACCTCAACGAGGTTGTCGCGGGCGGCTGTAAGGGCCGCTTCGTTCACCAGGTTTTTCAGGTCGGCGCCGGAGAAGCCGGTCGTGCGTGCGGCCACCTGCGTCAGGTCCACATCCGCAGCCAGCGGCACCTTGCGCACATGTACCTTCAGAATAGCTTCCCGGGCCTCCCGGTGAGGGCGGTCCAGGGTGATTTTCCGGTCAAACCGGCCCGGGCGCAGCAGAGCGGTGTCCAATACATCCGGGCGGTTGGTGGCGGCCAGCACAAGAACGTTCTCATGGGCCTCGAAACCGTCCATTTCCGTGAGAATCTGGTTCAGGGTCTGTTCGCGCTCGTCGTGGCCGCCCCCCAGGCCAGCTCCCCGTGAGCGTCCGACGGCGTCCAGCTCATCGATAAAGATCAGTGCCGGTGCTTCTTTGCGAGCCGTCTGGAACATGTCCCGAACCCGTGCCGCGCCAACGCCCACGAACATTTCGATGAACTCGGAGGCGCTGATGCTGAAGAAGGGGACTTCCGCCTCGCCGGCAATGGCCCGCGCCAACAGGGTCTTGCCGGTGCCCGGCGGGCCGACCAGGAGAACCCCTTTAGGCATCACGGCGCCCAGGCGACGATACTTATCCGGCGACTTCAGGAAGTCGATAATTTCCGAAATGTCCCGTTTTGCGGACTCGATGCCCGCCACGTCGTCCAGTGTCGTGGTGGAGGTTTCCCTGCGGGCGCGGCGGGCCCTGGACTTGCCATAGTCAAAGGGGCCGCCGCCCTGAGTCATGCGTTTCTGGGCGGCACCCCAGAACCAGAACATCAGCGCCAGTAACAGGATCCAGGGCAGGAAGCCCAGGATCAGCTCCTGCCACCAGGGGCGGCCGGAGCGGGAGCCCCGAACCAGGACTTGCTGTCTTTCCAGTAGTGGTAGTAGCTCCGGGTCTTCCACCTGTGGCCTGAGCGTTATGAAACTGCTCGACGGTGGCCGGCTGTCGTTGGCAAACCGGCTGGCACCGGAATCCGTAAAGCGTCCGCTGATCTCTTCGGTGCGCAGGGTAACTTCGGCAACCTGGCCGCTTATGACGGCCTGTTTGAACTCGGAATAGGCCAGTTCCTGTTGTTGCTGTTGGTTGTTCCCCTGTAGCCACAAGAACATCAGGAAAATGGCCGCGCTCAACCACAGAAACGAGTACTGGTTGGGTATCGTCGGTTGCGGCTGCGGTGTCTGGTCCTGCTTTCCGGGTTCGTTGCTGGGTGTCATCTCGGCCTCCGGTCACCCTCCATGATTTTTGCTACAAACACCGATTTGCCGTAGGTCTCGAAAGACCATTTCATGGTGTCTGAGAGCACCTTCATCACTTCGTCATACTCGCCGAAGATCTCGGTACTCATGCGACCAGGGTGGACCTCAAGGCTGGTCTGTTCCAGGCGTGCAATCAGATCCCAGATCGGTTGTTTGTAGTCGTCCTTGAGCGGATAGCAGCTCAGTTGTACGGAAAGATACATCAGTTACCTCCTGTCCGGGATGCGCCCGGTCAATATTGAATGGCTCAGAATCCCATGGCAGACGAGGTGCTGCGCCGGGGATCGGCTCCGCCGTAAAGCGTGCCGTCTTCGCCAATCAGGATGCTCTGGATGGCGCCCATGGCCGAGCCGGTGTTGATGGTGTGCCCTCGCGCCCGGAGCAGATCCAGAGTGTCCGGGCTGATACCCTGTTCCACCCGAATCTCGTCCGGTAACCACTGGTGGTGGATGCGCGGCGCACTGACGGCTGTCTGTATGTTCATATTATGGTCGATCACATTCATGATCACCTGCAAGGTGGTGGTGATGATTCGGGAGCCGCCGGGGCTGCCGGTTACGAGGAAATTGCGGTCGTCCTTTCGTACGATGGTCGGCGACATGGAGCTGAGCATGCGTTTACCTGGCTCCACCTTGTTGGCTTCGCCGCCGATCAGGCCATAAGCATTGGGAACCCCCGGCTTGGCGCTGAAATCGTCCATCTCGTTATTGAGCAGAAAGCCGGCACCGGCCACGGTAATGCCCGAGCCATAGCTGAAATTGATGGTGTAGGTGTTTGATACCGCGTTGCCCCAGCGGTCCACCACCGAGAAGTGTGTGGTCTCCGGGCTTTCCCAGGGCCCAGGTTTTCCAGGCGCGATCTCGCTGGCGGGCCGGGCCTTGTCTGCCTTGATGGATGTGCGAAGTTGGTCGGCGTAGCCCTTGCTGGTCAGCCCTTCCAGCGGCACAGCTACGAAGTCTGTATCACCCAGGTATTCCGAGCGAGCTGCGTATGCCAGTTTCATGGCCTCGGCCATGTGGTGAATGGTGTTTGCGGAGTTGTGCCCCCATTCGCCGATGGGGTAGTCCTCCAGAATGTTGAGGATCTGCACGATGTGAGTGCCGCCAGATGAGGGCGGCGACATGGAGTAGATATCAAATCCCCGATAGGTGCCGTGGACCGGCTGGCGAACGGCCGGTTCGTAGTTGCGCAGGTCTTCCAGAGTAATCAGACCCTCGCCCCGTTGCATTTCCGCCACAATCAACTGTGCGGTTTCACCTTCATAGAAGCCTTTTACGCCCTGCTCGGCAATGCGCTGGAGGGTGTCGGCCAGTTCCGGCTGGCGAAACACTTCGCCAGGTTGTGGGGCCGATCCATCTTTTATATAGAAGGTAGCGCGGGTGGCTGGCCAGCGTTCAAGGCGGTCCCGGGCCTGCTCCAGGCCTTCGGTGAATCGGTGGGGCACCACAAAGCCCTCCCGGGCCAGTCGAATCGCCGGGGCCAGGGCTTGGCTCAGGCTCAGGGTGCCGTGCCGCTCCAGCGCCAGTGCCAGCCCGGCTACGGTGCCGGGTACCCCGGCGGCCTTATGGCTGAACCGGCTGCGTTCGCTCACGACATTGCCGTCCTGGTCCTGAAACATGGTTTCGGTGGCTGCAGCCGGTGCGGTTTCGCGATAATCAATGGCTTCCGGGGCATCGCCGTTACCGGGCGAGTAGACCAGAAAGCCGCCACCGCCAATATTGCCGGAACGGGGTTGGGTGACGGCCAGGGCGAAGCCGGCGGTAACAGCGGCATCAATGGCGTTGCCCCCGTTTTGCAATACCTTCAGGGCAACCTCTGTGGCCAGGGTGTGGCTGGTGGCAACCATTCCCTGGGAGCCCTGTACCGGATGGAAACGTTCCCCTTCCAGAATGGCCTGTTCGTTGGCGCTTGTGTTGAAGGCAAACAGGAAAAGCATCAGCGCGGTTGTCGCTCTCCAGAGCGGTCTGTGGCTGATTTTCGAAGCGGGGCTGTAGATCACTCTGTCCATGGTTGGATTCCTCGTTTCTGGCTGTCAGATAGGCTATCATAGCCGGTCATTTTTACCGGTGCGTACCGACCATCGCCGTGAATGTCCGGTTTGTGGTTTCCTATCGCGCCCGCTTTCCCCGGATTCAAGTTAAGGAAAGGCTTCATGGAGCATACCTATCGTCTTGTTATTTCCTGCCCGGACAGGGTCGGGATTGTTGCCAAGGTGAGTAATTTTCTGTCCACCTATAACGGCTGGATTACCGAGGCGAGCCACCACTCCGATACCCAGGCCGGCTGGTTTTTCATGCGGCATGAAATCAAGGCCGAATCGATACCGTTCGGGCTGGATCAGTTCCGTGCCGCCTTTGAGCCGATTGCCCGCGAGTTCAACATGAACTGGCACATTGCTGATTCCGCGCGCCCCAAGCGGGTTATCCTGATGTGCAGCAAGGAATCACACTGCCTCGCCGATCTGTTGCACCGCTGGCACAGCAAAGAGCTCAACTGCGAGATCGTTGCGGTGATTTCCAACCACGATGATCTGCGCCGCATGGTGGAGTGGCACGAGATTCCTTACCACCATGTGCCGGTGAGCAAAGAGAACAAGGCTGAGGCCTTCGCCCATATCGACGAGCTGTTCCAGCAATACGAAACCGACGTGGTGGTGCTGGCCCGTTACATGCAGATTCTGCCTGCCGAGCTGTGCGGAAAGTACTCCGGCAAGGTGATCAATATTCACCACAGCTTCCTGCCGTCGTTTGCGGGTGCCCGCCCATACCATCAGGCCTACAGCCGGGGTGTGAAGCTGATTGGTGCCACCTGCCACTATGTCACCCAGGATCTGGACGAGGGCCCGATCATCGAGCAGGACGTCATCCGGATCAGTCACAGTGACTCCATCGAAGACATGGTTCGCCTGGGTAAGGATGTGGAGAAAAATGTTCTGGCCCGGGGCCTGCGGTCCCACATTGAAGACCGCGTGATTACCTACGAAAACAAGACCGTGGTGTTTGATTAAGGCTTTACCACAGTTGCCCCCGGTGGGGGCGGTCTGTGGTATGCTTGGCGGCTTGTTGAAGAATAAAGACGGGGCCCGGAAACGGCCCCGGAACGACTTCCAGATAACGCAAAGGAACCTTTCTCGATGGGTGAGTTAGCCAAAGAGATCCTGCCGGTCAATATTGAAGACGAGTTGAAACAGTCCTACCTCGATTACGCCATGAGCGTTATCGTTGGCCGGGCATTACCCGATGTCCGGGACGGCCTGAAGCCGGTACACCGCCGGGTGCTGTTCGCCATGTCCGAGTTGGGTAACGACTGGAACAAGGCCTACAAGAAGTCTGCCCGTGTGGTGGGTGACGTTATCGGTAAATATCACCCCCACGGTGACTCTGCGGTATACGACACCATCGTTCGAATGGCCCAGCCATTCTCCCTGCGCTATCCGCTGGTAGACGGCCAGGGTAACTTCGGTTCCATCGACGGCGACAATGCCGCCGCCATGCGTTACACCGAAATCCGCATGGAGAAGATCGCCCATTCGCTGCTGGCGGATCTCGACAAGGAAACCGTCGATTACGTTGATAACTACGACGGCACCGAGCGTATCCCGGAAGTTCTGCCGACCCGTGTGCCCAATTTGCTGGTAAACGGTTCCTCCGGTATTGCCGTGGGTATGGCCACCAATATTCCGCCCCACAACCTGACGGAAGTGGTGAACGGCTGCCTGGCACTGATCGATAACCCGGATCTCACGGTCGATGAGCTGATGGAATTCATCCCGGGCCCGGACTTCCCCACCCAGGGCATCATCAATGGCCGTGCCGGTATCGTGGAAGCATACCGCACAGGACGTGGCCGCATTTATATCCGTGCCCGCCACGAGATTGAGCAGGACAAGAAGACCGGCCGCGAATCCATCATCATCACCGAGCTGCCTTACCAGCTGAACAAGGCCCGTCTGATCGAGAAGATCGCGGAACTGGTGAAGGAAAAGCGCCTGGAGGGTATCTCCGAGCTGCGTGATGAATCGAACAAGGAAGGTATCCGGGTTGTGATCGAATTGCGCCGGGGCGAGAACCCGGATGTGATCATCAACAATCTGTTCGCCCAGACTCAGCTGGAAACCGTGTTCGGTATTAACATGGTGGCGCTGATCAACGGCGAGCCCAAGACCCTGAACCTGAAAGAAATGCTCGATGCGTTTGTGCGTCATCGTCGGGAGGTGGTCACCCGCCGCACCATTTATGAGCTGCGCAAGGCTCGTGAGCGGGGCCATATTCTGGAAGGTCTCACCGTTGCCCTGGCCAACATTGATGAAATCATCGAGTTGATCAAACAGTCGCCCTCCGCCGCAGAAGCGAAAGAAAAGCTGATGGACAAGGGCTGGGCACCTGGTGACGTACTGGCCATGCTGGAGCGTGCCGGTGAGGATGCTTGTCGTCCGGACGACCTGCCCGAGATCTATGGCCTGCGAGACGGCCTGTACCACCTGTCGCCGGAGCAGGCCCAGGCGATTCTGGATCTGCGACTGCACCGCCTGACCGGTCTGGAAACCGAAAAGCTCCAGAACGAGTACAAGGAAATCCTGGAGAAGATTGCCGATCTGCTGGATATCCTGGGTGATCCCGAGCGTCTGATGCAGGTGATTCGTGACGAACTGGCAGAGATTGTCAGCCAGTATGGCGATGAGCGCCGCACTGAGATCACCAGCTCTCGTCGCGACCTGACCATTGCAGACCTGATCGACGAAGAAGATCTGGTGGTGACTATTTCCCACAGTGGCTATGCCAAGACCCAGGCCGTTGAGGATTACCAGGCCCAGCGCCGTGGTGGCCGGGGTAAAGCGGCAACGTCGATGAAGGACGAAGACTTTATCGAGAAGCTGCTGGTGGCGAATTCCCACGACACCATTCTGTGCTTCTCCAACAAGGGTAAGGTGTACTGGCTGCGGGTGTTCGAGATTCCCCGTGGCAGCCGCGGCTCCCGTGGCCGGCCCATGGTCAACATCCTGCCGCTGGACGAAGGAGAGCGCATTACTACCTTCCTGCCGGTACGTGACTACCCGGAAGACCAGTTTGTGCTGATGGCCACCTCGGCCGGTGTGGTCAAGAAGACACCGCTGCCGAACTTCTCGCGCCCGCGCAGCAGTGGCCTGATTGCCCTGAATCTCGATGAGGGTGACACCCTGATTGGTGCCGCCATTACCGATGGTTCTGCCGAAGTGATGCTGTTTTCCAGTGCCGGTAAAGCGGTGCGCTTCCAGGAAGAGCAGGTTCGCCCGATGAGCCGGACGGCTCGTGGTGTCCGCGGTATCAAAATGCCGGAAGGCCACCATGTCGTGTCCCTGATCATTCCGCAGGAAGGCGGTGTGATTCTGACCGCCAGTGAGCATGGTTACGGCAAGCGCACGGCCATTGATGAATTCCCGGCCTACAGCCGTGGTAGCCAGGGCGTTATCGCCATGCAGTGCTCCGAGCGTAACGGTAATCTGGTGACCGCACTGCAACTGTTTGAAGGCGATCAGATGATGCTGATCTCCGACAAGGGCACCCTGGTGCGAACCCGCACTGATGAGGTGTCGGTGCTGAGCCGGAACACTCAGGGCGTGCGTCTGATCCGTCTGGCCCAGGAAGATGAGCGCCTGGTGGGTGTGGAGCGGATTGCAGAATCCGATGATGAAGAAGAAGTGGAAGGCGAGGAAACAGAAGAATGAGCAGGGCGTTCAATTTCTGTGCTGGTCCGGCCACCTTGCCGGAAGCTGTGCTGAAGCAGGCCCAGAGCGAAATGCTCGATTGGCGTGGCACTGGCATGTCAGTGATGGAGATGAGCCATCGCAGCGATGAGTTTGTTGCCATCGCAGAAGCGGCTGAGAAGGATCTCCGTGAATTGGCCGGTATTTCAGATGATTACGCCGTACTCTTCATGCAGGGTGGAGCTTCCAGCCAGTTCTCGACCATCCCGCTGAATCTGCTTGGTGACAAGACCTCGGCCGATTATGTGAACACCGGTATCTGGTCGAAAAAGGCCATTGCCGAAGCCAAGCGCTACGGTAATGTGAATGTGGTTGCGAGCTCTGAAGATAGCGGGTTTACCACCATTCCGGATCAGTCCGCCTGGAACACCAGCGCCGATGCCGCTTACCTGCATTACACGCCGAACGAAACCATCGGTGGTCTGGAATACGATTTTATTCCGGACAGTGGCAATGTGCCGCTGGTGGCGGATATGTCTTCCACCATGCTATCCCGGCCGCTGGATATCAGCAAATTCGGTCTGATCTATGCCGGCGCCCAGAAGAACATCGGCCCCTCGGGCCTGGTGGTGGTAATTATCCGTAAGGATCTCCTGGGTAAGGCCCGGAAAGAGACGCCGACCATGATGAACTATCAGGTCATCTCCGATAACGGCTCCATGTACAACACCCCGGCGACCTATTCCTGGTACCTGTCCGGGCTGGTGTTCAAGTGGCTGAAAGAGCAGGGCGGTGTTCAAGCCATGGGCGAGATGAACGCCCGGAAAGCAAAGAAGCTGTATGGTTTCATTGATGGCAACGATTTCTACGCCAACCCCATTGAACCACGCTTCCGCTCCTGGATGAACGTACCGTTCACTCTGGCCGATGATGCGCTTAATGCTGAATTTCTGAAAGGCGCTGAAGCCCGGCATCTGCTCAACCTGCAGGGCCACCGTTCGGTCGGTGGTATGCGTGCCAGCATCTACAACGCCATGCCGGAAGAAGGTGTCGACGCACTGATCGACTACATGGCGGAATTTGCGAAGGAGCGCGGCTGATCATGACGGATGAGAAGACCCGCCTGGGGGAGCTAAGGGAAGAGATCGACGCCCTCGATCAGCAGATCATGGAGCTGATCAGTGCGCGGGCGAAATGTGCGCAGGAAGTGGCCCATGTCAAAATGGCGGCCAATCCCGGTGAAGATGTGTTCTTTTACCGGCCTGAGCGGGAAGCTCAGGTGCTGCGCCGGATCAAGGAAAAGAACCCGGGGCCTTTGCCCGCTGAAGAAATGGCGCGGCTGTTCCGTGAGATCATGTCGGCTTGCCTGGCGCTGGAAAAGCCCATGCATATTGCCTTCCTGGGCCCGGTTGGCACCTTCACCCAGGCGGCGGCGCTCAAACACTTCGGCCACTCTGTCGTCAGCGTGCCGCTGCCTGCGATTGATGCGGTATTCCGCGAGGTGGAGTCCGGTGCGGCGCATTACGGTGTGGTGCCGGTGGAGAATTCCACTGAGGGTATGATCAATCACACCCTGGATATGTTCATGTCTTCGCCGTTGAAAATCTGCGGTGAGGTGCAGCTTCGCATTCATCATCATCTGCTGGTATCGCCGAAGCACAAGGATGAGGAAATTACCCGCATCTATTCCCATCAACAGTCGTTCGCCCAGTGCCGGCAGTGGCTGGATACACATCGCTACGGTATTGAGCGTATTACCGTTTCCAGCAATGCCGAGGCGGCGCGCCGTGCGGCTGAAGAGCCGGGTGCGGCGGCGATTGCCGGAGATATGGCGGCGGAGCTGTACGGTCTGGAAAAGCTGGCTAACAGCATTGAGGATCGCCCGGACAATACCACCCGCTTCCTGATCATTGGGCGGGAAGAGGTGCCGGCCAGTGGCCAGGACAAGTCCTCGATTCTGGTCTCCATGCGCAACAAGCCGGGCGCTTTGTACCAGCTGCTTGAGCCGTTCCATCGTCACGGCATCAGCCTGACACGGATTGAAACGCGGCCTTCGCCCAGTGGTACCTGGGCTTATGTTTTCTACATTGATTTCGAAGGTCACATGCAGGATGACAGGATCAGCAAGGTACTGGCTGAAATTGATGAAGAAGCCGTGGAGCTGAAGCGCCTGGGGTCCTATCCCATCGGCGTACTTTGATTTCGAATGTCGATCCTGAGGAGAGTTCAATGTCAGTGGATTACCAGAGTCTTGCGGTAAAAGGTGTTCAGGCTCTGTCTCCGTACCAGCCCGGCAAGCCGATTGAAGAACTGGCCCGGGAGCTGGGATTGAATCCGTCGGAGATCATCAAGCTGGCCAGCAATGAGAACCCGCTTGGGCCGAGTGACAAAGCGTTATCGGCCGCCCGAAATGCCCTCGATGAAATGTGCCTGTACCCGGACGGCAATGGCTTTGATCTGAAGCAGGCTCTGGCCCGTCGCTTTGGCGTGGAAATGAGCCAGATCACCCTCGGTAATGGTTCCAACGATGTGCTGGAAGTCATTGCCCGGTGTTTCGTCGACTCTGATAGCGAAGTGGTGTTTTCCCAGTATGCCTTCGCAGTATACCCGCTGGTAACCCAGGCGATTGGCGCCCGAGGTGTGGCGGTGCCTGCAAAAGACTGGGGGCATGATCTGGATGCCATGGCCGACGCGGTGACCGAGCGCACCAAGCTGGTGTTTGTTGCTAATCCGAATAATCCCACCGGTACCGTGCACACCGCCGATGCGATTGAAGCGTTTCTGGATCGTATCCCTGAACAGGTTTTGGTTGTTCTGGATGAGGCCTACTGCGAATACCTTGTTGGTGACGAGTACCCGGATGGTATTCGACTGCTGGACAAATACCCGAACCTGATTGTCTGCCGCACCTTTTCCAAGGCGTGGGGGCTTGCAGCGTTGCGAGTGGGCTACAGCATCAGTTCTCCGGCCATTGCTGACATCCTGAACCGGGTTCGCCAGCCATTCAATGTCGATACCGTTGCCCTGGCGGCGGCCACAGCAGTTCTCGAGGATGAGGCCTATCTGCAGAAATCCCGGGAGGTGAACGAGGCCGGCCTGCAACAACTGGCGGAAGGCTTCGATCGCATGGGGCTTTCCTACATCCCTTCGGCAGGCAACTTCATTGCCGTGGAAGTGGGGGAGCCAGCCGCCGGTATCTATCAGGCCTTGTTGGCCCATGGCGTGATTGTTCGGCCCGTCGCTGGTTATGGCATGCCCCGGCACCTGCGTGTATCGGTCGGCCTTCCGCAAGAAAATGAACGTTTTCTTGATGCGCTGGCTGAGGCATTGGCGTCAGCAGGGCTGGGGGCATGAAGTGACAGTTCCCAGTGCGCCTTTTCGTCGGGTTGCGGTTATCGGCCTGGGGCTGATTGGCGGTTCTCTGGCCAGCGCCATACGCACGCAACAGCTTGCGGGAATGGTGACCGGTTTTGATACCCGTCAGGATGAACTGGCTCTCGGCGTTGAACTGGGTGTAATAGACGAGGCTGCGGATTCCATCGAGCAGGCCGTAAAGGGCAGTGATCTGGTGGTGTTGGCCGTTCCGGTGCGGGCCACCCGTGCGGTGCTGGAACAAATTCGGCCCGTCATCGAAGAGGGCGCCATTCTCTCTGATGTGGGCAGTACCAAGTCCAGTTTTGTTGCCGATGTGGAGGCGGTATTCGGAGAACTGCCACCCTGGGTGATACCGGGCCATCCCATCGCCGGTTCCGAGAAGAGCGGTATTCGTGCGGCCCGGCCCGATCTCTTTGCCAATCACAAGGTGATCCTGACGCCGTCGCAAAATGCCGACCAAGATGGCCTGAATCGTTTGCGGACCGTCTGGGAAGGTGCCGGTGCGACCGTGCTTACCATGTCGGTGGGGTATCACGATGAGGTGCTGGCGGCCACCAGCCATTTACCCCACCTGATCGCTTTTTCGCTGGTAGACACTCTGGCGGGCGAAGATGAGAATATGGATATCTTCCGCTATGCCGCAGGTGGGTTCCGTGATTTTACCCGGATTGCCGCAAGCGATCCGGTGATGTGGCACGACATTTTTCTCTCCAATCGGGATGCTGTGCTCCGGGTCATAGACCATTTTACCGAAGATCTGGATCAACTCCGCGCTGCCATTGCCTGTGGCGATGGTGCCACGTTGCTCAGGGTTTTCAGCCGTGCCAAGGCGGCGCGGGAACATTTTTCCAAAATGCTTTCAGGACAGGCGTACGTGACTAACAACAGCGATAAACAGGTGACTTTCCAAATGCAGCCGGGCGGCACCGTGAGAGGTGACATCCGGGTTCCGGGCGACAAGTCCATGTCTCACCGTTCCATCATGCTCGGTGCCCTGGCTGAGGGGACAACCGAAGTGAAGGGCTTCCTGGAGGGGGAGGACAGTCTTGCCACCCTGCAGGCGTTCCGGGATATGGGCGTCACCATCGAAGGTCCGGATGACGGCTTCGTGCGCATTCACGGCGTCGGTATGAAAGGCCTGCAGGCGCCCCGTGGCCCGTTGTATCTGGGTAACTCGGGTACGGCCATGCGCCTGTTTGCCGGATTGCTGGCCGCTCAGCCCTTCGATTCTGAGCTCACGGGCGATGCCAGTTTGTCGAAGCGGCCTATGGGGCGCGTGGCAGATCCACTGCGTGCCATGGGAGCGGTCATCGACACCGGTGAGGGTGGTCGGCCGCCGTTGAAGATTCGGGGTGGACATGCACTCACGGGCATTCATTACGAAATGCCGGTGGCCAGTGCCCAGGTGAAATCCTGCCTGCTGCTGGCGGGACTCTACGCTGAGGGTGTTACCTCGGTGACCGAGCCGGCGCCAACCCGGGATCATACCGAGCGCATGCTGGAGGGTTTCGGTTACCACGTTCACCGCGATGGTGCGACTGCCAGTGTCACCGGTGGAGGCAAACTGTCTGCTTGCGCCATTGATGTGCCGGCTGATATTTCCTCGGCCGCGTTTTTCCTGGTGGCGGCCAGTATTGCCGAAGATTCTGACCTGACGCTTCGCCACGTTGGCATGAACCCCACCCGTGTAGGTGTAATCAATATCCTGAAACAGATGGGTGCCAACATTGAAGTGTTCAATGAGAAGGTCATCGGTGGAGAGCCGGTAGCCGATCTTCGAGTACAGTCAGCCCGCTTGAAGGGCATCGACATTCCGGAAGAGCAGGTGCCGCTGGCCATTGACGAGTTCCCGGTACTGTTTATCGCCGCTGCCTGTGCGGAAGGGCGCACGGTATTGCGCGGCGCCGAGGAACTTCGGGTGAAAGAGAGCGACCGTATCCAGGTGATGGCGGACGGTCTCGCGGCTCTGGGTGTGGAGACCACCGTGACACCCGACGGCATCATTATAGATGGCGGCCAGGAAATAGGCGGCGGTACCGTGGAAAGCCATGGTGATCATCGCATTTCCATGTCGTTTGCGGTGGCATCATTACGCGCAACCGGACCTATCCGGATCAACGATTGCGCCAACGTCGCCACATCGTTCCCGGGTTTTGTTGATCTGGCATTGCAGACAGGTATTCGAATTAACGCAGAAGGTAGTGATTGATGAGTGATAGCAAGGCACCGGTAATTACGGTTGACGGCCCTGGCGGTTCTGGCAAGGGTACCGTTACCCAGATGTTGGCCCGCAAACTGGGCTGGCATCTGCTCGACAGTGGTGCCTTGTATCGGCTGACGGCCCTGGCGGCTGCCCGCCAGGGGGTTGCGCTGGACGACGAGCCGGCACTGGTTCGGGTTGCCGCAGGGCTCGATGTTGCGTTCATGCCGACGCCTCCGGGTGAGCCTGCGAAGGTTCTGTTGGCCGGGGAAGATGTTACCTCCGAAATCCGCACCGAGACCTGCGGTGATAACGCGTCAAAAGTCGCCGTCATGCAACCGGTGCGCGATGCCTTATTGCAGCGCCAGCGGGATTTCCGGGTGGCGCCCGGGCTGGTGGCCGATGGCCGCGATATGGGTACGGTGGTCTTTCCGGATGCACCGGTCAAAATCTTCCTGACCGCCAGTGCCGAGGAGCGGGCCCGCAGGCGCTACAATCAGTTGAAGGAAGCAGGTGTCGATGTTAACATTGACGCCCTTTTAGAGGAGATACGGGTACGTGACGAGCGGGATATGAACCGTTCTGCGGCCCCCCTCAAGCCTGCAGATGATGCGCAAGTCATTGATTCTACGGGTTTGAGTATCGAAGAGGTGTTAGACAGGTGTATGGCCGCAGCAGGTCAGGCCTGACTACACCTTTTTGTCGTTGAAATGCCGGAACAGCGTACTCTGCCAGCCGCTGGCTGATTCCGGACATCGTTAACAGACCGTGTTGCTGGTGACACGGAGCACACTTGCGTTGATCATATAGGGCACATAATGAGCGAGAGCTTTGCGGATCTTTTTGAAGAAAGTCTAAAAGAAATTGACATGCAACCGGGTTCCATCGTCCAGGGAACCGTAGTTGACGTCGACAACGACTGGGTCACCGTTAACGCCGGACTGAAGTCCGAAGGCGTTATCCCCGCCTCCCAGTTCCTGAACGAAAAAGGCGAGTTGGAAGTAGCTGTCGGCGATGTTGTCGATGTGGCTCTCGATGCAGTTGAAGACGGTTTCGGTGAAACCCGTCTGTCCCGTGAAAAGGCCAAGCGCGCTGAAGCGTGGAAGGTTCTCGAGAAGTCCTTCGAAGCTGAAGAAGTGGTCAAGGGTATTATCAATGGCAAGGTCAAAGGTGGTTTCACTGTTGATCTGGCCGGCATCCGTGCCTTCCTGCCGGGTTCCCTGGTAGACGTTCGTCCGGTTCGCGACACTGCGCACCTGGAGAACAAAGAGCTTGAATTCAAGGTTATCAAGCTGGACCAGAAGCGTAACAACGTGGTTGTTTCCCGCCGCGCCGTTCTGGAAGCTGAAAACAGCGAGCAGCGTGAAGCTCTGCTGGAAACCCTGACCGAAGGTCTGGAAATCAAGGGTATCGTCAAGAACCTGACCGACTACGGTGCATTCGTAGACCTGGGCGGTGTTGACGGCCTGCTGCACATCACTGATATGGCCTGGAAGCGCATCAAGCATCCGAGCGAAATCGTGAATGTGGGCGACGAAATCAATGTTAAAGTCCTGAAGTTTGACCGTGAGCGCAACCGTGTGTCTCTGGGTCTGAAGCAGCTGGGCGAAGATCCCTGGGTCGACATCAAAGGTCGTTACCCGGAAGGTTCCAAGGTTACTGCTCGCGTAACCAACCTGACCGACTACGGCTGCTTTGCCGAGCTGGAAGAGGGTGTTGAAGGTCTGGTCCACGTATCCGAAATGGATTGGACCAACAAGAACATCCATCCGTCCAAGGTTGTTCAGGTAGGTGACGAAGTAGAAGTGATGATCCTGGATATTGACGAAGAGCGTCGTCGTATCTCTCTGGGCATCAAGCAGTGCGTTGCCAACCCGTGGGAAGATTTCTCCAGCAACTTCAACAAGGGCGACCGTATCTCCGGCAAGATCAAGTCCATCACGGACTTCGGTATCTTCATCGGCCTGGACGGTGGCATCGATGGTCTGGTTCACCTGTCTGACATCAGCTGGAACGAGACTGGCGAAGAAGCCGTTCGCGAATACAAGAAGGGCGACGAAGTTGAAACCGTTATCCTGTCTGTTGATCCAGAGCGTGAGCGCATCTCCCTGGGCATCAAACAGCTGGAAAGCGATCCGTTTGCCGAGTTCGTTCAGCTGAACGACAAGGGCTCCATCGTTAAGGGCACCGTATCTGCGGTTGACGCCAAAGGCGCCACCATTGCCCTGAACGAAGAAGTTGAAGCGGTACTGAAAGCCTCTGAAATCAGCCGTGACCGCGTAGAAGACGCGCGTAACGTTCTGAAGGAAGGCGAAGAAGTTGAAGCGAAGATCATCAGCATCGATCGCAAAAACCGCGTGATCAACCTGTCTGTCAAGTCCAAAGACGTTGAGGACGACAAGCAGGCCCTGGAAAACGTACGCAGTAAGGCTGCAGAATCCTCAGGTGCCACCACCATTGGTGACCTGATCAAGGAGCAGATGCAGCAACAGAACGCTAACAAGGACTAAGTTTCCGGTTGGTGTCAAAAAAACGGGCTCTAAGAGCCCGTTTTTTTTGTGTTTTTTTCTGGTTTGGCTAAACTAGAGGCATTGGAACCCGGTAATTTGCTGCGGAATAATAACGACAGAGGGAAAAGCCTCATGACGAAGTCCGAACTGGTTGAACTGATCGCTTCGAAGCAGACTCAGCTCTCCGTAAAGGATGTTGAGCTCGCGGTGAAAAGCATCATCGAGCATATGTCTCAGTCCCTTGCCGACGGCCAGCGAATTGAGATCCGTGGATTTGGCAGTTTTTCCCTGCATCATCGGGCTGCCCGCACCGGACGTAACCCGAAAACCGGAGACGCCGTGCAACTGCCAGCCAAGTTTGTGCCGCACTTCAAGCCCGGCAAAGAGCTGCGAGAGCAGGTCAACGACAGCATGAAAAAAGGTTTCTGAGGCCCCGAGAAGGCAATTAACACACGAAACCTCACATACCGGGCATCTGACCCGTTGGGAGCGCTTAAGACATGGCAGGACTGCGGAAGATCCTAATTACCTTGCTGGTTCTGGTTCTGATTCTTCTGGCGCTGGTGTTTTCCCTGAATAATCAGATGGCGGTCTCGCTCAACTTCCTGTTGTTCGAAACCCAGCCCCATGGCGTTGCTGTCTGGATCATCATGGCGTTTGTGATTGGTGCGCTGGTTGGGGTGCTTGTGACTACCATGGCTACCGTCCGGACGTCTGTATCGCGCCGTCATCTGCAGAAGCGTCTTGAGCGGACAGAGCACGCACTCGAAAAATCCAGGGCACAAAACGACCGGGCACTTTGATGGACATGCTGTTTCAGTGGCTGCTTCTGACGGCGGCCGTTGCCGCTGGCTGGGCTGTAGGTCGATACGGAAACCGCTCTGGCCGCGCCTCCCGAGCCATTATGGACGAGGATTCCGTTCGGGACCGTCTGCAGTTTCTCTTTACCAACTACTCTGATCAGGCCGTCGATAACTTCGTTCAATCCCTTGCCGTCAACAAAGACACCGTCAGCTTGCATCTCTCCATTGGCAGCCATTTCCGGAACAAGGGAGAGACAGACCGCGCCATTCTGATTCACCAGAATCTTCTTGCCAGGCCTGAGCTGCCGGCCCGTTATTCGCCCCAGGTTACCCAGGAACTGGCAATGGACTATCTGAATGCCGGATTGCTCGACCGGGCCGAAGCACTGTTTCACCAGCTGATGGGCGATCGTGAGTACGGGCGCCGCTCAGCCATTGCGTTGATCGAGCTCTATCAGCAGGAGAGAGAGTGGGAGAAAGCGGCCCAGGTCGCAAAAACCCTCACTCGTGGTGATGCGGATCCTGCTACCTTCAAGGCGCTGGCCTACATTACCTGCGAATTGTCTGATGGCGCCCTGAGCCGTAACGACGACCGCTGGACAGCGCAGAAGCTGGCGAAAGAAGCGCTGGATTACGACCGCTCCTGTGTGCGGGCAACCCTGCTGCTGATGAAGCTCCAGATTCGGCAGGGCAATTTTCGGGAGGCGGCAAACCAGTCCCTGAAAATTTTCGATCAGAATCCGGAGTTCGGTCCGGAAGCGATAGACCGATTGATGAAGCTGGAGCGTGAGCATGGTGATGTTTCACGCCTTTATAAAAAGCTTCGCAAGCTCTATGAGCAGTATCCCAGTACCAGCCTGCTGCTGGCCCTGGTGGAGTCAGTTGAGCGTTCCTCCGGCCGGCCGGCGGCCATTGATCTACTGCGCATGGAGCTGGAGACCAGGCCCTCCGTGCGAGGGCTTTTGCGGTTGGTGGAGATGGCGGGCTATGAAAAAGGCATGACCACTGATGAAGGGCGCCTTGTCAGCAGAATAGGGCACCTGATTCTCGCCAACCGCCCGGTCTATCGTTGCGTAAGCTGCGGATTCTCCGGCCAACAGTTACACTGGCTGTGCCCAAGCTGCAAACAGTGGGAAACCGTGCGTCCCATTCAGGGCGTAGAGGCGGAATAACCTCGCTTTGACCCATCCCGATTACCTTTCTACCCAGGAACCTGAACGTGCAAAACCTGAACGACCCGAAAATCATCGTCGCGCTCGACTTTCCTTCCCAGAATCCCGCCTTGGCCCTGGCAGATCAGCTTGATCCGGCAAAATGCCGCCTGAAAGTGGGCAAGGAACTGTTTACGCGCTCAGGCCCGGATCTGGTAAAAGCGCTCCAGAGTCGCGGGTTTGATATCTTCCTGGATCTGAAGTTTCACGATATTCCCAATACCACCTCGGCTGCTGTGGCTGCCGCTGCAGAGCTGGGCGTGTGGATGGTGAATGTGCATGCCTCAGGGGGCGAGAAGATGATGGTAGCCTGCCGAGAGCGCCTGGAATCGTTCGGCAATGATCGCCCGCTCCTGATCGCGGTTACCGTGTTGACCAGCATGTCTGACGAGGACCTTGCTGGTATCGGTATAGCAAGTTCGGCAGAAGCCCATGTTTCCCGTCTGGCAACCCTGACCAAAAACAGCGGCCTGGACGGCGTGGTTTGCTCGGCTCAGGAAGCCCCGCGTCTGAAAGCGGAGCAGGGCAGTGACTTCCAACTGATCACGCCGGGAATCCGGCCACTAACCGCCGACAAAGGCGACCAGCAACGCATTATGACCCCGACCGATGCCCTTAAGGCTGGATCTGACTACCTGGTGATTGGTCGCCCGATTACCCAGGCGCCGGATCCCTTGGCTGCATTGGAATCCATTCACGCTGAGGTCGTAGCGGTCTAAGTTTCTCCCCCGTTTCGGGTCCTGTCCCTAGCTTTCCGGTTTGGCGGGTAGGGCACGGACGGGTGTCGCTCCCGAAAACCGCTACAAGCACATCCATGTGCGCTTCTCTCCGGCCATCCATGGCCTCCGACATTTTCGGGAGCGACACCCGTCCGTGCCCGGCAGGCGATTATACGAATACGAGGTCTAACGAAAAAAGCCCGCTAATTCAGAGAACTAGCGGGCTTTCGAAATAGTGGCTCCCCGAGCTGGGCTCGAACCAGCGACAAACGGATTAACAGTCCGTTGCTCTACCAACTGAGCTATCGGGGAACGTCGTCGTGTGACGAGGCGCGTATATTATGTTGGCCATACCGCCCCGTCAACCCCTCAGCTTAAAATTTTAGCCAAGAGCCTTCTGCAAACGCTCGACCGCCTTCTGCAGGTTATCCATGCTGGTGGCAAAGCTCAGCCGCATGTGCCCCGGGCAGCCAAACGCAGAGCCCGGAACCAGAGCCACGCCGGCTTCGGTCAGCAGCTTCTCGGCGAATTCGACATCGGTGCTCACGCCGTCAGTGGCATCGATGGCACCCTGGAAGCTCGGGAAGACATAAAACGTGCCGTCACCGTTCAGGCAGTCCACACCAGGCAGCTTGTTCAGGGCCGCTACCAGCCAGTCGTGACGTTCCCTGAAAGCCTTGACCATCTCGCCCACGCACGCCTGATCGCCGTCCAGTGCGGCTGTTGCGGCGGCCTGGGAGATAGAGCAGGGGTTGGAGGTGCTCTGGGACTGGATCTTCTTCATGGCACCGATGATTTTTGCCGGGCCAGCGGCATAGCCGATGCGCCAGCCAGTCATGGAGTAGGCCTTGGAGACACCGTTCAATACGAAGGTGCGATCATAAAGCTCCGGGCAGGCGTTCAGGATGTTGCAGAACGGCTTGCCAGTCCACAGGATCGGCTCGTACATATCATCGGTGGCGACCATGATGTTCGGGTGCTTTTTAAGCACCTCACCGATGGCCTGCAGCTCTTCCATGGTGTAAGCCATGCCACTGGGGTTGGACGGGCTGTTGATCACGAACAGGCGGGTGCGCTCAGTAATGGCGTTTTCCAGCTGTTCCGGCGTGATCTTGAAGCGAGTCTCTGCGGTGGTCTCGATGATCACCGGCTTGCCTTCGGCCACCAGCACCATGTCCGGATAAGAAACCCAGTAGGGTGCGGGAATGATGGCCTCGTCGCCTTCATTCAATGTTGCCAGGGCGAGGTTGAAAAAGCTCTGTTTGCCACCACTGCTTACCAGTATCTGGTTGGCTTCGTATTCCAGGCCGTTGTCCCGTTTGAACTTCGCAATAATCGCTTTCTTCAGTGCGGGCGTACCATCCACGGCAGTGTACTTGGTCTGGCCGTTGTTGATGGCGTCGATAGCCGCCTGTTTGATGTGATCGGGGGTGTCGAAGTCAGGCTCGCCAGCACCGAGGCCAATAATGTCCTGGCCGGCCGCACGGAGTTCAGCGGCTTTATTGGTAACTGCGAGGGTTGGGGAAGGCTTGATCGCCTGTACTCGGCTGGAAAGTTGAAGGTCCAAACTTGAGCTCCTTAAAGCTGCGTCTTATTGGGCTGCGATCGGCCGGGCAACTGGAGCCAAAGTTACTGGCTGATTTTTCACCCAGCCGTCGATCGCACAGATGGTATCATGAAGCTGCCAGAACGCTAAATTTCTTGAGGATGCGACGCAAATATTCCGTCGTTTCCGGTGTCCGGAGGTTAAAACGCCAGATATGGCCAACAAAGCATCCAGTGCAAGGGAAGGGGCCTTTCGCGTTGATTCGCCCTACCAACCTGCTGGTGACCAGCCCAAAGCGATTGCGGGACTGGTTGACGGCATTGAATCCGGGCTTGCCCATCAAACCCTGCTCGGGGTAACCGGTTCTGGCAAGACTTTCACGATTGCCAATGTGGTTCAGCAGGTCCAGCGGCCAACCATCATCATGGCCCACAACAAGACCCTGGCGGCACAGCTCTATGGCGAGTTCAAGGAGTTCTTCCCCGATAACGCGGTGGAGTACTTTGTCTCCTACTACGATTACTACCAGCCAGAGGCCTACGTACCGTCTTCCGATACCTTTATCGAAAAAGACGCCTCCATCAATGAGCACATTGAGCAGATGCGGCTGTCGGCCACCAAGGCTTTGCTGGAGCGGCCGGATGCCATCATTGTCGCGACGGTTTCTTCCATCTACGGTCTGGGTGATCCGCAGTCCTATCTGAAAATGATGTTGCACCTGGACCGGGGTGACCAGATGGATCAACGGTATATCCTGCGCCGGCTGGCCGAACTGCAGTACACCCGCAATGACATCGAGTTCCACCGCGCCAATTATCGGGTGCGGGGCGATGTCATTGATGTCTTCCCGGCAGAATCCGAGAAGGAAGCCATTCGCATCGAACTGTTCGATGATGAAGTGGAGAACCTGAGCTATTTTGACCCGCTTACCGGAGAGGTGCTCAGGCGGGTGCCGCGCGTGACCATTTACCCGAAGTCCCACTATGTCACGCCCCGGCAGACCGTGCTGGATGCGGTCGAGCACATCAAGCAGGAGTTGGATGTGCGCCTGCAGCAGTTGCGGGATAACAACCGGCTGGTGGAAGCTCAGCGGCTGGAGGAGCGTACCCGCTACGACATCGAGATGATGCTGGAGCTCGGTTACTGCAATGGTATCGAGAACTACTCCCGCTATCTCTCCGGGCGTAACCCCGGTGAAGCGCCACCCACGCTGTTTGACTACCTGCCACCCAACGCTTTGCTGGTAGTGGACGAGTCCCACGTGACCATTCCGCAGATTGGCGCCATGTACAAAGGGGACCGGTCTCGTAAGGAAACCCTGGTGGAGTACGGCTTCCGTCTGCCATCAGCGCTGGACAACCGCCCCATGCGGTTTGAGGAGTGGGAGCGAATCGCGCCGCAGATGATCTTTGTCTCGGCCACCCCGGGGAATTATGAGGCCGAGCATGCTGGCCAGGTGGTGGAGCAGGTGGTGCGACCGACCGGGCTGCTGGACCCGGAGATTGAGGTTCGGCCCGCGTCTACCCAGGTGGATGATCTGCTGTCTGAGATTCACCAGCGCGTCGGGGTGAATGAGCGGGTGCTGGTCACAACGCTTACCAAGCGTATGGCAGAGGATCTGACCGACTTCCTGATGGAGCACGACATCCGAGTGCGTTATCTGCATTCAGATATCGATACCGTGGAGCGCGTTGAGATTATTCGGGATCTGCGGCGGGGCGAGTTTGACGTGCTGGTGGGCATCAACCTGCTCCGGGAGGGGCTGGATATGCCGGAAGTGTCACTGGTGGCAATACTGGATGCGGATAAAGAAGGCTTCCTGCGCTCAGAGCGTTCGCTCATACAGACCATTGGTCGGGCCGCCCGTAACGTGAACGGCAAGGCCATTCTGTATGGCGACAGGATCACCGGTTCCATGCAGCGGGCCATTGATGAGACCGAGCGTCGTCGTGCCAAGCAGATGGCACACAACGAGGAGCATGGTATTACCCCCACCGGTCTTAACAAGAAGATCGCGGATATTATGGAGGGTGCCGCGGGCGGCGGTGGTCGTGGCCGGCGCAAAGCGGAGCGTCCCGGGCAGAAGGCTGCTGAAGAAGCCGAGGATTATCGCGTAAAGGTAGGCAATCGCTCGCCGGAAGATGTCCTCAAGGAAGTGGCGAAACTGGAAGACGAGATGTACAAAGCCGCCGCGGATCTGGATTTCGAGACCGCGGCGCGCCTGCGGGATCAGATTTCGGAACTGAAGGAAGCGGCCCTGCGGACCGGCTGATCAGTGGCGTTTGGGGCCGACAATCACTGCCGCCTGCAGGGGCTGGTTGCGGCCATAGCGCGACATCTTGTCGAATACCCGTCGGTCGATGGGCAGGTATTGCTTGTCGGCCACGGTTTCCCCTTCCTCGGTATCGATTTCCGGGTCATGCAGGTACACGAAATCCTCGTCGATGGCACATACGGTTACCCAGTGCGGCACCCGGCTCCGGTTCAGTTGCCAGGTGCTGATCAGGATGACAGGGATGCGCCCGTCATGCAGGGCCTTCTCCATTGCCTCCAGGGTTAGCGGGTCGTGATGCAGCTGGATTTCAGTCTGCCCGATATCGTGCAGGAACCCCTCGTGCACCAGTTCCAGTACCCGCTTTTTATCTTCGTTGCGGACCGTATCTTTGAACAGCGCGCCTTCCTGGCTGATCCAGGCACTGGCCTCGAAGCCCCGGTGCCAGGCAGATAGCGCAAGCCCATGGGGGCCACAACCGCCATGCCCGGCCAGCATGAAGATGGTGGTGGCTTCACGCCAGATTTTCAGCTCCTCCAGCGTGCTTACTGGTTGCTGTTCGTCAAGGGCCGCCATCGCCATGATTAATGCAGACGGACCGCAGGTGAACTCGGTGGTCTGGGGGTAATAGGGCACCGGAAGAAATTCGCGAGAGGGCTCGTAGTAGAGAATCCGTCGCTCGAACCGCAAGGCATCGCCGTGATCTTCGTAGTAGTCCCGGTAGGTGCCAAACTGCCGATATCCCAGCCGACGATACAGGGAAATGGCCCCGGTGTTGTCTTCACGCACTTCCAGCCGCATGATGATGCGATCAGCCTCAACCGCTTCCTTCTCCGCCTCACGGACCAGTCTTTCACCCACACCGCGGCCGCGGGCAACGGGTGAGACTGCAATCGAGTAAATCCGAGCCAGCCGGGTGGCTGCATTCATCAGCACCAGGCAGTAGCCCACCAGTTCGCCGTTCAATTCGGCGATAACCAGTCGGTCCCTGGGCATCTCCAGAAAGCGGCGGAAGCTGCGCCGGGATATCCTGTCCTCGGTAAAACAGCGGTTCTCCAGCTGAACGAGGGCATCCAGATCACTGGCATGGGCTTGGCGGAGCATTACATCGGTCATGGTCTGGTGAACCCGGTTAAACAAAAAAAGGTAGCGCCTGGCGGGCACTCTCATTGCCGCTATTATGGTAGACAGATGCCATCCCGTCATAGCGGCTGATCATGCGTAAAAGCACGCATCTTCAGGCGATTGTCTGGCAAGGGGATGGGGCGTATTGTTGCCGGAATTATCAGGCTCTACCTTCAGGGAGGAATGCCGCTTTATGTCCCGATTGCTCATCGTTGTAGATCGCGCCAAAGACTGGGCACCGTACTACCCCAGCGAAGACGTGCTTACTTTCGATCAATACCTTCAGTTTACCGCCCCGGTTAACAGCCGCGTGCGGGTGATAAACCTGTGTCAGAGTGCCAGGTATCTGAGCCGGGGCTACTACTGTTCGTTGCTTGCGGAAGCGCGCGGGCACCACGTGGTGCCATCGGTTATGACGCTCAACGACCTGAGCCGGAAGGGACTGTTTTCGCTTGAACTCGAAGAGCTGGACAGCAGTGTCATCCAGTGGCTGGAAAAATCAGCCTCCGAAATCGATCCCGCCACCGATGACCGGGACGCTACCCATGAAGTACGAATCCGAACCTATTTTGGCCAGGCCGAACATCCGGACCTGAAGCCCGTGGCCCGTGCCCTGTTCGAGCGGTTTCCGTGCCCGATTCTGGAAGTGGTGTTCCGTCACCGCAAACAATGGCAGATCGAAACCATGAAGCCGGCGGCACCGGCGGATCTTGACGAGCGCGAGCAGGATTTGTTCGCGGCCGCCCTGGATCGCTTCAGCAGCATGATCTGGCGCAAACCCCGCACCCGTCGCCGCTACCGTTTTGATCTGGCTATGCTGGTGAACCCGGAGGAAGAGTTGCCTCCGAGCGATGAGATGGCCCTGAAGCGTTTTGAGCGTGCTGGCAGAAAGCTGGGAATTAACGTGGAGCGCATTACCCGCCGGGATTACATGCGCCTGCCGGAATATGATGGTCTGTTTATTCGTGAAACCACCGCTATTGATCACCACACTTATCGGTTTGCTCGCAAGGCAGAGGCCGAGGGGATGGTGGTAATTGACGACCCGGTGTCGATTCTGCGTTGTACAAACAAGGTGTTTCTGGCGGACCTGCTTAAAAACAACAAGGTGCCAACACCGAAAACGCTGATCCTTTCAAAGGATCAGAAGGATGCGGTACAGCAGGTGAGTAATGAACTGGGCTTTCCTGTGGTCATCAAAATTCCGGATGGCGCCTTTTCCCGTGGTGTGATCAAAGCCAAGGACGAAAAGGAACTTCGGGCAGGGCTGAAAGACCTGTTCAAACAGTCTGCGTTGGTATTGGCTCAGGAGTACTTCTACACGGATTACGATTGGCGCATTGGTGTGCTTGGCGGTCGGGCCATTTATGCCTGTAAATATCTGATGGTGAAAGGTCACTGGCAGATTTACCAGCACGGTGGTGCCACAGTGGAAAGTGGCGGTTTTGAAACCATGCCCACCTACGAGGTGCCTCGCAATGTCATCCAGGCGGCATTGAATTCGACCCGGTTGATCGGTAATGGGCTTTACGGTGTCGACATCAAACAAGCCGGGAATCGGGTGGCGGTGATTGAAGTGAATGACAACCCGAGTATCGACTCGGGTGTGGAAGACAAGTTCCTGGGCGGAGAGCTGTATACCCTGGTGATGCAGGAATTCCTGTCGCGCATGGAGGAGAACCGGCGCCGGTAAACCGGCGCGTCAGTTGGCAGCGACCCAGACCCGGACGCTGCCAAACCAGGGGTAGTCTGCCAGAACCGCTCGAACCTGTTCCGTGGTCAGGTGTGGCCCGGAATGGTTTTCATCCAGGAAGATTTCAAGGTGGATGCGATTCTTGAGGTAATGAAGCCGGAGCCGGCTTTGTGGTGGTAGCTCTCCCAGCTTCTCTGTCAGCAGGCGACGAAGTGCTTCGCGATCGGGTAGCCCCGGGTCGGTGGCGTGGGGCACTTTTTCATCGTTCTCGGCGTCGATATGGAAGTTGATGTCCCGAATGTTCTCCAGGGCATCCCGCATGCCCGTGACCACCTTCATACCAATCTGATGCCCTTCGGAAACGCTGATTTCCGGGCGAACCACCAGGTGTACGTCCAGCAGAATATCGTGCCCCATCCGCCGGCTGCGCAGTTCATGAACATTTCGCACGCCATCCGTTTCCAGGGCAATGGTTTTCAACATCCGGGTATCATCTTCGGACAGACCTGTGTCGACCAGTTCTTTCACGCTGTCCCAGGTGAATTTCCAGCCGATGTGCACAATGATGGCTGCAATGAGGACGGCGGCTACCACGTCGAGCCAGACGAAACCCAGCATGGCACCGATGGTAGATACCAGAACGACCACTGACGAAAATGCATCGGTACGGCTGTGCCAGGCGTTGGCAATGATCAGGTCTGAGCGGATTTTCATGCCAACATGGCGAGTATAACGGTAGATCCATTCCTTGCCTGCTACCGAGGCTGCGGCCGCTACCAGCACTGGCCAGCCCGGAACCAGCTGCGCTTCACCGGACAGGAGCCTGAGAATGTTCTCCCAGGCCAGGGCCGCGCCCACGGCAATAAGAATGCTGCCCAGTACCAGAGTGCCGAGGGTTTCGATTCGCTGGTGTCCGTATGGATGGTCCGCATCTGGCTCCTTACGGGACAGACGCATGACCGCCAGAACCACCCAATCCGATGCCACATCGGTAAATGAATGGATACCATCCACCAGTAGCGCCTGGGAATTAAAAAGAGTGCCGCCAATGACTTTTATGATGCCCAGAACGGCATCGAGAATCATGCCAATGATCGTGACCCGGGTCGCCGCATGCTTCTCGGATTCGAGATTATTCTGGCGCTGCTGGCTGGGTTGATCAGGCTGTTCCATTGGATTCACTCCGGGCTTTTCGCGATGAGGGCAGTATAACGGGAATAACCGTAGAAATGGGTGGAATTAATGGCCTGGCTGTGATCGATTTATGCACATCATGACGAATTGGTTACCCGTTAGCATTTTGTTACCAAAGCCGTCAAATGTTAATTTTATCTATTTAAGCTATTGATAAATAAAGGGAAAATAACTGATCAAAAAATGATCAATTTGTAGGCTGGCGCAGTTATCAAGGGGTCGGGGCGCTTGCTCGGCAATTTTCAACAGGGTTATCCACAGATTCCGTGGAAAAGCGTCGGGAGGCTATACAGGGCGGGGTTTTCGGGAGTAATTGGGGTTTACACAAGATGGTGTGGAAAACTTTCGGTATACTCCTGCCACCCGGAGAAAGGAGTTTGACGATGTACGGCCTTCTGAGAAACCTGCTGTTCCGATTGCCACCGGAGCGGGCCCATAATGTTGCCCTTGGCAGCCTGGATGTTGCTCAAAAACTGGGCATCCTGAATACATTTACCCGACAGCCGGAGCCTTGCCCGGTAAACGTGATGGGCCTGGAATTCCCGAATCCGGTTGGATTGGCTGCTGGGTTGGACAAAAACGCCGACCACATTGATGCTCTTGGTGCTCTTGGTTTCGGGTTTATCGAAGTGGGCACTGTTACGCCTCTGGCACAGCCCGGCAATCCAAAACCCCGAATGTTCCGGTTGCCGGAGCACCAGGCCATCATTAACCGCATGGGGTTCAATAATGAAGGCCTGGAACACCTCATTACCAATGTCCGCCACCGTCGTTACCGGGGCGTACTGGGCATTAATGTCGGCAAGAACAAAGACACCCCGAATGAGCAGTCTGAACAGGACTACCGTAAAGGAATAGCGGCTGTTTACCCCTATGCCGACTACATCACCGTTAATGTATCTTCTCCCAATACGCCGGGCCTCCGGGATCTGCAGTTTGGCGATTCGCTCAAGCAGCTTTTGCACGCCATAAAGGAAGAGCAGGCAGCGTGTGAGCAAAAGCATGGCCGCTATGTGCCGGTGGCTGTAAAGATCGCCCCGGATATGGACGAGCAGGGCATTCGCTTTGTGGCTGCAGCATTGCTCGAAGCTGGCCTGGATGGTGTGATTGCCACCAACACCACGATCAGCCGGGAGGCGGTGAAGGGGCACGCTCACGAGCAGGAGGCGGGCGGTCTCAGCGGTGCACCGGTACGGGAAGCGTCTGTGAAAGTGATTCAGGGGCTGTATGCTGAGCTGGGCGATCGGCTGCCGATTATTGGCGTGGGCGGCATCACGGATGGCGACAGTGCGGCAGAGAAGATTCGCGCAGGCGCAAAGCTGGTGCAGATCTATACCGGGTTTATTTATCGTGGCCCGTCACTGATCAACGAAGCAGTGGAAGCGATCCGGAAAGAAATCAGCTGAGGCAGAAAGAAGGTGGGCCCGCTGAGCGGGCCCTTGCGGGGAATAAACCCCGTAGCGCTTCTTCGCATGGTACGGGGCGGGAGGCCCCGTTTGGGTTGCTCTGGTTACTGCTCTGATTGTGATTTGTGTGTAAAAATTGAAAAAAACAGATCAGGGTTAAACGGGGTTGGCCATTATGTTGCGGTTACGTTGGCCAGTTTATGGATGCCGGAGACGCCGGTCATGCCCTCCCAGTTATCTGTGCGGCCTTCTCGCCACCCGTTCAGCCATTCCTGGCGGACTTCCGGTTGTTCTAACGGGCAGCTGTCTTTGGATTTGCCGGACACGCCAGCGAGATAACCCCGCTTGAATGCACGAGCGTACATGTCTCTCTTCTGTCTTTTCATGCCGTTCCTCACTGATGGATTAACAGAACAAGCGTGTACACATCTGCAGTGACCTTGGCAGTCGGGAGCCTCTCCGGGACAACCCACTATTGCCAGCTCCGGTCAGAGCAGTCAGGATCCTGTTAACGGAGACTTTTATTCGGCCTCCGGAACGACGCGTCAACTACAAGGTAAGACGAACCTCGCGCCGGTGTACACTATTTATTTCATCTATATGGCGCTTCTTTTATATTTTTGTGAAATAACGATGACAGTCGCTAAAAGGCTTTTACTGCCATTCCGGAAACTTACCGGCCCTATTCAGAAAACCAGGAGTTGATCTTGTCCAAGCATGTCTTTTTCGTAACCTGCCCCAAAGGCGTCGAGTACCTCCTGGCCGATGAATTGAAAGAATTCGGCCTGAACCTTGTGCGGAATGCACCCGCTGGTGTCTGGGTTGAGGGCGAGCTGGAGAGTGGCTATCGGGCCTGCCTGTGGTCCCGTCTGGCGAACCGGGTGATTCTGAATGTGGCGGATGTGGATGCCCGGAGCGCCGACGAACTTTATGCCGGTGTCGTGGATCTTGACTGGCAGGCCCATATACCCGCGGGGGGGAGCTTCCGGGTAACGTTTCTTGGCCAGAACGAAGCCATCCGGAACACTCAGTTTGGCGCCCAGAAAGTGAAAGATGGCATTGTTGACAGCATTCGGGGTGCCGGTGCACCCAGGCCCTCGGTTGCGCCGAAAGACCCGGATGTCACGGTATCGGCGCGGTTGAACCGGGGCCGCTTGTCGTTGGGGATTGATCTGAGTGGTCACAGCCTTCATATGCGGGGCTACCGAACCGAAAAGGGTATCGCGCCCTTGAAAGAAAACCTTGCAGCGGCTTTGCTGCTGCGGGCAGGGTGGCCAGAGATTGCCGCTAACGGTGGTGACTTTGTGGACCTGATGTGCGGTTCCGGTACGCTGGTGGTTGAAGCTGCGTTGATGGCGCTGGACATTGCGCCGGGGCGGAAGCAGGAGCGGTTCGGGTTCGAAAAGTGGCCAGGACACCAGCCCGAGCTTTGGCTGTCGCTGCGCCAGGAAGCGGAGCGTCGGGCCCATGAGGGCAAGCAGGGGCGCATTCCCATTTTTTCTGGCTTTGATCAGGATGGCCGCGTGATTTCAACCGCGGAGAAGAACATCCTGCGAGCTGGCCTGGAAGGTATCGTTCGCGTAGACGCCAGGCCGATCTCCGAATTCACTCGCGAGAATGACTGGAGCGATACTGGCCTGGTGCTGACCAACCCGCCCTACGGTGAGCGGTTGAGTGAGCGCAAGGAACTGGCGGCCCTGTACCAGAGCCTTGGAGAGGTTGTGGCCCGTGAGCTCACCGGATGGCGCCTGGGCGTGTTCACCGGTGCGCCGGAGTTCGGGAAGTCTCTTGGTTTGCGAAGTTTCAAGCAGTACAAGTTGTTCAATGGCAAACTGCCGGCGCAGCTGTTGCTGTTTGAAGTACAGCCGGAGAATGCCCGCACGCCCTGTGATCCGGCCGCGCCGGGGCAGATTATGCCCCGCATCGCCAACGCCGAACGGGCAGACATGCTGCGTAACCGTCTCAAGAAGAATCTGAAAACGATTGGCCAGTGGGCCAGGAAGCAGAACATTGGCTGTTACCGCCTGTACGATGCCGATATGCCGGAATATGCCCTGGCGATCGATATCTACGAGGGGCGGGTACATGTTCAGGAATACCTGGCCCCGAAATCCGTTGACGAAAAGGCAGCCAGAGAGCGCCTTGCCGAAGCCATGGCGGTGATCCCCGAGGTGCTTGAGGTCGCGCCGGAGGATCTGGTGTGCAAGCAACGTCAGCGCCAGACCGGGACCCGGCAATATGAAAAACAGGCGGCGACCGGCGAGTACTTTAACGTGCACGAGCACGGCTGCGCCCTGAAGGTGAACCTGAAAGACTATCTGGATACCGGCCTGTTCCTGGATCATCGCCCGGTACGTTACTGGATCCAGCAACATGCCAGGGGCAAGCGTTTTCTGAACCTGTTCTGTTATACCGGCGCAGCGACCGTGCACGCAGCGGTTGGCGGAGCCAGCCGTTCGCTGAGTCTGGATATGTCCAAAACCTATGTCAGTTGGGCCCGGGATAACCTGGCTCTCAACTCGGCGGATCCGCACAAGCACGTCGTCGAACAGGCAGACTGCCTTGCCTGGCTGGCAGACCGAAAAACCGCTAACCAGACCTTTGATCTGATTTTCATGGATCCACCCACCTTCTCGAATTCAGCCCGGATGGCGGGCGTTCTCGATATTCAGCGGGATCACGCTGATCTGGTACGACAGTGCATGGCCCGGCTGTCCAGTGATGGCCTGCTGATTTTCTCCAATAACTTCCGCAAGTTCAGGCTGGATGAGGCGCTGGAGTCAGAATTCGAAGTGAAAGAGGTGAGTGCCAGCACTCTGGACAAGGATTTTCAGCGCAATTCGAAAATCCACCGGTGCTGGCATATCCGGCATCAGAATTCGTAACGGATACCAGAGGAGAACTGGAAGGCATTGGCGCTGGTGTCCGTGTCTTCAAACAGTTTGCCGCCCTCGAAAACCAGGTAGGTGTTATCCATCAGTTCCAGGTCCAGGCCGGCCAGCCAGCTGAAGCTGAAGCTGCTGCCCGGGTAATCCCCCTCGGTATCCCGAAACTGGGCATTGCCATCGGCATCCCGGTTGTCGAGGGTTGCCTCCCCGCTGACATGGGTAAAGCCAGCCTGGGCATAGACATTGCCAAGCTCACCAATAGGGTAGTGCAGGCCCATGTACCAACTGCCGAAGTAGTCGACGGCCAGGCTCAGATCGCCACGGGAAATCTCGGCGTCTGCCAAGCCGCCCCCCAGCCTCACCTCTGCATGAATCAGGTCGCTCAGGTGGCCGCCAATCACCAGTGTCGCTGCCTGGCCCCAGCCATCCTCGTCGGATTGCCCGATGGAACGGTGTTCAATGGCTGTCGCCAACAGTCCGACATAGTGTTTATCCGAGCGTGGGGTCTCCTGGCCAAAGGCGGCGGAAGAAAACAGGCCAAGCGCGATCAGGCTGGATGTGAGGAAACGGGGTGTGACCTTGTTCATTATTATCAGGCTTCCTGTCAGTAACGGTACTGACGCCCGATTCTGCCTTGTGTAACGCAATGTTACGCGGACTCATGTCACAGTTCCCCGTGATCAGGGGCGGGACCTCATTCCTCCAGGTAGCCTTCCTCATGGGCCAGCAATAGCAGGGAATATACGCCGTTTTCCGGCAGCTGCGGTTCAAGCCCTTCATCAAAGAGCAACTGCCGGCGGCGGTCTTCCAGTGCTTCGCTGTCCAGGCCGGTAATCAGCTCGGAAATGGGGGCGATTTCAAACGGGGCCTCCTGGCGAACGGCACTGAAGATCAGGTCTATCAGGATTTCGTCCGGATCCAGTCCATCCACGTATACGGTCTGGTCCGGCAGATCCTCGTGCAGCTCCCTGGCCAGTTCCAGCAGGGGGACCCCCTGTTCTTCCAGATACAGCAGGTCTACATCGCCCAGGTCGCCATCTTCGGGCAACCAGGCATCCTCCGGTGCAATTACCACGGTTTTCATCTGGCCGTCTGCAAGGGACCAGGCGATGGCCGTGGGAAACAGGGCGTCGTCGGTCTGGCAGTATTCGATATCCAGAAAGCGGGGTAGCGACACAGTGAACTCCGGAATCTTCGGTGAGTGCTTATGGCGGTGCACAGCGTACCCGGTAGGAGCCGGCGCGGCTTCATGCCATACTGTAGCCGCCATTATCATGCAATCAGGAAGATCATGGAACACACTGAATTCAATAAAGACTTGATTGAGTTTTTGAATGCCTCGCCGACTCCGTGGCATGCGGTCAATACCATGAAAACGCGTCTTGAAGCAGCGGGATTTCAACCGCTGGACGAGCGCGAAGAATGGTCGTTGCAGCCAGGGCAGGGCTACTACGTAACCCGTAATGGCTCGTCTATTGTTGCCTTCCGTACCGGCACCAAGGATGTGGTCAGTTCCGGCATCCGGATGGTGGGAGCCCATACCGACAGCCCCTGCCTGAAGGTCAAACCGAACCCTGAGATTCGCCGCAAGGGCTTTTTCCAGTTGGGTGTGGAAGTGTATGGGGGCGTATTGCTGAACCCCTGGTTTGACCGGGATCTTTCTTTGGCCGGCCGTGTGACGGTATTGGACGACAACGGCAAAGTACGGGACACCCTGGTGAATTTCCGCAAGCCGGTGGCGATCATTCCGAGCCTGGCCATCCATCTGGACCGGGAGGCGAACAGCAGTCGCACCGTTAATGCCCAGACCGATCTTCCGCCGGTGGTTATGCAGGTGCCGGAAACCGATACCACCACCTTTGCCGAGTTGCTGAAACAGCAGATTGCCAAAGAATCCGGGCTGCAGACCAGCAAGATTCTGGGCTATGAACTGAGTTTTTACGATGCACAGGGTGCAGCTCTGGTGGGGCTGCGTGAAGAGTTCCTGGCCTCCGCACGGCTCGATAATCTGCTCAGTTGTTATATCGGCCTGCAGGCCCTGCTGGAAACCTCTGGTGACGAGCCGGCACTACTGGTCTGCAATGACCATGAGGAAGTGGGCAGTATGTCCGCCGAAGGTGCCCAGGGGCCGTTTCTCACGGCGGTGCTGGACCGCTGGTGTGGCGCCGGGAAAAGCCGTGCCATTGCTCGTTCCATGATGATTTCCGCGGATAACGCCCACGGTATCCATCCAAACTACATGGACCGTCATGATGAGAATCATGGCCCGCTGCTCAATCAGGGGCCGGTCATCAAGGTAAACCACAATCAGCGTTACGCCACCAACAGCCGTTCCGCCGCGCTTTATCGCCACATCAGCGATGAATTGGGGTTGCCGCACCAGACGTTTGTGGTGCGCAGTGACATGGGGTGTGGCAGCACGATCGGGCCGTTGACTGCGGGAAATCTGGGCGTGACCACGCTGGATATCGGCGTGCCTCAGTTTGCCATGCACTCGATTCGTGAAATGATCGGTACACGGGATGGCTATACACTGTTCCAGGTATTGCGGGAGTTCATGCAGCGGGCCGAGGTTTTCTGAGGCCCAAAAGAAAAGACCGCTGATGTTTGATCAGCGGCCTTTCGGAATAAGTGGCTCCCCGAGCTGGGCTCGAACCAGCGACAAACGGATTAACAGTCCGTTGCTCTACCAACTGAGCTATCGGGGAACAGCATCAATGTGGCGCGCATATTAAGTACTTTGATCAGGTTCGTCAACCCCCTGAAATGAAAGGTCAAAATTTGCACAAAGCTAAGCTCGAACCCTATCGTCCGCCGGTGTGGTTGCGTAATGGCCACATCCAGTCGGTGTGGCCGACCCTGTTCCGGAAAGTGACTCTGCCGGAACCGGAAACCGACATACTCGCCACCGACGATGACGACGAACTGCATCTGGACTGGTATCGCCAGGGCAGTAACCGGCTGGCGGTGATTTCCCATGGGCTGGAAGGTCACAGCCGCCGGCCATACGTGCTTGGCCTGGCCAGGGCATTGATGGCCGATGGCTGGGACGTGCTGGCATGGAACTTTCGGTCTTGCGGCGGGGTGATGAACCACCAGCCGCGCTTCTACCACAGTGGCGCCACTTCGGATCTGCATGCCGTTGTCAGTCATGCGCTGGGGCGGCGGTATCAGAACCTGTTCCTGTCAGGTTTCAGTATGGGCGGCAACCTCACGCTGCTGTACCTGGGCGAGCAGGGCGAGCGTGTGGACAGCCGTATCAGCGGTGCGGTGACCTACTCCGTGCCTCTGGACCTGGCGGGCAGTGCGGACGTGCTCGCATTGCCCAGCCGGCGTATCTACATGCAGCGATTTTTAACCGATCTGCAGGTCAAGATGCGGGAAAAAGCTGAAAAGTTCCCTGATCTGATAGACGTTAGCGGTTTTGAAAATATCCGGAGTTTTCACGAATTCGATAATCGCTATACGGCACCACTGCATGGATTCCAGGACGCGGCCGACTATTGGGCCCGGTGTTCTGCTCTGTTTCGGTTGAGTGATATCCGGGTGCCAGCTCTGGTAGTGAATGCAGCAGATGACCCGTTCCTTTCGGCCCGCTGTTTTCCGGACAGTCGCCGGGTATTGGGACATTACGTCCAGATGGAAATCCCGAAGTGGGGCGGGCATGTGGGGTTTGTCCAACATGCCCGGGACGGTTACTACTGGTCTGAACGCCGAGCTTTGGGGTTTGTCCGGCAGGTAATCTGAGTTATCAGCTGCTGGCCTGGTTGTTCAGCAGCGGTTCCAGCTTGGGCCAGATATTATCCAGCAGCCGGGGTTGCGCTTCTTCCGTCGGGTGAATGCCATCACCTTGCATCAACCCGTCCTGATCGTAGATACCGTCCAGGAAGAAGGGAACCAAAACCGTATTGTAGCGGTCAGACAGGGTCGGAAAGATATCGGCGAACATGGTGGTGTAGCGCTGGCCGTAGTTAGGCGGGATCTGCATGCCCACCAGCAAAGGGGTGGCGCCGGTATCACGCACCTGTTCGATCATATTGGCCAGGTTGGATTCGATTACGTTGGGAGGGAAGCCTCGCAAACCATCATTGCCGCCCAGCTCAATGACGACAATGGTTGGGTCGTGGGCTTCCAGCAGGCCTGGCAGGCGCCGCAGGCCACCGTCGGTGGTTTCACCGCTGATGCTGGCGTTTACTACGGTCCAGTCCAGATCCTGGCTCTCGATGCGATCCCGCAGCAGCTCTACCCACGCGGTTTCCGAGGGTACGCCATAGGCGGCACTCAGGCTGTCACCCACCACCAGCACTGTGTTCTGGCTGGCCAGCGCAGGCAAGGTGAGCAAGAGCAGAGCCGAGAGTACGATTGATCTGACGTACAGCGATATCGTATGCATAGTAAATTCATATACCCTTTACAGATTCAACGATACAGACAATGGAGTTACCGTGAACCAGATGATGGATCCCAGTAATACCGATAGCAACCTTATGTTGCGGGTGACTGATCTGACCCATCGGGTCAGCCTGGAAACCGATACGCTCACGATCTTGCAGGGGGTCAGTCTGGAAATCAATCGGGGAGAGTCCGTAGCCATCGTTGGTCGCTCCGGTTCCGGCAAAACGACTTTGCTTGGCTTGCTTGCGGGCCTGGATACACCCACGGAAGGCACCGTTGAACTGGATGGTGCGGTCATCAGCAAGCTGAGTGAAGATGAGCGTGCCAAGCTCCGGGCCCGTCGGGTCGGGTTTGTGTTCCAGTCGTTCCAGTTGCTGCCGGCGTTGACCGCGCTGGAAAATGTGATGCTGCCGCTGGAACTGGGCGGCACGGAGGCACCGGAGCAGCGGGCCAGAGAATTGCTTGATCGGGTAGGTTTGGGGGAACGGCTGAACCATACCCCTCGTCAGTTGTCCGGTGGCGAGCAGCAGCGGGTCGCGATTGCGCGTGCCTTTGCATCCGACCCCGCCATTCTGTTTGCCGATGAGCCGACGGGCAATCTGGATAACCGGACCGGGCAGGCGGTGTCTGACCTGCTGATGGTTCTGAACCGGGAGCAGGGCACCACACTGGTGATGGTTACCCATGATGAACACCTTGCCGAACGTTGCGGCCGGCAGCTGCACATCGAGGCGGGCATGCTGACTGAGCCGGATCTGGCCGGGGAGCCGGCACACTGATGGGAGCCTCAAAAAAACTCATGTCTGTGAGCCGTGACTGGCGCGAACGCGACGTTCGTGTGGTGCTGGTTGCGCTGATTATTGCTGTTGCCACCGTGGCCACGATTGCGCTGTTCGCCAGTCAGCTGCAGCGAACCCTGGTATCGTCTGCCAGTTCTTTTCTGGCGGCAGACCGGCAACTGGAAGCCGAGAACGGCCGTCCGATCCCACAGGAATGGTTAGAGAATGCCCAGTCCCGAGGCCTGGAAACCGGGCGCATGGTGGAGTTCTCCACCATGGTCTTCGGAGAAAGCGGATTTCAGCTGGTCTCGGTCAAGGCGGTGAGTGACGAATATCCGTTGCGCGGCGAAATCGAGATCCAGCCCGGTGCTGAAGAGCCGAGACAGATTGTCAGTCAGGGCCCCGGCCCCGGCCAGGTGTGGGTGAATCCACGGTTGCTGCGTCTGCTCGAACTGGACATCGGCGATACTCTGGAAGTCGGCAATCTGAAGCTGGAAATTACTCGCTTGCTGATCCGCGAGCCGGATGGGGGCTTCCGGCTCTCATCATTGGCGCCACGGGTGATGATGCATGTGGATGATGTTGCCGCCACCGGTGTGGTCCAGGAAGGTAGCCGGGTGGAATACGTCTACCTGTTTGCCGGTGACGAAGGTGTGCTTGATGACTACTACCAGTGGCTGGAACCACAGCTGGAGCCCAGTCACGAGTGGGAAGGGGTCAGAGACGGTGAAACCTTCTCGCGCTCCCTGGAGCGGGCCGAACGCTTTCTGCTGCTGGGCGGCAGTCTTGCGGTGTTGCTGGCGGCGGTAGCCGTTGCCGTAGCCAGCCGGCAATACGCTCTGTCTCAGAGGGACACGGTGGCATTGCTGAAAACCCTTGGATTATCCAGCCGGGGCATTGGTGAGCTCTACCTGCGGCGCCTTACTCTGTGGGGTGTCGTCGGTGTGTTGGGCGGTCTGGCGGTGGCGTTGCCGTTGTTCTGGCTGCTGGTGCGCTTGCTCAGTGACGTGCTGGAACGGCCGGTGGATTTTTATCTGGATCCGGCGGCATTAACGCCCGCCTTGCTGACGGCACTGGTTTCTCTATTCGCGTTTGCCTATCCGCCCATTCGCCGCCTGCGTAATGTTCCCGCCATGCGGGTATTACGCTCCCAGCCCGGCGAAACCGGCCGGGAAGCCATTCCGGATATCCTGCTGGCGGTGGTCGCCGTGTTTGGGTTGGTATGGATGTACGCCGGCGAGCTGATGCTGGTGGCCGCACTTTTGGGCGGGCTGGTAGTGCTGCTGGGTGTGCTCGGTCTGCTGGGGTGGGGCATGGTCGCCCTGTTGCGCAGAGTGAAGGGTGGCGGCAACTCCTGGCGCCTGGCCCTGGTGGGCTTATATCGGCACCGTCGTGCCAGTATGGCGCAGATGGCGGTCTTTGCCATGACCCTGATGCTGGCGGCTACGCTGGTGTTGGTGCGTTCCTCGCTGCTGGACGACTGGCAGGCCCAACTGCCGGACGACGCGCCAAACCATTTCCTGATCAACATTGCCCCGGATGCGGTGGATGATGTTGAGGAATTCTGGGCCACTCACGGCGCGCCCCTGGAGACGCTTTATCCGATGGTTCGCGGTCGCCTGACCGAACTCAACGGCGAGCCGGTGAAAGAAGCGGTCAGCAAGGATGAGCGGGTTGGTGCGCTGAACCGGGAGCTGAATCTGACCTGGATGCCGGAGCTGCCGGAAGACAACCGGATTGTGGATGGCCAGTGGTTCGGGCCGGGCGAAACCGAGGGGGTTTCGGTAGAAGCTGAGCTGGCGGAGAAACTCGGTTTGCAGCTGGGTGATCGGCTGACCTTCACCATCGGCTCCAGCAAGGTGACCGAGCCGGTAACGAGTATTCGTACTGTGCAGTGGGACAGCATGAAACCCAATTTCTACATGGCCTTCCCGCCCGACGGCGGTCTGACTGACATGCCCGCCACCTGGATTACCGCGTTCTATCTGAACCCGGACAATAAACTGGCTCTGAACGACTTCTCGCGCCAGTTCCCGACGGTCTCGGTGCTGGAGATAGACCATATCATTGATCGCATCCAGCAGATTGTGCAGCAGGTAACTCAGGCCATTGAGGCAATCCTGGCGCTGATTCTCGCGGCCGCTCTTGTGGTGATGGCAGCGGTTGTCAGTGCCACCCTGCGGGATCGTCAGAGGGAAGGAGCGTTGCTGCGAACCCTGGGCGGCCAGCAGTCGTTGTTGGCACGCAGTACTATGCTGGAATTCGCACTGTTGGGGTTCTTTGCCGGTACGCTCGGTGTGATTGCGGCGGAAGGGGCGGTATATGCGCTCCAGGCCGGAATGTTCGAGGGCACTTTCCGCTGGCACTGGCAGGTGGTGCTGCCAGTACCACTGATTGCAGCCATTCTGTTGGCGCTGTTTGGCCGCTGGCAATTACGACCAGTGCTTAGCGTATCGCCGATGCTACTGCTTCGTCGCCTCGAGTGATCGGGTTTTAGCGATAGTTTGAGAGAATGGCGTCGAGTTCGCCATTCTCCTGGATATTTGCCAGCTCCTGGTTGAAGGCCTCGGCAAACGCTTTCCAGTCTTTACGCAGCATGATCCGGAAGCCGAACTGGCTGATTCCTTCCACAGAAGAGCGAAAGTGCTCGGTCAGTCCTTCGTTCCTGAGAATCCATTGCCCGACCAACCGATCCGCAAGCGCTGCGTGAAACTGCTCGCCATGCAGCACAAAGGTGAAAATCTCCCGATCTCTGGAGACGTCAAATCGCTTAATGCGATGATCTTTGAAATAGGGCTCGAGAAAGGGATAGTAGTATCCCAGTGGCGTGACAATCGTCTTGCCGTAGAGGTCTGCGGGGTGTTTGTATTCAAGCTCAGAGCTCTTCGGGAAGAAGAATACTTCCTCCACGTGAACGACCGGGTCGGTAAACAGGAACTTCTCCGGCTCTTCCGTCCGCTCTATGGCCCTTGGCGTGCCGTCAATGTAGCCGTCGGCAAGCATAGGGTCTACCCGTTTTCTGGGGATTTTTACCGGTTCCACGTCGTAGCCCAGGCGAGGGACAATCAGGTTTACAACGTCCCACATAATACCGGAGGGCTTGCTGCCATCAACGATCAGATAAGGTGGGTACCCGTTAGGAGAGATGTTGAAGCGGAACACCCGCTCCTGATTGTCCACTTCGGCAGCGGCATTGCCACTGAAAGTGGTTAGCAGGCTCAACAGGATCGCGGTAAAGGAGAGCTTGAAAAGGAGTTTCTTCATGGCGGAACTCTGGATAGGACAGGCCCATACGCTGGTTAGATCGATACCCGGCCAACTCCCTGCCAGAATGCCCGCTAAATATTACCTTCTTACTATTTTATTTCAATCATTGTGAATCTGACTTTAGGCTAACCCCGGCCAGAGAGGGCCGGGGCGAGATATGCCTCCGAGGTATCAGGCCCAGGCGCGACGAAGCACCGCCATGGCATCTTCGTGGCTCACTTCCCGGGGGTTGAACATGATCGAGCCGTCGTCCAGGGCCAGCTTGGCAATGCTTTCCAGCTGATTCTCCAGTACTTTGCCGGTTTCTTTCAACGTCCGGGGCAGTTCGCAGCGCTTGTAGAGGGCATCCCGCAGTTTTCGAATGGCTGAAATACTGGCCTCGGCACGTCGGCTCGCAGGGGTGGCGGAGTAGACGTCCGGACCTTCCAGGTACAGCAGCAACTCGCCCAAAGGCTCCCGAATGCTCTCAAGGTTGAACTCAAGCACATAGGGCAGGTACAGGCTCATGCACAGTCCGTGGGGCAGGTGGCAGATGGCTCCGGTAGCATGTCCCAGAGAGTGGACCAGGCCCACCATGGAGTTGGAAAAGGCAATGCCCGCCATGGTTGACGCCTGAGCCAGTTCCAGTCGGCCATCACTGTCTTTCGGATTATCCATGACTGAAAGCAGGGATTGGCTCACCTTCTTGACTGCTGCCGTGGCGTACGCGTCGCTCAGGGGGTTTTTGGCCATGCAGGTGAACGCTTCCGTAGCATGGGTGAGCGCGTCCATAGCGGTGGCCGCCGTAATGTGGGGCGGCAGGGTCAGGGTCATGCGCGGGTCGATGATGGCGGCGTTAGGCAGCAGGAATGATGAGGTAAACGGAAGTTTTACGCCTTTTTTCTCATCGGTGATGACCGCCACCGAGGTTACCTCGGAACCGGTACCCGCCGTGGTGGGCACAACAAAGAACGGCTTGAGCGGGTGCTTGAGAACACCGGCGCCACTGTATTTGGCGATATTATCGCCGCCTTCGGATACCAGAATATTGACCGCCTTGCCGGTATCAATGGCGGAGCCGCCGCCCACCGCAATGATCGAGTCGCATTTTTCCTTGCGGTAAACGCTGGCAATGTCTTTCACCACCGACGTGGAGGAATCCGGTGGCACATCATCGTAAATGGATACAATCTCCAGCCCGCTTTCTTCGCAGGCGGCAATTACCGGATCGAGCAAGCCGGCCGCGCGCACCCCTTTATCGGTCACAATCATGGGCCGTTTGGCTGCCAGGCCAGTCAGTTCATAGGGAATGTGTTCCAGCGCGGCTTTACCGGCAATCACTTTTACCGGGCAGAAGAACTCGTAGTATTTGTTGGTCATTATGCTCTCACTGTCTCGACGAATTGGGTGGCGACTTTCAGATAAATGCGGGCGGCACTGATGAGTTTTTCAGGCAGTTTGATGGTTGCCGGATATTCTTTGACCGCCCTTTCGGCAATTAGTCGGGGCAGGATGAATGATTCCAGTCGGTTGAGAACCCGGGTCATCCGCACCGCGTAACTCACATCCCCATCCACCAGCATGCGGTCGTTGGCAAAGGCAACGGAGGTCTTCTCCTGAAACGACAGTACCAGGAAGGCATGGGCGATATGCTTGAACTGGATCGAGAGGTCAACGGGGCGTGGAGCTTCATCCCCGTGGAAGAGCAATTTACCGTTGCCGGTGTGTTCAACGATGAGTTTTGGCCCGTTGGGCATAACCTGCATCTCGAACAGGAAGCCCTCCGGCAGTTCGCAGGTTTCGTTTCGGGTGGCTTCATCCACCTCGCTGATTGCCTGCAGTGCGCGCCCCATCACCTGGAACATCAGCTCAACATAGCTGCGTCGTGCGTGGGACATCATTGGCTGAAGTCGTTTTACGATCATGGTCGCCATCCGATTGTTGTTGGTTAATCTGATTTTTAGAGTTATTGCTCTAGAAGTCAATGCAATCGTTGACGCGGTTTTTGTGTCAGGTCAGCAAATGTGACAACCATAAAAAAACCGGGCGTATTGGCGCCCGGCTTTTTTTGACACTGCAAACAGCTATTCGTTGAGTTCGGCCAGCTTGCGCTGAGCTTCAGCCCCCACATCACCACCGGCCTCAGCGGCGGTGGAGTAATAGGCTGCTGCCTCCCTGCGTTGGCCCTGTTGCCGCGCGATATCACCTAGTCGGAGATAGGCAATGGAAGTGGGTACCACCTGATTGGCTTTCTCCAGATGGCTTTTTGCCTTGCCAAGGTTGTTCAGCTCCAGTTCGTTCAAACCGCTGTACAGCTGATACTGGAACATCTCCGGATAGAGTGACACGGCCTTGTCGAAATCGGCTTTGGCCTTCTCCGGTTGTTCCATGCCCCGATAGATTCGGCCGCGCAGCGCAAAGAACATGGCTTCTCGCGGTTCCAGCTTGATGGCCTTGTTTACCTGATCGAGAGCCGCTTCATACTTGCCTTCTGAGGCCAGCTTCATGGCTTCATCGTGAGCATCGTAGGCTGGCTGAAGTTCCTTGAGCTTGGCGATACGGCGCTGGTAAACGTCCCGGCCGCGATAACCGCCGGCACCGATCTTCTGAACCAGCTCCTGGTTTTCCTGAACCCGCTTGGCAGAGGGAGGGTGAGTGGCGAACAGGCCATCCAGCCATCCGCTCTGACGGCCTTCCGATAGCTTCAGAAACAGCTGTTGGAGCTCTACGGCGGCTTGTGGATCATAGCCGGCTTCTTTCATGTATCGGATACCGTAGGCATCGGATTCCAGTTCGTCTCCCTGGCTGTACTGAGCCAGCGCCAGCTGTGCACCCAGAGCTGCACCACCCATGATCAACCCGGCCCATTCATTATCGGAAAGGGCGAAGCCCAGTCCGGCCACCCCGGCGCTGATCAACATGCCCTGCTGCATCCGCTGCACGCTGTGGCGGGCTGCTGCATGAACAATCTCGTGGCCCAGCACCGATGCCAACTGGGCTTCATCCTCCAGCTCCACCAGCAGGCCGCGGTTGATGGCGATCTTGCCGCCGGGCAGGGCCCAGGCATTGGGCACGCTGTTATTGAGCACGACAAATTCATAAGGAAGGTCTGGCCGGTCACTCACGCGCGCCAGCTTCTGGCCCACATCACGCACATAAATGGAAAGTTCCGGGTCGATGTAGAAGCGGCCGCCCTGGGTCTGTTGTGTGGGTGTGTACTGTTCCGCTCCCAGTGCCAGCTCCTGGTTCTCTGAAATCAGAGACAGCTGCTTCTCTCCGGTTACCGGGTTCACAGAACACCCACCCAGCCCTGTCAGTGTTAGGGCGATTGCCGCTATCGCGATATATCTGGTCAACATTCCGGGTCTCACTTATGTCTCCTTAACGTTGGGGTAAGTTTATAGCACAGACCGGTTTCCGACGTCGGCACCGCCCGACAGACAGTGGTCGGCGCGCTCCCCTTGGCGTATCATAACGGAAGTTTTCGCCCTATTTATCTCCCCAATCCAGGCTTTTTAACCACCCAATGAGCTACTATCTGGAATTTCTGGCACTGATCTGGTTTTTTGTCTGCTGGGGAGGGTACACCTGGTATTCGCGCAATCGCGCCAACTCTCGCTCGTGTCTGTCGAACACCCTGGATTTATACCGCGAAGACTGGATGCGGGTCATGCTCAAGCGTGAAAACCGTATTTCAGACGCCTCGGTTGTCGGTAACCTGGAACGCAACGGAGCGTTTTTTGCGTCCAGCTGTCTGCTGATTCTCGCCGGTATTATCACCGCCCTCGGCTACACCAGCGAGGCTATGGAAATTTTTGCCACCATGCCATTTTCCGCTGTGCCCAGTCGTGAAATCTGGGAATTGCGATTGGTGGTGTTGCTGGTGGTCTTTATTTACGCGTTTTTCAAGTTCACCTGGTCCATGAGAATGTACAATTTCGTGGCCGTCATGATTGGCAGTGCGCCGCTACCAGACGACAGCAAGACCAGTCCGGCAGCGCGAGAGGCCTTTGCCCGCAGCGCCGGCAACATCTGTAACCTGGCCGGCGACGCGTTTAACCTTGGCTTGCGTTCTTACTACTATGCCCTGGCTGTGGTGGCCTGGTTCATTCATCCGGTGGCCTTTATGGCTGCCTCAACCCTGGTGGTGTACGTACTCTACCGCCGGGAATTCCACTCAGATGCATTATCCGCCCTGCGCGACGGCAAGGTCTTCGAAGAAGCCATACCCGCCCGTGCCGATGCGGACGTAAAATCCAAGAACTGATCTGCAGGACAGTCCTGAATGAATGATGAAACCCGAATAAACCGGGTTAACCGGTTTATCAGTACGCTCAACCAGGCAAGGGAACTGGGTCTGAACGCAACGGAGGCGGGTGAAGGCTATCTGGTTATGGAGCTGCCTTACAGCGACAAGATTATTGGCAACCCGGACACTGGAGTTATCCATGGTGGCGCTATCACGACCCTGATGGACACCGCCTCCGGTTCGGTAATGATCTGTGGTCTGGATGAATTTGAGCTGTGTCCGACCCTGGATCTCAGAGTGGATTACATGCGCCCGGCGGAGCCCCGGAAGCCGGTGTACGCCAGGGCAGAGACCTACAAGATCACCCGTAACATCATCTTTACGCGCTGCGAGGCCTATCAGGAGGGGGGTGAAACCATCGCCAATTGCGTGGGCACCTTCATGCGCATTGGCAAAGAAGCCACGCCGAAATCCTATCGCGACCTGATCACCGGAGGTGAGGAATGACCGACCCGGAAATTCTGCGCTACACCCAGGAAACCGGCGACTTCTCGCGGATGATGGAGAGTATCCCGTACGCCAGCTGGATTGGCCTGCAGTGCGACCGATTTGGTGATGACCTGATCTTCCGCCTGCCCGCAAAGGAAGAGAACCTGGGCAATCCGATCCTGCCCGCCATTCATGGCGGTGTGATTGGTGGTTTTATGGAAATGTCTGCGGCTATTTATCTGATTATGTCCCAGGACACCTTCCGTATGCCCCGAATTGTCGATTTCTCCCTCGACTATCTTCGGGCCGGCCTGAACCGGGAAACGTACGCCGAGTGCCGGCTTACCCGCCAGGGTAACCGCGTGGCCAATGTGATGATCTCCGCCTGGCAGAAGTCTCGCTCCCAGCCCATCGCTACCGCCCGCGCTCACTTCCTGCTCGAAGACTGATTTTGGGTGCTCGCCGGGGTTGAAATACTCCGGCCAACCCCCACTCTCTTGCTCATAAAACTGTTTCTTTATTTGTGACACAGCAGGAGACCAAACCAGCCATGACGGTAGAAGCCAACAAAGAGACCCTGGGATTCCAGACTGAAGTGAAGCAACTGCTTCACCTGATGATCCACTCTCTGTACTCGAACAAAGAGATCTTCCTTCGTGAGCTTATCTCTAACGCCTCAGACGCCGAAGACAAACTGCGCTTCGCTGCCCTGAAAGACGACAAGCTGTTTGAAGGCGATTCGGATCTCAAGATTCGCCTGGATTACGATAAAGATGCCGGCACCATCACCATCGCCGACAACGGCATCGGTATGACCCGTGACGATGTGATCGCCAACCTGGGCACCATCGCCAAGTCCGGCACCGCCGAGTTCCTCAAACAACTGTCTGGCGACGAGAAAAAAGACAGCAAGCTGATCGGTCAGTTCGGTGTTGGTTTCTACTCCGCGTTCATCGTGGCGGACAAAGTGGAAGTATTCACCCGCAAGGCGGGCGAGCCTGCCGACAACGGCGTGCACTGGGAATCCAAGGGCGATGGCGAGTTCACCATCGAGCCGGCGACTCGTGAGCAGCGTGGTACCGAAATCGTGCTGCACCTGAAATCCGAGGATAAAGAGTTTGCCGATGGCTGGAAGCTTCGCAGCCTGGTGAAGAAGTACTCTGACCACATCTCATTCCCGGTGGTAATGAAGTCCGAATCGGAAGAAGAGGACAAGAAGGGCGAAGAAGAGACGGTAAACGATGCCACCGCCCTGTGGACATTGCCTCGTACTGAGATCAAAGACGAAGAGTACAAGGAGTTCTACAAACACATCGCCCACGATTTTGAAGACCCGCTGACCTGGTCCCACAATAAGGTAGAAGGCAAGCTGGACTACACCAGCCTGCTGTACATACCCAAGCGCGCGCCGTTCGACCTGTACAACCGGGAAGCGCCCCGTGGCCTGAAACTGTACGTGCAGCGCGTGTTCATCATGGATGACGCCGAGCAGTTCCTGCCGCTGTACCTGCGGTTCGCCAAGGGCGTGATAGATTCCAACGATCTGTCCCTGAACGTATCGCGGGAAATCCTGCAGAACGACAGCACCGTCGAGAGCATCCGCACCGCCATGACCAAGCGGGTGCTGGACATGCTGTCCAAGCTGGCCAAGAAAGACGGCGATGAGTACCAGGGCTTCTGGGATGAGTTTGGCACCGTGCTGAAAGAAGGTCCGGCAGAGGACTTCAGCAACCGCGAAAAAATTGCGGGACTGTTGCGCTTTGCCACCACCCATACCGGCGAAGCCACTCAGAACGTGTCTCTGGATGATTACATCAGCCGGATGAAGGAAGGCCAGAACAAGATCTACTACATCACCGGTGACAATTTTGCTGCGGCCAAGAGTAGTCCGCACCTGGAAGTATTCCGCAAGAAAGGCATCGAAGTGCTTATCCTCTCCGATCGCATCGACGAGTGGATGATGGGCTACCTGAACGAATACGACGGCAAGCAGTTCCAGGACGTGGCCCGTGGTGATCTCGACCTGGGTGAAGTGGAAACCGAGGAAGACAAGAAGCACCAGGAAGAAGCTGCAAAAGAGCACAAGGACCTGCTGGAGCGCATCAAGACCGCTCTGGAAGACCAGGTGCAGGAAGTACGGGTAACCAATCGCCTGACCGATTCACCGGCGTGCCTGGTGGTGGGGCAGTTCGATATGGGCGCCCAGATGAAGAAGATCATGGAAGCCGCGGGCCAGAAGGTACCGGAGAGCAAGCCGATCTTTGAGATCAATGTGGATCACCCGCTGGTACAGCGGTTGGAAACCGAACAGGGCGAAGAGCGCTTCAAGGAGCTGTCTGCCGTTCTGTTCGATCAGGCCACATTGGCCAGTGGTGAGCAGTTGAAAGACCCGGGCGCCTACGTAAGCCGCCTGAACCGACTGCTGCTTGAACTGGCCAACTGAGCCAGGCGCGCCAATGCAGCAGATCATTGTGGACATCAGCATCAGCCCTGATGAGTGGATCAAGCTCTATCAGGGCGTGGCCACCGATGTTCACACCACGGCCCGGGACGGACGTTCTGTCCGCTTCCCGGCCCGTATCCTCTCCCGTTTCTTCCTCAACGACGGCGTACGTGGCAGCTTCCGCATCCTGTTTGACGATGCCGGAAAGTTCACCTCTATCGAGCGCCTTTAATCGATAAATAAAAGCTCTCGTAAATTTATTTTTAATTAATTGTTCCTCTTGAAGGCGTCGGCGGTAAGGTAACGGTGTTCTCGTTAACACAGGAGTTGCCCTATGTCAGCGTTGTCCTATCTCACATCGGTAGCATGGAGTGACTCTCTGGGAATTCTGGCGGATTACTGCGGGAATTATGCGATTGCCCAGTGAGTTACAGATTTGCCAGTGAAGCGGGAGAGTCGATAGTCCTTCACTATTCTGGCGGTAGGAAACATTCAAGCAGCCAACTGTGAATGATCTATATTGATAGTTGCTCTTGAATAATAGACGCCTTTTTGCCAATGACGCAGAAGCAGGAGAGTACGATGAGTGAGACGAATTCTGGTGGTAAGTGCCCGGTTATGCACGGCGGTAGTACCGCCCACGCCCAGGACAATACCAACTGGTGGCCTGAGGCCCTGAACCTGGACATCCTGCACCAGCACGACCAAAAGACCAACCCCATGGGGGAAGACTTCGATTATCGCGAAGAGGTCAGGAAACTCGACTACGAAGCCCTCGAAAAGGACATGCACGACTTGATGACTAACAGCCAGGACTGGTGGCCGGCTGACTGGGGGCATTACGGTGGTTTGATGATCCGGCTTGCCTGGCACGCAGCAGGCACATACCGACTGGCCGATGGGCGTGGCGGCGGTGGTACCGGTAACCAGCGCTTCGCTCCTCTGAATTCCTGGCCTGATAACGGCAACCTCGACAAGGCCCGCAGACTTCTTTGGCCCTTGAAGAAGAAGTATGGCAACAAGGTGAGCTGGGCCGATCTGTTTATCCTGGCCGGCAACATTGCCTATGAATCCATGGGCTTCAAGACTTTCGGTTTCTCGTACGGCCGGGCAGACATCTGGCATCCGGAGAAAGATATCTACTGGGGTGCTGAGAAGGAGTGGCTGGCACCTTCCGACGAACGTTATGAGAACGTAGAGAAGCCAGACACCATGGAAAATCCGCTGGCAGCGGTACAGATGGGTCTGATTTACGTAAACCCTGAGGGCGTTAACGGCGTATCCGATCCGATCAAGTCCGGTGACCAGGTGCTGGAAACCTTCGCCCGTATGGCGATGAATGCGGAAGAAACTGCTGCACTGACAGCCGGTGGGCATACCGTTGGCAAGACCCACGGTAATGGTGATGCCGGCGCCCTTGGCCCCGAGCCTGAAGGTGCCGATGTGCACGAGCAGGGCCTGGGCTGGCACAACCCGAATATGTGTGGAAAAGCGGCTAACGCCATCACTTCCGGTATTGAAGGTGCCTGGACTACTAACCCGACCCAGTTTGACATGGGTTACTTCGAGTTGCTGTTTGGCTACGAGTGGGAGCTGAAAAAGAGCCCAGCCGGTGCCAACCAGTGGGAACCGATTGATATCAAGGAAGAGCACAAGCCGGTAGACGCCACGGATCCTTCCAAACGCCACAATCCGATCATGACCGATGCGGATATGGCCATGAAGATGCACCCGACTTTCCGGCCGATCTGTGAAAAGTTCATGAAGGACCCGGAGTACTTCAAGGACTGCTTCGCCCGCGCCTGGTTCAAGCTGACCCACCGGGATATGGGGCCGAAATCCCGCTACATCGGCCCGGATGTGCCGGCCGAAGATCTGATCTGGCAGGATCCGATTCCCCAGGGCGAGACCAACTATATCGAGGAAGTGGTCAAAGAGAAGATCGACGAAGCCGGACTGACCCTTAACGAGCTGATCACAACGGCCTGGGACAGCGCCCGTACCTTCCGCGGCTCCGACATGCGCGGCGGTGCCAATGGTGCCCGTATTCGCCTGGCCCCCCAGAAGGACTGGGAAGGCAACGAACCCCAGCGTCTGGCCAAGGTGCTGAAGGTTTACGAAAAGATCTCCGCTGATACCGGTGCCAGCATTGCCGATGTCATTGTGCTTGGCGGTAATCTGGGTATTGAAAAGGCTGCCAGAGCGGCAGGTTATCCGGTACACGTGCCTTTCCTGAAAGGTCGTGGCGATGCCACCGATGAGATGACGGATGCGGAATCTTTTGAGCCGCTGGAGCCGTTGGCGGATGGCTTCCGAAACTGGCAGAAAAAGGAGTACGTGGTCAAACCGGAAGAAATGCTGCTGGATCGGGCGCAGCTGATGGGCCTGACCGCACCGGAAATGACTGTACTGGTCGGTGGTATGCGAGTACTTGGTACCAACCACGGTGGCACCAAGCACGGTGTTTTCACCGATCGCGAGGGCCAGCTCACCAACGACTTCTTCGTGAACCTGACCGACATGTCGTACCGTTGGGTGCCGAAGGGCAACAATGTCTACGACATCGTGGATCGCAAAAGTGGTAGCACCAAGTGGACGGCTAGCCGTGTAGACTTGGTGTTTGGCTCCAACTCCATCCTGCGTTCCTACGCCGAGGTGTACGCTCAGGACGACAACCAGGAGAAGTTCGTGAACGACTTCGTTGCCGCCTGGGCCAAGGTCATGAACAATGACCGCTTCGACGTGAAGAAGTAAATCTGTAGTGATAAGCCGGGCATCCTGTTTCGGGATGCCCGGCTACCTATTTCCCCCCGAATTCCTTACAATCCGCTCCGCCTGATTTTTGATCAGCCGCACTCTGATTCACTTCTCTCAGTTTCTGGAGCCTTCATGCGAATCATCCTTGCCCCGATGGAAGGGCTGGTCGACGCACCCATTCGTGAAACCCTGACCAAGGTCGGTGGGATTGACCGGTGCGTGACGGAATTTATTCGCGTGACCCACGGCATGTTGCCGCCCCGGATTTTCTACAAGTACGCTCCGGAGCTGCACAACGGTGCGCTCACAGAAGTAGGTACACCCGTGGCCGTTCAACTGCTGGGCTCCAACGCCGACATGATGGGCCGTCACGGTGCCAAGGCTGCCGAGCTTGGAGCAGGGCAGGTGGACATCAATTTCGGCTGCCCGGCCAAGACCGTGAACAAACACAAAGGTGGTTGCGTGCTAATGCGCGAACCGGAGCTGATGTATGAAATCACTGCGGCCGTTCGCAAAGCCGTGCCTGCGGATATTCCGGTAACCGCCAAGATGCGCCTGGGCTATGACGACCGTTCCATGGGTGTGGCCTGTGGCCAGGCGTTGGAAGCCGCCGGGGCCTCGGAAATCGTGATTCACGCCCGCAGCAAAGTAGATGGCTACAAGCCGCCCGCCTACTGGGAAGAAATCGCCAGGGTACGCGAAGCCGTGAACAGCCATGTGATTGCCAATGGCGAAATCTGGACCGTGGAAGACTACTGGCGCTGCCGGAAAGTCTCCGGCTGCGACGATGTAATGATCGGCCGTGGCCTGATCGCCAGGCCAGACCTGGCGGCCCAGATCAAGGCCTCCCAGAGCGGTGAAACACGGGACCCCATGAGCTGGGCAGAGGCTGTCGTGCTGGTGCGGGAATACGCGGCCGCCCTGCAAACCCGCCTGGAAGACAAATATGTGACCGGCCGGATCAAGCAATGGCTCAATTACCTGCGCCAGGGCTTTGCCGAAGCCGAGGCGCTTTGGCCCCAGGCCCGTAAAATCCGGGGAGTAGCGCCGATGCTGGCCTGTCTGGATCAGACGTTAGATCTGCCGCAGCGCCACACCAACGCAGCCTAATTATCAGCTTCCATTGAGCCTGGCCCGTTTTTTCATGGCCGCCTGTGCTGCCCCTGCATTCTCCAGCTTTCCGGCCCAGGCTTTCTGGGCAGGTTCCTGCAGAGCCCGGCCATAGGAGAAACTCAGCTCCCAGGGATGGTAGCCCATGCTGTTCAAAGCATTGAGGTTTTCGGTGGATTCTTCCGGCGTTTGGCCTCCGGAAAGGAAGAAAATCCCCGGCACAGCCGGCGGCACCACTCGCCGGAAAACGCTGAGCGTCGCTTCGGCAACCTGTTCAGGTGTGGCTTTGCCGGATTCCTTGCCCGGTATCACCATGCTGGGCTTCAGCACCATGCATTCCAGGTTCACCCGGTGCCGATGCAGGGCCTTGAACACTTCCAGCAATACGTCTTCGCTAACTTCTGCAGCCCGCTCAATGGTGTGATTTCCGTCAATCAGTACCTCCGGCTCAACAATCGGCACAATACCCATCGACTGGCACACGGCGGCATAGCGGGCCAGCACCTCGGCATTGGATCGAGGGCAGGGTATCCGAGATATGGAACACATCCCGCCACTTGGCGAAGCGGGCACCCATGGCCTTGTAGTGCTCAAGCCGGGCAGCCAGGCCATCCAGCCCGTAGGTAATCTCGTCACCAGGAGCATTCACCAGAGGCCCCTTGCCCTGATCGACCTTGATACCCGGCACCATGCCCTGGCTGGCAAGGAGCTTGGGAATAGCAACGTCTTCCAGGCTCAGTTGTTCCAGGGTCTCTTCGTAAAGAATCACGCCACTGATGTGGTCGCCAAGTCCGGGCGTGGAGAAATAATGCTTCGGTATTCGCGCCGCGTGGCTTCCGTGGATTCAACGCCTACGGCTTTGAAGCGTTTGGCAATGGTCGGTGAGCTTTCGTCTGCGGCCAGAATACCTTTGCCCGGTTGCACCAGATCGGCAATGGTGGCGTTGAGTTCTTCCTGAATGGTCATGGAGCCTCCCTGAATCGGACTGGGGTTTGAGGATTCGACACAGCATGAGTTTAGCCGGTTATTTTGTGCCTGCTATTTGATCTGAGCTAAAGCAGCTGAGCGCTCCATCTTCTAAACTGATTGCATAACAAAACAACAAGGATGCCCGCGCCATGAAAACGGTCGTTAGTGTCAGCCAGGGATCATCGGAATACGATTACGAACTGGAAACCACATTCCTGGAACAGCCTTTCCGGATTATTCGGGTAGGCACGGATGGCAACCTGGAGCGTGCTGAGGCGGTGCTGGATTCCGTTTGCGGGGAGGCCGATGCCATTGGCCTGAGCATGATTCATGATCACTACCAGGTGGGCCGTGAACAGCTGGAACATCCCGATACGGCTCGCCTTGAGGCCTGTATTCCGGACAAACCGGTGACGACCGGTGCCGGCCTCCGGGGTATCTTACAGGAATGGGCGGTACGCCATACGCAGACTGAGCTGGGGCACTTTTTTGACAACGCCCGGGTACTGTTTCTGAACGGCCAGGCCGGCTACCGAATTGCCAAGGCGTTGTCTGAACACACCGACAACCTGTTTTTTGCCGATCCCTATCTGGATTTCGGCGTACCGAGATTGCTTACCTCCCTGCGCCAGCTGGAAACCTATACCTCGTTAACAGCCCCGGTGACCTTCCGCCCGGCAGCGGTCAAGCTCATTGAAGCGCTTCACAAAACACCGATTTACCGCATGGGCGAGAAGCTCATTCGTGGCTCGTTGCATGAGTCGGTAAAGGACTCCCATGTGATTGTGGGAGCCATGGGCGATCTGGAGGCCTTCTCGGAGAAAGAGCTGGACGGTAAAACCGTGATCACCTCCCGGGTCACCGAATCCGCCCTGGACTGGTTTCGCTCCCGCAAGGTGGCCATGGTGGTGGACTACAGCCCCTGGTTGGAAGGTCGACCCGTGGGCGTGAATGTGATGGAGGCGATGATCAGCGCGGCGATGTCCCGCACGCCGGAGCAGCTGGGCGCAGACGACTTCCTGGATGTTATTCAGACCCTGGGAATTGAGCCGCGGATTCTATATCCCAACGGCTATCGGCGGGTAAACCGCTTCGCCTTCGTGATTCATCCGCTGTCTCAGCAGTACCTGACCAAAACCCCACCGCTGGACTGGATTGCCAATGTCTCTCCACCCACCGTGATGAACCTGGTGGAAAAGGCTGTGGCTTACACACCGCCTTTCATTTACTCCAAGGTAAGCGGCATGAAATCCCCCACCGGAGACGAAGCCGAGGGTTGGTTGATCACCGTAGGTGGCACACCCAGGGAAATCATGGCCCACGGCCCGGAGTTTACCTACAGCCGGTTGTTGGCAGCGGCAAAACTGGCCAAGAAACTTGGGGCCCAGATTATGGGACTGGGTGCGTTCACCAAAGTGGTGGGTGACGCCGGCATCACCGTGGCCAAACGAGCACCGTTACCAATCACCACGGGTAACAGCTACAGTGCCTCCGGCGCGCTCTGGGCCGCCCACGACGCCGCCAAAAAAGTCGGCCGCGTGAGTATTGGCAAGAGCGGCAAAATGGCGGGTAAGGCGATGGTGGTCGGGGCCACAGGCGCCATTGGTTCCGTGTGCGCGCGCCTGCTGGCAAAAGCCGTGGATGAAATCTACATGGTGGCCCCGGAGGCAGCCAAGTTGCTGGCGCTGAAGGAGAGTATCGAACTGGAAACTCCTGGGGCCATCGTTCACGTCTCTGCCACCACGGATCGGGATCTTTCAGGAATGGATATGGTGGTCACCGCTACGTCCGGGGCCGGTAAACGCATTCTGGATATCATGCAGGTGAAACCCGGCTGCGTGATCACCGATGTGGCCCGGCCATTGGATATCCCGGCGGAAGATGTGGCGAAGCGGCCGGATGTGCTGGTAATCGAATCCGGGGAAATCCAGCTACCGGGAGACGTGCGCATGAAGGACATCGGCTTGCCCCGGGGCATCGCTTACGCCTGTCTGGCGGAGACGATTGTGCTGGCGCTGGAAGCAAGATTCGAGAACTTCACTCTCGGCCGAAATATTGAATGGGAGAAGGTGCGGGAGATCTACAAGCTCGGGCTCAAGCACGGCATGGAGCTTGCCGCCATATCTGGCGTGAATGGTGTGTTTACCGAGGAGGACTTTGAGCGGGTGCGGACTCTGGCCGAAGAGGCTGAAGAGCCCGCTTGAATCCAGGTCAGGCGTCGAGTTTTTTGCGCATCAGATAACGCAGAAACTGGGCGCCACGGACCGTGACACGCTGTTCATCCACCACCTCAAAACCGTGGCGCTCGAAGAAGGGTCGAGCGACCACGCTGGCCTCGGTCTTGAGTTCTGTGACGCCCAGCTCTTTGAGCTGCTGCTCTGCCTCGTGATAAAGGGCAGAAGCAATGCCGCGACGAGCATAATTCGGGGCAGTAAACACGAGGTCGATGTGGCCGTCTTTTTCATAGGAAATGAAACCGGCGAGATCCGAGCCTTCTTCTGCCACCAGGGTTTCCAGAGACTCCAGCCGTTCGCGCCAGGTATCCAGATGTGGCGTCCGTGAAGCCCAGGCATAACGCTGGGTTTCGTCGTAGGCACCTGCCGTGAGCTCGTGCACGGAATCGGTGAACAGGCGAACCACCGGGCTCAGATCCTGAATCCGGTATTTACGAATAGTGATCGAAGTTACGGTACTCATGTCGGTTCAGTGTGCACCTGTGTTGGAAAGCAGGTTGATAACCAAAACGCCGGCTACAATCAGCAGCATACCGACAACCGCAGGAAAATCCAGCTTTTGCCCGAGCAGTAACCAACCAATGAGCGAAATTAATACAATGCCCAGCCCGGCCCAGACGGCATAGGCTATCCCCACAGGGATCACCTTGATAGCCAGCGCCAGAAAATAGAAGGCCACACTGTAACCGATCACGACCACAACGCTCGGCATCAACCGGGTGAATCCTTCGCTGGATTTCAGTGCCGAGGTAGCAATCACTTCGGCCACAATGGCCAGACCAAGAAGCAGCCAGCTTTTCATAGAACGTGTTAAAACCATCACCAAGTGAATGAGGAGCTAAATAAACTGTGGTGGCTGAAACGGCTGTGCTGGTCACGCTAAGGCGTGCGCCACGGCTTGCTCCGCGTGGATGCGGGTGGTGTCGTAAAGCGAAATGGCAGTATCAGCCTGCTGCACCAATAAGCCAATTTCGGTACAACCCAGTATTACGCCTTGCGCTCCTCGTGCGGCCAGTGAGTCCAGCACCTGCAGATAGCCCTGTTTAGAAGGCTGGCCGATAATACCACGGCATAGCTCGTCATAAATGACGGTATGCACGAATTCCCTCTGCGCGTCACCCGGCACTAAAACCCGGATGCCGCGGTTCTCCAGACGCTCCTTGTAGAACGACTGTTCCATGGTGAATTTTGTGCCGAGAAGGCCGACACAATCGATCCCATCGCGATGAAGCGCCTCAGCTGTCGCATCGGCGATGTGAAGCATCGGCAGGCCAGAAGCCTTATCAATACTATCTGCCACTTTGTGCATGGTGTTCGTGCACAACACAATGAAATCGGCCCCTGCCGCGGCCAACGCCTTTCCGACCGCACCAAGAATTTCCCCGGTCGCCGCCCAGTCCCCCTGATGTTGCAGGGCTTCGATCTCGGCAAAATCCACACTGTAGAGAACCAGTCGCGCTGAGTGCAGCCCGCCCAGCCCGTCTCGCACTTTCTGGTTGATCAACTGATAGTAGGTTTGGGTGGATTCCCAGCTCATTCCACCGATGAGACCTATGGTTTTCATAGTAGTGGCTTCGTCCTTTGAGCAAATTGAATGAGGTAAGACTGCCTGCAATCTGCGCGGCTTCCGTCGAGTTCTCTGAGTCTTGGGGAAACCCCGATGGTATTGTCTTCCGCATGACTCTGTACAGAGGCTCCGGCAAGGGAATCAGATTTGAGGTTACCTGAGATGTAAACTGCTTGACCGGACGGATGTCTACCCAATAACATACATAGAAAATGAATGTTAAATCCAGTAGCAAACCGAGGTATCCAGATGGCCCTGTCATTCGTGAATATTTTCAAGAAAGAAGACGCAGAAACTGAAAGCAATGGCGTTGAACACATCGAGGCAAGTGGTATTGCAGAGACGCAGAACGACGAGCCAAAAAAGGGTGGGCACGGCGAGGGCGGTACCTGCTGCGGGTCCTGTTCGTAAACCGGAGCTTGAAGTTAACCCCGGGCTGGAGTCCGGGGTTAGTTTCGATCCTTTAACACTGAATAAATCTGATACGCCGCGTGTTCTGACTCTTCAGAAGGCGCCTTTCGGTTTTTTTCCCAAGACGTCAGCAAATTCAGAACCCGTTTTTCGTCATTACTGCGGAACCCTGGCCAGTACACGTAGGGCACCAGGGTCGGGCGGCTGATGAAAAACAGCGCGGCTTCCTCCGGTTTCTCTTCTATATCGCCACGCAGCCCCAGGGTGAAACGCCGGCCTTCGCTTCCGGTGAGCGACACCAGCAAGGAGTTGTTGTCATCTACGCGCCGGGCGTCACTTACCGTGATGGGCGGTTCCAGGCTGGGCACCGAGGTTATGATGTACTGAAAGATAATCAGCCCCAGGAGCAGGACAAGAAGCCCCGCCAAAGCGATCGATTTAACCATGAGTGTCTCTTGGAACCCGTTTAAAGTTGGTCTTAATGGCGGGTTGCAAGTGTAACACTACTAACTGGCTTACAAGTCTCCGGAAACTAGCCTTACCGCAACATCCCGGTATTCCGTGTTGTTTTCTCTCTCATGCCTGGAGCTGAACAGATTCAGCCACTGATCCTTCGTTAGCAATACCTCTCCAGTGCCGGTAACGTTCTGGCTTACGGGATCGTAATGGCCGGCGAACTTGAAGGTGAAGTCGCTGGGGGATTCCGGCCGCGCCTTGAGCTCAAAACCCAATGTTATTTCCGGTGACGATACAAATCCCGTGCCTTCAGGGTCTACGTCAACTTTCAGAAGGCGCGATTGTTCCAGAAACGCCGGGCGTAATTCGGTCGGCGCGTTGCCCGGTTCTGTGGCCTGGCATTCGCAATAGCGAATCTCCAGGACCATTGAGCGGTCATTGAGGAAGTGTTCGGGAGACGGGCCGCCGGCCTGGGTCATGCCGGGAAGCAAAGACAGGGTTGTAAGGCCAAGCAAACCGAATTTGAGTGATGCGATCCTTTGCATGATTGAGCTCCATCCGAGGTTTAACCAGAGGTGTTCAAGCTATGCTGTTTTAACTTCCTTCGCAAGTTACGCCAACCGATCGGGCAATCCCGAATGCCTGAAAACCCGCCGTTCAGGACTGGCTCGGTGCCGTCGCACGGTTGCTGATTCGTAAACCGAGAACCACCAGAAATACCCCAAGCCAGATGGCTACAGAATACTCCTCCCTGAACCAGACGACGCCGATCAACAGCCCGAATACGGCGGCGACAGCGCCTAGCTGGCTGTAGAATACCGGGCCTGCGCGCCGTTGCAGTTCAAAGGCGACCAGATAGGTAAGGGCCGTGAGTAGCCCCTGCAGCAGCAGAATGCCAATCAACTGAGGCGATGTGCCTGATGGAAGCAGTTCGGTGTTTGTCATAGCGGCGAACAGAGCCAGCGCCAGGGCAGACGCCAGCAGGGTACCGGCCGCAAGGATCATCGGTTTGGCTTTTGCTGGCCAGGCCACAGAGCGATATACGTTCCCCACAGACAACATCACAGGGATGGCCAGCCCAAGAACGAACAAGAGTGGACTGGCGTTGCTCATTTCAGCATGGCGTTGAACCACAATCCAGCCGCAGGCCATCACCGCGATGGACAACCCGGCGAGCTTGAGCCAGTTGCGGTTCTCCAGCCCCAGGCCCCACGCTAACAGGAAGGTAAAAATAGGGGGAAGGGCATACATAATCCCGGTGTAGCCGGCCCCCAGCTTTGTCACCAGAAAGAAACCGATGGCGTTGGGCACGGCAATGCCGGTCAGGCCGCTGACCAGAAAATAGCGGGCGAATCTTGCTTGATGAATCGCCCGGCGCTCCCCCGTGCATAACAGCAGCACCAGGCCCGCAACGAGTGTTTGCCAGAAGGCGTAAGCAACGGCCGGCAGGCCGAGAGACGTTGCGGCCTTGGCCAGCGCCAGCATTAGGGCAATCAGAAAGCCGTTGATTAGCAGTAAACCCCAGAGTACGGCCTGGAGGGGAAGGCTGAATCTTGATGTGGTGGCAAGCATGGCTGGCACTCCGATGTCTGAAAAATGTCTGGTGACCACCAGTGTGCGCTTTCGCATTGATTTGATAATCAGTCTAATTCGAATAATACTCCTTCCAAATTGGAAATAATGAGGATCGAGCCATGGCTACGGACAAACTGGTCGCGATGAACATCTTCAGGCGCGTGGCAGAACTGGGCAGTTTCACCCGGGCCGCCGACGACCTGGATATCACCGCAGCCACCGTTAGCAAACACATCGCGTTTCTGGAGAGAGATCTTGATACTCGCCTGATCAACCGTACCACCCGCCGCATGAGCCTGACGGATGCTGGTCTGGCTTTTCTGAAGCGTACCCAGGCATTGCTGGATGAACTTGAAGATGCCGAGCTCGAGGCTCGCGGATTTCAGGCGGAACCCCGTGGCCTGATCCGTCTGAACGTTCCCATGTCTTTCGGGCTTACCCACATCACCGGGGCCATCGACAGCTTTCTGGCACGGTATCCGGAGATCGAGATCGACCTTCAGCTCAGCGACCGCATGGTGGACCTGGTGGAGCAGGGTGTGGACATGGCTATTCGCATTCGGAGCACTCTGGCGGATTCAAGCCTGCTGGCCAAACCGCTAAGGCAGTCCCGGAATATTGTCTGTGCTGCGCCGGGCTACCTGGAGCATTCGCCCGCCATTCATGCACCCGCCGACCTGGCCGAACAGAATTGCCTGATGTTCAATCTTCATTACCGGCCCCGGATATGGGCATTGGGCGATGAAGAAGTCGTCGTGAGCGGCAACTACCGTACCGACAGCAGTCTGGCCATACGGCAAAGCCTGCTGAACGGCGCGGGGGTGGGGTTGGTGCCGCGCTTCCTGGTGCAACAGGACCTGGATAATGGGGCGCTGGTGGCCTTACTTCCCGAATACCCACCCCAGCCCTATACCGTGTTCGCGCTGTTTCCCCCGGGGCGAAAACAGCCCACCAAAGTGCGGTTGTTGCTGGAGCATATTGATCAACACCTCGGCGACAAGCCGTATTGGGAATGAGCGGTCACGATTACCCGGTGACCGTTGTTGGAAAACTGTTTCCATATTGGAAAAAGTGTTCTTCAGGATTCTCTGTTTTTCGATAGATAACCGTGCCCTAGAGTAGCCAGCAACACGTCACTGCTAAGGGAGTCATCACCATGAATATCCATCAAGCCCTGGACTGGCGCTACGCCGTTCGCGAATTTTCACCGGAAAAGCTCTATACCCGTGCTGTCGAAACTCTATTGGACGCGGTACGGAAAAGTGCCTCGTCATACGGTCTGCAGCCCTACAAGCTCCTAGTAGTGGAGAGCAGGGCGGTGAGGCAGGCATTGCTGGCTCACTCATTCGGCCAGCAAAAGGTGCTGGACTGCTCCCACCTGATCGTTTTCGCGGCTCAGACAGAGATTGGCGACCACACCGTTGATCGCTACGTAGACCAGTTCGTGAAGACCCGCGGTGTCCCGGCCAGCGACATTGCCGGGTATGTGGAACATATGAAACAGGCGCTTTCGGGCAAAACAGCGGCCGAGAAACAAGTCTGGGCACATCAGCAAGCCTACATTGCCCTGGGCACCCTTCTGACGGCTGCCGCCACTATGCAGATCGACAGCTGCCCCATGACCGGTTTCGACCATAAAGCCTACGACGAAGTGCTGGGACTGCCGGAACTTGGCCTGGAGAGCACCGCCATCGTGGCGCTGGGGTATCGCAGTGTCTGGGACACCACGGCGCAGTTACCGAAGGTGCGATTTGATTATGAGGATGTTGTTTGGACTGTTTGAAGCAAATCAGAACGCCTGATTCAGCTTCCTGCGTGCCTCCGCTAACTGGCTCACCGCGAGCCCGTAGGGTTTCAACTCTACGGCTCGCTCCAGGTTATGCACGGCTTCCCGGTAACGCTTCTGGCCCAATAGAAATGAACCGTAATTGCCCCAGGCGTAGGCATAGTCCGGGTCCAGATCGATCATTTCCCGATACAGCCTATCCCGCTCCTCAAGGTTTTTAGTAGCCTTGGCCAACCGCATGCGCTCCTGAAGCAACAGCCGTTTCTGATACTTCTGTGATGCTCTGCTCTCGATTTCTTTGAAACCCTCTGCGGCGAATTTTTCGTCTTTATGGTGTATCGCGATAACCGTCCGCAGGTACCAGGGGTAGAAGCTCTGTTCATCCAGTGAGTCTGCGGTATTCAAATGATCCCAGGCCGTACGCAGTTCGCCTTGAATAATGAGCACCATGGCCAACTGAACGTGTGCCATGGCCAGGTTCGGCCCATTACGAACTGCGCGTTCTGCCTGTTGCCTTGCGGTGCTGACGGCGCTTTCTTCGTAGGCCCGGCGATCGTGTCGTTGCCCAACCTTGTAGCCGCTCACCAGAGTCAGGCGTGATTGGGCAACCGCTACCCATGGTTCGTCGCCGTCCAACAAGTTGGCTCGCTGAATCAGGTAACTCGCTTCATTGCGTTGATCAAGATCGAGAGGGTCACGCTCGATCAGGAAATACGCTTGCCTGGCCATTTCGACGGCGGTGGCGGCTTGAGTCAGTGCCGAGAGACACGTGAGGATAATAAGCGCGCAGGCGCTTCTGATTCCCTTCATGAGATACAACTCCTGATTTGCTGATCTGACCTGGTCGGGAGGCTGCCAATGAACCTGATAACAGGCTACGAAAAATAAGCGGGGAGATTCCAGTCCTCATGCCTCATTTTCAGTGATTACACCTGGCCCGGCGTGATGCGCGCAATCGTACGAAACTCCCGGGTCATATGGGCCTGGTCACTGAAGCCGAACTGGTGAGCGACTTCGGCCAGGTTAACCTGGCCATGCTCACGAATGTAATTGATGGCCCGTTTCACCCGAAGAATGCGCTGGTACTGTTTGGGCGTCATTTCCATCCAGTGTTTGAAAAGGCGTTCCACATGGCGCTGACTGATTTCCAGGTGTTGCGCGAGCGAGCCCGGTTCCGCATCGTCTCTTATACAGTCCAGAGCCTGCTGCAGAGCGCCGGGAATGAGCCGGGTTAGCCGGAAGTTGTTCTCAGCCCAGCTCTGCATCGTGCTCACGCGGCTTACGTTGTTGCAACAGGTTTTAAGGCGGGAAAAGAGCGGAATGAGACCGGGCAATTGCCTCGGGTCACGGTTCAGTACCGTGGGCCGGCCAAAGTGCTGGCGGATCAGGCCATAGCCGATGGCAGGCTGAAAGCGAATCCCCGCGAGCTCTGATCCCGGCGCCAGTGATACCTGGGCGGCCACCTTCTCTACCGGCAAAACAACCACCCCTTCAGGAATTGCTATATCCCCGATTCGTACGTCCCCCGCAAGACTGAACCAGATGCTGCTGCACGCCTCAGAATGCAACAGCTTTACCACAGGTTCCGCTACCGATTCTGAGACAGCTGCAGACCAAACCCCCTGAACAAAGGCCGAAAGCGGGCCCGATGGACAGGACAACTGAAAGTCGAATGCAGGTTTGCCAAGGCTACTGGGGTTTATAGTTGCCTACCTCTGGCTTGAAGGTTTTGACGATCCGGTTCCAGCTGTTGATTGCGTTCACCGCGATGGTTACATCAACCAGCCCTTTTTCGCCAAGGGCCGTTGCCAGTTTGTCATAGTAGTGGTCGTCCACCGGCTTGCTTTGGGTAAGATGCTCCGCCCACTCAAGAGCCGCGCGCTCTGTGGCTGAGTACATCGGCATATCCCGCCAAGCGCTCAAGCCAATCAAACGCTCCACTGTCTCGCCCTGGGCCAGGGCATCTTTACTGTGCATGTCCACGCAAAAGGCGCACTGGTTAATCTGTGAAACCCGCAGCTTTAGCAGCTCCCACAACGCCGTGCTCAGGATGCTGGAGTCGCTGAACTGCTCTTTCAGATAGGCTTCCTGATTCAACAGGATCTGCATGGCTTTGGGTGCCAGGCCGATATAGTTCGCGCGTGCAGTCATCGTTCATGTCCTCCAATGGTGTTGGAGTTTCACGATAATCACTGCGGGCGAGCGGGTATTGAAGATTTTCGACATAACGCCACTCACTGGCGTTTGATACACAGCTTGACGTACAGGCAGTAGCTTGCAAACAACAGAACCGGCGCCGCGTACCAGAGATAGGACATTTCACCCGCGCCAGAGCGGTAGAGACCAATAACAACCACCGCACTGATCAGACAGCTTGCAGGCGCTGTATACAGGGCCGAGTTGAGTACCGAGAAATCGAACGGAGTGGGGCGGTGGGTGTTACCCACGGCGCTGAAACCGAATACGCCCAGAATAAACAGCATGTAGGCCAGAAGCACCTGGCCGATTGTGCCGGCAATTACCCATCCGAGAGTCATGGAAAGTCCTTTTTATCCGCTGATTACGCAGGGCAGTTTATAACGTGCTAATGGCCCTGTGGAGGTTCTGTTTTGCTTGATCTTCGTATCTTTCGTTAAACAGCTCAAGGTTATAAATGCTGCCACTACTCAGAAAGGACCGAAGCAGCTCCTTACGCTTCTTGCGGTAGATAAACCCGGGCACCAGCCTGTATTCCTTGCGTACGTTACGCTCAAACTGATCGTGCACGTCAGGCGGGGCGCCCAGAATAGCAAGGTCGATATCCACAATCAGCTGCTCGTCCGGAGTCTTGATGTTGCCATTGTGCAGGGTGGCCATGATGAGGTTGTGCACGCGCTCGATGCCTGCCTTACCGTAACTGTGAGCAGCCAGGAACGTCTGTGCCCAGTTTGCGCTGTCCAGCTCGTTAGTCTTCGACAGGGGCTTGTAGACGGCATCGTGGAACCAGATGGCCAGCTCCAGCTCTTCCGGTTTTTCAGCGATTTCCTTTACGCCGTCAAAGTGGGTAAGCATGGCATCAATGTGATCGACGGTATGGTAGAACCGGTGCTTCTCTGAGTAGGCGGCATGGAGTGCGTGATAACACTCTTCTGAAGGCGGGAGCCCCAGAGCGCTCATCAGGGTTTGCCATCGTGTTTGGTTCATTGCTCTAGCCACCTTTGCCCGGAAAGATCACCCGATAAACGGCGCGCCATACCACGGAATCCAGCGGAGCATACCGCAACGCCTGAGCAACCGCGCCCCAGGCCGTCGCCGAGTCTCCTGCTGATGCAAAATGACGGGCTTTCCGGCAGTAGAAGCGGGCCAGGCCCCAGCGGATGTCACCGGGTTGGAGTGTACTTCCGTATTCCTCGATAAAATCACGAATGATCGCTTCGTTGGCGGCAAATCGGCGTTTCTTGTCGCTGGAAATCTGGTCTGCCATCACCCGGTAATAACCCCAGTACTCGGGCACATACAGGAAGGTGAAACGGGCTGAAAAACGCAGCCAGATGTCGTAATCGTCGGCAACGCCGTAGCGACCGGAAAACCCGCCCATGGCATCGAAGCATTTCCGCCGCGCCATTACCGTGTTGATGCTCACGCTGTTGTCCACCAGCATCTGGCGGGCAATCCGGCCCGAGTACCGGCGCATATTCTTGCGGGACAACTCCGTGCCCTGCTCGTCGATCATGATTTCATCACTGTGAAGGACATCCACCTCCGGGTGAGCCTCCATAAGCGCCACTTGCTTCTCCAGCTTTTCAGGCACCCACAGGTCATCGGAATCCAGAAAACACAGCAATTCGCCTCGGGCATATTGAAGCGCCAGGTTCCGGGCAATGCTCTGGCCCTGGTTCTCCTGAAAATGGTAGTGGATGCGTTCATCGTCCAGGTAACTGGCCAGCTTCTCGCGGGTGCTATCCCGGGAGCCATCATCAACGATGATCAGCTCCCAGTGGGGATAGGATTGGGCCAGGACAGACTCGACCGCTTGCGTGATGGTGCGCTCACGGTTGAAGGTGGGGGTGATGATGCTGACCAGAGGGGCTGACGCAGGCACGGTTTTCCTTTCCAAAGATTGTTCCCTTTCCGGTGAAAAATGGTCGATTCAGATCACTGGACCCTTTCAAAAACCTGATTGAAATCGACCACCAGTTCCGAGGGTTCACTGCTCATCGCGTCCGTATAGTAAGCCCTGTAGAGCACATCACCCACCGGATAAACGTTCATGCCCGGCTCAGCTGGCAAATCACAACTTCCGGGAACCTGGGGATTGTACCGGTCATCAATGTAGGGGAAGCTCAGCACCTCGTATACGCCTTGTACCAGCACTCTTTGACGAGTTTCCCCGAAACACTGAAGTACAATTCCCGGCCCGTCCTCGAAGGACAGAGGCGTCTCGCACATCTCATCAACATAAACGGATCGAGAGACCACTATAGCGTTTTCTGTGATGTCGAGTCGCTCTACCCACCGAGCGGATAACTCGCCGTCATAAAATATTTCTGCTGTGATCACATCATCAATTGGGGAGCAGGCCCTGATCCAGCTTCCTACCTCAGGAGCGATTGTTTCGGCGCCAACATCTGGCTGGTCATTATCGGAATTGCTTGATTTACAAGCCGCCAAAAACAAGACACAACCAACAACAAGAATTTCCTTCATAACGCCACTATTAAAACTGATCAAAGCGTGCGCTGACTGCATCAAACATGTAACCCCGCCAAATGGACGCGAGAATGGATGGAAACAATTGCGGGAGCAGTATGGCCAACACAGCGAAGACAATAATACAGGCGACAAGGTAACCACTACTGAGAAAGGAATCCCAGTAAATGGCTAACTCCAAATTGAACCAGAGCCAAATGAGGGCTGCTGTTGGGATAGAGAAAAACAACGATGCCAATAAGCTGATTAGCCGTGATTCAATCGGCCCACCTTGGCCTTGATTCCTTGCCATGATAAATGAACATTCCTTGTGTGTGCTGCCTTTAAACAGCAAGGCCCGGAAGCTTCCGCAACCGGGCCTTTTCATCACTCAGCGGTCAATCACCTTAACCGCACTTGCTGTCGCCGCAAGACAGGCAGGTAGCGCAGCCGTCCATCACAATCACCGCTTTGGTGCTGCATTTGCCGCACATGGTGGCGTTGGCGGGGTAGTCGCTGCCGCTGTCGTCGTTGGTGGCCTTGTTCTGGCTGGCCTCAAACTCTGCGCGCTTTTCAGCGAGGATGCGCTTGGTGGTCTCGCTCAGCTCGTCGCTTTCCAGCAGGCCGATGGCCTTCAGGTGCTTCTCGATCACGGCGCCAATTTCGGCTACGAGTGAAGGCATGAACACACCGCCCTTCTTGAAGTAACCGCCGTTGGGGTCGTAAACGCTGCGCAGCTCTTCCACCAGGAAGGTGACGTCACCACCTTTGCGGAACACCGCTGAGATAACGCGGGTGAGGGCGATAACCCACTGGAAGTGTTCCATCGATTTGGAGTTGATGAACACTTCATACGGCTGCCGGCTTTCGTGATCGGTGTCTTCGTTCAGCAGGATGTCATTGATGGTAATGTACATCGCGTGCTCGGCCACCGGCGGCTTGATCTTGTAGGTGGTGCCCAGGAGGAAATCCGGGCGTTCGATGTTCTCGTTCATCTCCACCGGCTTGGTGTCGGCTTTCACCGGCGCCTGGTGCTCACCCGTCGTCTCGGCGTCGGCTTTCTTTACCCGGTAGCCGACGATCTTGTTGCTGATTTTCACTGTCATGTTCGTAATTCCTGTCTGTCGGTTCCCGGATTAATACTTGCCGTAAGTGCCTTCTTTCAGCGCGTCGAAGAGGTTGGCGGCGGTGTGAATTTCGCCGTCGTACTCTACCTGTTCGTTGCCGCGCAGGGTCACTTTGCTGCCGTCGTCCAGGGTGAACTCATACATTGTGTTCTCAAGGTCTTTCTCTTTAACCAGTACGCCCTGGAACGCTTCCGGGTTGAAGCGGAAGGTGGTGCAGCCTTTCAGACCCTTGTCGTAGGCGTACAGGTAGATGTCCTTGAAATCCTGGTACGGGAATTCTGTCGGAACGTTAGCGGTTTTGGAAATGGAGGAATCTACCCATTTCTGTGCCGCAGCCTGGATGTCGACGTGTTGCGTGGGCGTTACGTCGTCGGAGGTAGTGAAGTAGCTGGGCAGCTTCTTGTCTTCTTCATCAGAGAACGGCATAGCGCCCGGGTTTACCAGGTGGCGGTAGGCCAGCAGTTCGAAGCTGAATACGTCTACCTTCTCTTTGGTTTTACGGCCTTCACGAATGATGTTCCGGGCGTAGTGGTGAGAAAAGCTCGGTTCAATGCCGTTACTGGCGTTGTTGGCCAGGGACAGGCTGATGGTGCCGGTCGGGGCAATGGAGGTGTGGTGGGTGAAGCGGCCACCTTTCTCGGCCAGTTTGGCTACCAGCTCCGGCTCTACTTCGGCAATACGGCCCATGTAGGCACTGTACCTGGCGTGCAGTACCTTGCCTTTGACCTTGTCGCCCACCTTGATGCCGTCTTCGGCCAGTTTCGGGCACTTGGTCATCATCTTCGGCGTTACTTCAAACTCGTCGTCCATGATTGGCGCCGGGCCTTTCTCTTCGGCCAGGGCCAGGGACTGGCGCCAGCCTTCTACCGCCATTTCACGAACCACTTCTTCGGTGAACTTCACGGATTCGTCAGAGCCGTATGGCATGCGCAGCATGGCGAGGGTGGAGCCCAGGCCCAGGATGCCCATGCCGTGGCGGCGCTTGTAGGTGATTTCGTGGCGCTGTTCGCCCAGGGGCAGGCCGTTGATTTCGACTACGTTGTCCAGCATGCGGGTGAAGGTGCCCACCACTTTGCGGTACTTCTCGTAGTTGAAGCTGGCTTTCTCGGTAAACGGGTACTCAACGAATTTGGTGAGGTTCACGGAGCCCAGCAGGCAGCTGCCGTACGGGGGCAGGGGCTGCTCGCCACAGGGATTGGTGGCGCGGATGTCTTCGCAGAACCAGTTGTTGTTCATCTGGTTGACCTTGTCGATCAGGATGAAACCTGGCTCGGCGTAGTCGTAGGTGCTGGTCATGATGGTGTCCCAGATGAACTGGGCTTTCACCGTTTTGTAGATACGGCAGGCAACTTTGCCTTCGTTGTTCACCACGTAGCCTTCCTGTACCGGGAAGTCACGGTATACGAATTGGCTGGCGTCGGTCAGGTCCAGGCCTTCGTCGTCGGCTTCTTTCTGGGTAACCGGGAAGGACAGGTGCCAGTCGTCGCCGTTGCGCACGGCTTCGATGAAGTCTTCGGTGATCAGCAGGGACAGGTTGAACTGGCGCAGGCGGCCGTCTTCACGCTTGGCCTGGATAAATTCGATCACGTCCGGGTGGTGTACGTCGAAGGTGGCCATCTGGGCACCGCGGCGGCCACCAGCAGAAGACACGGTGAAGCACATGCGGTCGAAGATATCCATGAACGACAGCGGGCCGGAGGTGGTGGCACCCGCGCCGGCGACATAGGCACCGCGTGGGCGCAGGGTCGAGAATTCGTAACCGATACCACAGCCGGCCTTGAGGGTGAGGCCCGCTTCGTGGTTTTTCTCCAGGATATCGTTCATGGAATCCTGGATGGTGCCGGATACGGTGCAGTTAATGGTGGAGGTGGCCGGCTTGTGGGCTTCGGCACCGGCGTTGGAAGTAATGCGGCCGGCGGGGATGGCGCCGTTCTGCAGGGCCCACAGGAATTCCTTCATGTACTTGTCGCGTACATTCTTTTTCTCAACCTCGGCCAGGGCCTTGGCCACGCGCTCGTAGGTTGCGTTGATGTCTTTGTCGACAGGCTCGCCGGTCTTGGTCTTGAGCTGGTACTTGCTGCTCCAGATATCCAGCGAAGCTTCCTGCATGGGAATCGTTGTGATCACTGCCTGTGCCTTAGCGTTCATTGCCACCCTCGGTTTTCAGTATGTCTCTTTTTTGAAGACGCCGTCCTCAGCGCCTTACCCCTGTATGTTTCTGGTACTTCGTGGGTTATCAGACCAGCAGAATCACTATATATGGTGTTCGTGCCTGGCCGGGAAGACTGCCTTCCATAACCGGAATTCTGTGTTGATCACTGCAGCCAGCCTTGTGTCTGCTGGCATTTCTACTGCTTGACAATCAGTAGGTGTTGGCGTAGCTGGCCCTATATATGGGCTTATTTTATGGGAAGTATAACAGGATATAGTGTTCTGTGAATAAGAGAGCAACTATTGATTGGCGCCTGTGGGCAAAGAAAATCAATGGAAAAGTTCTTGAATCTGCGGGAAGCCGCGCCATTAACGGATTCTCTGCATGTCACTACATCTTGTGGTTAAAAAGTGTGCGCCTGAAAAGTTCTGGAATGCAGGTTTTTGTGACTTCTGCACGTATCCAAAAACGACGTGTCGGTAGAGTATGACAGTGGCGTCGTAATACTGCAGTGGCCCACAGGAAGTGATAACGACTATAAAAGGAAAAGAACAATGAAAGGCCTGAAACCTACCGTTCTTGCGCTGTGTATTGCCGGGGCGCCCCCTGCGGCCCTGGCGTTTCAACCGTTGGATGAAACCACGATGGGAAACATCACCGGCCAGGCGGGTGTGACCATTGAGTTGGAGACCAAACTGAACATAGATCGGTTTATCTATACCGATGAAGGTTCACTTGAGATCAACAACATCTTCGTCGGCGGTACCAACCGTAGCGATCTGTTCCCGGAACTGGGTGTTAACCTGATGGGCGGTGCCGCCCAGGAAACCGACTTGCTGGATAACATCCGTATTGAAATCGATGTGCTCAGCGACGGTGATGCCATCATCAACGTGCTGCCGCAGGTTTTTGGTGCGGTTGATGTGCGGGTATCCACGGACCAGTGGAACCTGGTTGGCACTACAGATTCCACCACCATCCTCGATAACTTTACTGCCGATATTTTGATGGGCGGTGCCAACATCGAGATTGATGCCGATACCGACGTGATGAACCTGCGCGCCGATATAGCGATTGATAACCTGGAGTTCGATGCACCGTTCCTGGCGGTGGGCATCCGGGATCTGCGCCTGACCGGTGATACCTATGATCCGGTTCGCAACAAGAACATTCCGGACCTGTTCGCCAAGGTGGACCTCGATATCTACAAGGGCTCTAACAGCCTGGGTGTCGACAGCCTTGCGGTCGATATGGATTCGTTCCGCGCTGACATGACCATTGGCGGTGTGCTGGTGGGTGGTACGTCCATTGGCAGCATCTTTATGGACGACCTGGCCATTACCAATACCCAGATGGTGATCTACGGCCACTAAAACGGCTAAGTAGAAACAAAAACGGGGCCGCGTAGGCCCCGTTTTTGTCTGTCGGGTGTTTCAACCCAACAGCAGACTGTCGTCGTCCACCTCCAGGCCGCGCTGTTTCTCGAACAGGCCCAGCAGGTCTTTCACTTCCAGTCCGTCCCGGTCCTTACCGGCAATATCGAATACCACCTGGCCCTGGTGCAGCATCACGGTGCGGCTGCCGACTTCCAGTGCCTGTTTCATGCTGTGAGTGACCATCAGGGCGGTGAGCTTCTGCTCCTCGATGATCTGCTGGGTGAGTTCCAGCACGAAGTTGGCAGTTTTCGGGTCCAGCGCAGCGGTGTGCTCATCCAGCAGCAGTATGCTGGAGGGCGTCAGGCTGGCCATCAGCAGGCTGACGGCCTGGCGTTGGCCACCCGAAAGCAGGCCCATTTTGTCGCCCAGGCGGTTTTCCAGGCCCAGTTTCAAGGTGGCAAGGCTTTCCCGGAACTGGCCCAGGTACTGCTTTTTCACCGCGCTGGTCAGGCCCCGGCTTTGGCCGCGTTTGATGGCCAGTGCCAGGTTTTCTTCAATGGACAGGTTTTCGCAGGTGCCGGCCAGGGGGTCCTGGAACACCCGGGCAACCCGCGCCGCCCGTTTATGGGTGGGCAGCCGGGTAACGTCCAGGTTGTCGACGATAATCTGGCCGCTGTCCACCATGACTTCGCCGGCGAGGGCGTTCAGGAAGGTGGATTTTCCGGCGCCGTTGCTGCCGATGACCGTCACGAATTCGCCCTGGTTTACCGTCAGGCTCATGCCCCGAAGGGCCGGATTTTCCAGCGGGGTGCCTTTGCCAAAGGTAAGCCGCAGATCGGTTGCGCTGATCATAGTGCCTCCTCAGGCCTTTTTGCTGGTGAAACGACTGGCAATCTTGGTGCGAACGCCAGGCAGTACGATGGCCAGGGTAACCAGAACCGCGGTAATCAGATTCAGATCCTGTGCCTGCAGGCCGAGGACATCGGCATTCAGGGCAAAGGCAATGGCCAGTCGGTAGATGATGGCGCCCACCACACACGCCAGCAGGGCGCGTACCACGGTGGAGGGGGTAATGACGGCTTCACCGCCAATCAGTGAGGCGAGGCCGATCACGATTACGCCTACACCCATGGTGACGTCTGCTGCGCCCTGGCTCTGGGCAAACAGAGCACCGGCCAGACCCACCAGACCGTTGGACAGAGCAACTCCGAGTATGATCATGCCGCCGGTCGCAATGCCCTGGGCGCGAGCCATGCGGGCGTTGGCGCCAGTGGCGCGCATGGCCAGGCCAGTCTCGGATTTCATGAAACGCCACAACAGAATCAGGGACACAATAGCGACCAGCGTAAACAGCAACACCGGCACCTGATGGAAAGCCAGGCCCAGGTCGTACCAGGGAGTCAGTACGGTTTCTTCTGTGAGTAAGGCCACGTTCGGCCGGCCCATGATGCGCAGGTTAACGGAGTAGAGCGCAATCATGGTAAGGATGGAGGCCAGCAGGTTCAGAATGTTGAGTTTGACATTCAGGATGGCGGTTACGGCACCGGCGGCCATGCCGGCCAGTACCGCACAGCCAGTTGCCAGCCAGGGATTCCAGCCTTCAATAATCAACATGGCGGCAACGGCGGCGCCCAGGGGGAAGCTGCCATCCACCGTCAGGTCGGGGAAGTCGAGAACACGGAAAGAGAGATAGATACCAAAGGCAACCAGGCCGTAGATCAGGCCGGTTTCGAGAGCACCGTAGAATGCGATTTCACTGAGCATGGGTAGTTTTTCACCGTGAAAGAAAACGGGCGGGCCCTTTTGGGGTCCGCCCGTGTTGGTCAGGCGTTATTTGTCGTTTTTGACGACTTTGACGGCTTCCTGGATGAGGTCTTCGGGCAGAGTGACGCCCATGCGCTCGGCGGCCTCGGGGTTCACGTACAGATCCAGTTCTTCCATGGTTTCAACCGGCATGTCGGCTGTGCCGGCACCTTCCAGTACGCGTGCGACCATGGCGCCAGTCTGGCGGCCGTGGTTGTAATAGTTGAAGCCCAAAGCGGCTACCGCGCCACGCTCAACGGTGGCAGTGTCGGCAGCAAAAACCGGGATCTTGGCCCGTTCGCCAACGGAAATAACCGCTTCGGCGGCACTGATCACGGTGTTATCGGTGGTCAGGTAGATAGCGTCGGCCTTGCCTACCAGGGAGCGGGCTGCGCCCAGCACTTCAGAAGTCTTGGTGGCCGCACCTTTAACCAGCTCCAGACCGCGGGCCTGCAGGCGTTCTTCCAGCAGTTCAATCAGCGCGGCGGCGTTGGCTTCGCCAGGGTTGTAAACGGTACCGATGCGCTTGGCGTCGGGCATTGCACGCTGCAGCATGTCCAGGTGCTTCTCGATGGGCAGCATATCGCTTACCCCGGTGATGTTGGCACCAGGGGCTTCCCAGCTTTGTACCAGTTTGGCGGCAACCGGATCGGTCACGGCAGAGAAGACCACGGGCACGTTACGCGCTGCAGCGGCAACGGTTTGTGCAGACGGTGTGGCAATGGCCACGATTACATCCGGGTTTTCACCCACAAACTTGCGGGCAATCTGTGAGGCAATGGCTGAGTTGCCCTGGGCACTTTCGTGCATCAGGCGCAGGTTTTCGCCTTCGCGATAGCCTCGCTCGGCCAGTTCGTCCTTAACGCCCTCATGTACGGCATCCAGTGCCGGGTGTTCAACAATCTGTGTGATGGCAACAACACGGGGGTCGTCCGCTTGAACCAGGCTTGCTGCGGCAAGCAGCGAGGCGCCGATCAGCGTGCGCAGGGATTTCTTGGCCATATGCCCATCTCCGAGTCAGTTACTGTTTTTTCCCGTGAAACCGGGGGCAAAAATTCAAGGTGCGCAAGTTTAACACAGCCATGCGGCAATCGGTGTAGGGGAAGGCGCAGTTTGTTGCGACGAGCGTTTGAGTGGTTGCAGATGCAAATTATTTTGCACGGATCACGTTTTGACGGGCTCTGGTGTGTTGAAATAGGCTACTAAAGTCTAATAATACGAGAACGCGACAAAGCGAATCCGAAACTATAACGACAAATCAGGAAGGTCCATGGACACAACGAAAAAGCTCCCCCTGGATATGGTCTACCATTGGGAGGCCACCAGCCCTAATTCCCTTTATATGACGCAGCCCATTGGCGACGGTAAGGTGGTTGAGTACACCTGGGGCCGCGCTGTTGATGAGGCACGCCGGATGGCGGCTTACCTGAAATCCCTGAACCTGCCGGAGAAAAGCCGGATTGGTCTGATTTCCAAGAACTGCGCCCAGTGGGTGATGACAGACTGGGCCATCTGGATGGCCGGGCACATTTCCGTGCCGCTGTATCCCACCCTGAACGCCGATACCGTGAACTACATCCTCAACCACGCCGAGTGCGACGTGTTGTTCGTGGGTAAACTGGATGACTGGGACAGCATGAAATCCGGTGTGCCGGAATCGGTTCGCTGCATTTCCTATCCGCTGAGCCCGCCCAACGATTTCGAGACCTGGGATGACATTGTTGCCAAGTACCCGCCACTGGAAGGCAAAACCAGGCGTGATCAGGAAGAGTTGGCCACCATCGTGTACACCTCTGGCAGTACCGGTCGCCCGAAAGGCGTTATGCTCAGCTTCAATAACATGGCGTTCGCCGCTGCTGGCGGTATCGAGACTCTGGGCGTAGGGCCCGGTGAGCGCATGTTGTCCTACCTGCCGCTGGCTCATGTATTTGAGCGCACCTTTGTGGAGCTGGGCTCTTTGTATTCCGGCTTCCAGCTTTATTTTGCAGAGTCTCTGGACACCTTCGTTCAGGATCTTCAGCGGGCACGGCCAACGCTCTTCCTCTCGGTTCCGCGCCTGTGGGTGAAGTTCCAGCATGGTGTCTTACAGAAAGTGCCCAAGCAGAAGCTGGATCGCCTGCTGAAGATTCCGGTAGTGAACAAGCTGATCAAGAAGAAGGTGCTGAAAGGCCTGGGCCTGGACAAGGTGAAGCTGGCCGGTTCCGGTTCCGCGCCGTTGTCCAACGATGTTTTGGACTGGTACCGCAATCTCGGTCTGGAACTGCTGGAAGGCTATGGCATGTCCGAAAACTTTGCCTACTCTCACATGAACAAGCCGGGCCGTACCCGTACCGGTTATGTCGGTGAAGCCCTGCCTGGCGTTGAGGTGAAGATCAGCGAGCAGGGCGAGGTGCTGGTCAAGAGCCCGGCCACCATGATGGGTTATTACAAGGACGAGGAGAAAACCGCCGAAGCCTTCACCGAGGACGGCTTCCTGCGTACCGGTGACAAGGGCGAGATCGACGAGATGGGCCGTCTCAAGCTGACCGGCCGCATCAAGGAGATCTTCAAGACCAGCAAGGGCAAGTACATTGCGCCGGCGCCGATCGAGAACCGCCTGATGTCTCACGATGCCATCGAAATGGTGTGTGTGTCGGGTGCCAACCAGACCCAGCCCCACGCGTTGGTGGTTCTGGGTGAGGAGATTCGCCCGAAAGCTGCTGACGACAGCTTCCGCAAGGAGTTGGAAGAAAGCTTCAGGCAGCTGATTCAGGACGTAAACAAAACTGTAGATCCCCACGAACAGTTGGCTTTCATTACGGTGGTCAGCGATGAGTGGTCCATCGAGAACAGCTTTCTGACGCCGACGCTCAAGCTTAAGCGTAACGTGGTGGAAGACGCCTATCAGGCGAAAGTGGACAGCTGGTACGCCAAGAAGCAGCCGGTTATCTGGCAGTAAAGGCGACGGCTTACAAGGTAAGTGCAAGAAGGCCCGGCAAACTGCCGGGCCTTCTTGTTTCTGGCGTTCCGATATTTCTGGCCGTCAGGCCATGGTTCTGGAATTGGAGATGGACCGGTTCATCAGAATGATGGGGATGATACCGGCGACCACAATAATCAGGGCGGGAAGGGCGCTGTGATAGAGCTGTTCGTCTGAGGCAAACTGGTACACGTAGGTGGCCAGGGTCTCGTAATTAAAGGGCCGAAGAATCAGGGTGGCCGGCAGTTCCTTCATGCAGTCGACAAACACTACCAGAGCGGCGGTGACCAGGGTTCCGCGCAGCATCGGCAGGTGCACGTTGATCAGGGTTTTGCCCGGTGTATGGCCAAGAGAACGGGAGGCCATGTCCATGCTGGGGGTGATTTTCTGGAGGGCGCTCTCCACACTGCCGGCAGACACCGCCAGAAAACGCACGGTGTAGGCAAAAATCAGGGCAAAGGCCGTTCCACTCAGCAGCAGGCCGGTGCTCACGCCAAGATAATCCCGCATCAGGGAATCCAGCCAGTTATCGAAGCCGGCCAGTGGCACGATGACGCCCACGGCCAGCACTGCGCCGGGCATGGCGTAACCGAGACTGGATAGGCGCATCAGGATCTGCATGCCACGGGTGTTGTGCAGACGGCGGCTATAGGCCAGCGTAACGCCGATGATCAGGGTGGTGAGCGCTGCCGCGCTGGACAGGAACAGGCTGTTAAAAGTGTTTTGAATAAAATCCGGGTTCCAGCTGACATCAAAGTATTCCCAGGCGTAATAGCCCAGGGTGGCTCCGGGGATTATGAAGCCAAATATCAGTGGCACGGCGCAGACGACGACACAGATCATCTGGCGCGGGAAAGACATGGTGAAGCGATGAATCGGATCACGGTTGTCGCGGGCCGCGTATTGTTGCTGGCGGCGCCGTGAATAACGTTCCAGGGTTACCAGGATCACCACGAAAATGAGCATGGTGGTCGCGATCTGGGCCGCGCCGCCCAGATTACCCAGGTTCATCCAGGTATCGAACAGGCCGCGAGTGAGGGTTTGCACGGCAAAGAAATCGACGGTACCGAAATCGTTCAGGGTTTCCATCAGCACCAGAGAAAGGCCCACGGCAATGGCTGGCCGGGCAATGGGCAGAACTACCCGAAAGAAAGTGCTCAGTGCCGAATGACCCAGGCTGCGGCTGACGGCAAACAGTGAGGGTGATTGTTCAAGAAAGGCAGCTCGCCCCAGCAGGTACACATAGGGGTAGAGTACCAGGCCGATCATCAGGATGGCGCCTTCCAGGCTGCGGATTTCCGGAAACCAGTAATCGCTGGCGTTCTGCCAGCCAAACCACTCACGCAGGCCTCGCTGCACGGGACCGGCGTAATCCAGCAGGCTGGTGTAGACATAGGCAATCACGTAGGCCGGTACGGCAAAAGGCAGCAGCAGGGCCCATTCAAAGAATTTCCGGCCCGGGAACTCGCACATGGTCACGGCCCAGGCGGTGGCCAGTCCGATGAGCAGGGTTAGCGCGCCCACACCGACCATCAACTTGATGGTGGTGGTCAGGTAGCGGGGCAGGGTGGTTTCAATCAGATGAGGCCAGATGTTCTCGTCCGGGAACAGGGCCAGGAAGATCACCGACAGCACTGGAAGCGCGACAATAGCGGTGGTAAGGACGGCGCTGATCAGCCACCGTTTTGAGGTGCGTTTTGCCAGTAGCGGTTGCGAGAGCCCCGGGTTTGCACTGGAAACGACCTCGGTCATGGTGATCCTGTTAGCGTAGTGGTGATGAGAAGTGTTGCGATTTTAGATAGTGCGTTGCTTCCCTGCAATGACTGCGGTCATGTTTGTGGCCAACAAAAAAGGGTGCCCTGGACAGGACACCCTTCGGTTTACCGGTTGGTGTGAGGCTGATCAGCCGTCATAGTCAACGCGGTCAACCAGCTTCACAGCCGCTTCGCGGTTGTTGGCGATTTCCTGCAGTGACAGATCGTCCGGGTTGATCTCACCCCACTCGGCTACCAGGCCAGAAGGCTTCACTTCCGGGTTCGCCGGGTACTCGGTGTTGGCTTCCGCGTAGATGCGCTGGGCTTCCGGTGAGGACAGGAATTCCATCAGCTTGATGGCATTGTCCTTGTTCGGCGCGCTCTTGGTGAGGGAAATGCCACTGATGTTTACGTGAGTGCCACGACCTTCGGCATTCGGGAATACCAGGTTAACCTGTTCGGCGATCGGGCGCTGGTTTTCGTCCATCAGCATGTTGCCGTAGTAGTAGCTGTTGCCAATGGAAATGTCGCAGACGCCTTCAGCGATGGCTTTGATCTGGTCGCGATCGCCACCCTGGGGTTTGCGTGCCAGGTTTTCTTTGACGCCTTGCAGCCACTCTTCGGTCTTCTCTTCACCGTGGTGGGCGATCATGGAGGAGATCAGGGCGATGTTGTACGGGTGCTTGCCGCTGCGGGTACAGATGCGGCCTTCCCACTTGTCATCAGCCAGTTGCTCGTATGTGGTGATCTCACCCTCTTCAACGCGATCCTTGGATGCGAAGATCAGGCGACCACGAGTGGTCAGGGCGTACCACTTACCTTCCGGGTGGCGCAGGTTCTCCGGAATGTTCTCCTGCAGCGTGTCGGTCTCAACGCCGGCAACGAGGTCTTTCTCAACCAGTTCGTTGATGCGGGAAATGTCGACCGTCATCACCACGTCTGCCGGGCTGTTGCGGCCTTCACGCTCCAGGCGCTCGGCCAGACCTTGCTTGGCAAAGACAACGTTCGCTTCAATGCCGGTTTCTTCGGTGAAGGCGTTGAGCAGCGGTTCCAGCAGGTAAGCCTGACGGTAGGAGTAGATGTTGACCTCGCCGTCGGCAGAGGCAGACAGTGGCATGGCGGCCAGAGCGATGGCGGCAGTTGCGGCAAGTTTCATTCGCATAGTGGTGATCCTTTCTGTCGCGTTGCTAAAAGGTGAACGTTCGCCTGTAATCGAATTTGACAGGCAGTTAAAAACGACAACTATTCTCATTGCTAACCGCGAATGAGTCAATAACCCTTCGGGGATATTTTTCAGAAAATAGTGTTATGCTTCAGAACACTATAAGAAGGCAGCAAATGGCAGGGTTTCCGAGCATGGTCGGTAGTGATCGCAGAGAGCATAGCCGCACGGCAATGAGTGCAAAAGTGAAGTTGGTCCATGAGCAGCTGGGAGAATTCGTTTTCTCTACCCGTGACATCTCAGATGGCGGTGTGTTCATTGTGTTGGGAGAACAGGTGTTTGAGCCCTCCATAGGCGATTGCGTGACCGTTCAGGTGCAGGGGCTTCCTGTGCCGGCACCCATTCTGGATATGGTGGTGGTGCGCCGTACTATTGATGGCTTTGGGTTGCAGTTTGCCGATACTGCCGAATAGTTGGCGGAAGTGGATTCCATGATGGCGATAATGGACGCAGTTAAAAGAAAAGGTCTTGCCTGATGAGTGCACCCGCGTACTTGAGATTGATGGCCTCGGTGTTTGTTGTGCCGATGGCAATGCTATCAGGATGCGCCAGCTACTATACCCACTATGCCATGTTCCCCGCGGAGAATTCCGCGGGTGAAACCCGGCAGGTGCGGGTGAACTGGCAAAGCGAGGAGTATCCAGAGTGGTGGCCGGGCCGTAATCAGGCCACCACCATGAAACTGGAAACCCAGTGTAGTGAACGGGTCTGGCGTATTGCCGACAGCAGTCATGACAGTGCTGGTGATTGTGGTGATGGCATTCGTGCTTGTGGAGACCCCTCGCTGGATGTCTTGGCGGCAACAGGTTCGCCAGCCACAGGGCAGTCTTCCTGTCTCACGGTAAAAACGCAGCAGGGAGAAGGCCGGGTGGCCGATGTCGGCAGCCGCTTTGAGCTTCTGGTTTCCTGCCACCCTGCGAGGGCAACCCTGATGAAGGGTGGCGAAGAGGTGAATGTTGATTACATTCGTCCGTCTGCAGTCGCCTATACGGTTTATGCTAGGAAGGTGCCCCGGGGCTCTTTGAATGCGCGTCTGCCGGATTTTGACGAGACTCAGTGCCTGGAATATTGAAGTCTGTCTGCTTTTTCCTGTGAGCTTGGTCACGGTGATACATTTCGTTGCCGAGTGAAAATCTGAGTTACGACTGGTTGCGCTTTGGTGACGGTTCGCTACCAAATAGTAATGGTGTCTTGCCGTTAGCGTGGCAAACTGGGAACTGTCAAAGAATCCCTGTTCCTGAGGTGTCTAGTGGGCGTTCGTCAGAAAAAAATTGCGGCACATGATCTTGAGATCGGCATGTTCGTGTCTGATCTTGATCGCCCCTGGCATCAAACACCGTTTCCCATCCAGGGCTTTTACCTTCGTTCCGAAAACGATCTGAAGGCCGTTGTCTCCCACTGTAAGTGGGTGATGGTCGATGTGGCGGAAACCCGCGAGGAAATCACCCTCGGGCCCGACAAGGTTCGCCCCTTTGCCCGACGTTCTAACACCCGTGCGGGTGGTCGTGAGGAAATGCAACTGGCGCCACTGAGCATTCGTGAACCAGTTGTTTACAAGAATGATGCCCCCCTTCGTAAAGAACTCAAAGCATCCCGCAAGCTCCTTAACGATGCGGAATTGGCATTAAGCCGTATGTTCGAGACCGTTCAGGACGATCAGGTGCCGGATCTGCGCCCGGCTGCGGACGTCACCCGTCGCATGGTAGAGAGCGTTGTTCGCCAGCCGAACGCGCTTTTGTGGTTGAGCCGCACCCGCCAGTACGATGACTTTGTGTATCGGCATGCCTTGAATACCGCAGTATGGGCTCTGGTGTGTGGCCGGCAGCTAGGATTGAACGAAGGGCTCCTGAACCATCTGGGGGCAGGGTGTCTCTTGTCGCAGGTGGGTAAGACCGCATTGCCTAAAGAGATGCTGGCCCGAGAGCACCGTCTATCCACTGAAGAATACGCGACTTATCGCACCTATGTGGAACGTGGTTGTCAGATGCTGGAAGGCGCGGGTCTCTCCAGAGCCGTTATGAGCGTGGTTCAGGGGCACCGCGAGCGGCACAATGGTTCGGGCTTTCCCCAGGGTATTCGTGGCGACCGTATCCCGCTGTTGGCAAAGGTTGCAGGTATCGCTGAATTCTTCGAGTCTTTGATTGCGCCCAGGGATGATCAGGATCCCATGACACCGGCAAAAGCGGTATCGCTGCTCTACGACATGCGCAACATCGAGTTCCAGGAAGATCTTGTAGAGGCCTTTATTCAGGGTGTGGGTGTTTACCCGACCGGCACCTTGGTGGAACTTTCCGATGGCCAGCGTGGGATTGTAGTATCTCACTCTCCGGGAAGGCGGTTGTGGCCCAGTGTGATGGTCATGCAGGACGCCGAGCATCGGCCGCTGAAATCCGCAAAGATTGTTGATCTGGCCCGGCACAATGAGTCCCGAGGCGCTTCGGAGTTGCTGACCGTGCGCGAGTGTTTGCCCCACGGCACCGAGGGCCTGGACCCGGCCGGCTACGATGTAACCGGTGCCGAGTCCCGCTGGTCGCTGGGTAAACTGATTAATCGATAAGTACGCGTATCTGCTTGCGCACCCAGCGATAGGTGCCCTCCGGCCGGAAGTTCACCAGAATTTCTGATTCACCGCCTGTGGGGCCGTCGACCACGTACTCCACTTCTGCCTCTTGCCAGCTTTCGGCGTTAACATAAACGTCGGTTGGGCGTGTGCTTTGGGCCTGCAGCTGGGCCAGTTGAGCGTCCCCCCTGATCTTTTTGACTTTCACGGACTTGATGCTGGTGTCGCCGGCGGCGTGTGTGGCGTCTTCCGGTGACAGGTAGTACTGCCTTGATAACTTCCGGGTTATAGCGGCGAGCTCTCTGCGAAGGTAATTGCGGGCCTGTTCGTTGTCGAATTCATCCATGTTGCGCACAGACTGGAGAATTCGTTCCCGGAGCGCCTCCAGATCTTCCTTGTAGTCGATATCAGGATCCAGCTCACCATCTACAGGGCGGTCATCGGCGTTGTCGATTTCCTCCTGGGTTGGCGGCTCACCGCACAGTGGGTCGTCTTTCGGGTGGAAGCAGATCTCCGCCAGGATCTGGTTGGCCGGCGAATTCTCGGCGGTAAACTCGCCGATGCTGACATTGAAATCTATGGTGTTCGGCAGGTTAGGATCATCAAGCGCCTGGTTGAGCTGGTTGATGACTCGCTCGCGGATGTCGATGCCCTCGTCGTCGTCTACGTTCTCGGTCCAGTTCAGGGCCAGAAGGAAACGGGACAGGTTCATCAGTGTGCTGTTCTCAAACAGCAGCTGTTCACGAACCTGGTGGCTGCTCAGCCCCTCATCGTCTACGCCCGGCGTTTGCAGCGCGGTGCGTGTGTCTTCCTGAAATTCCAGGAAGGTAACGTATTCCCTGGCTGGAATACCCTCCGCGATGGGGAGGTTGCCGACTTTGACCGAGAGTGTTTCGCCGGGGTAGTAACGGAACTCGCCACGGGTGTTGGTCTTTCCGGACTGACTGGCAGTCTGGTAGGTCAGCCCACCAACGCCCTGGAAATGAATTCGCCCGGTGCGGGTATCGTCGGATCCGGAGCTGCTGCCACTATCGAAGCAGCCGGTCAGGGCGATGGCTGCAGAGAGTGGCAGAATAAAGCGGGTGAGGTGAACGAGTTTCATGGCGTTTCGTACAATCCCTTCGCGTTGACCTGGAGCATCCGGTGGCCGGTGTCCGATTTGTAAGTTGTTGTAACCGCATTATAGGGATGGCACTTCGGCTATATCGGGAATCCTGTCGCAGTTTGAGGGTTTGGGGCACCTGGCTTTAATTGGCTTCGTCCCTTGAATTTTCCGGCGTTGCCTCAATCAAATAGCTCTCTATCTTTTTAGCTCCTCTGGAGCCCGGTTTCTGAACAACGGTGGGGTGTATGACCTACGCACTGGACATTGAAGGGCTGACCAAGAACTACAGCGATGGTTTTCAGGCCCTCAAAGGCATTGATCTGCACGTTCGGGAAGGCGATTTTTTCGCCTTGCTGGGCCCAAACGGGGCCGGCAAGTCGACCACTCTTGGGATTGTTTCCTCTCTGGTAAACAAGTCGGGCGGCAAGGTCAGAGTGTTCGGCCATGATATCGATACAGACCTCTCAAGCGCCAAGCTCTCCCTGGGTGTGGTTCCACAGGAATTCAATTTTAACCAGTTCGAGAAGGTGGAAGATATCGTCACCACGCAGGCTGGTTATTACGGCATACCCCTGAAAACCGCACGGGTGTCTGCGGAAAAGTATCTGAAGAAGCTCGGGCTCTGGGACAAGCGCAACACACCGGCCAGGATGTTGTCGGGTGGTATGAAACGCCGCCTGATGATCGCCCGGGCACTGGTACATGAGCCCAGATTGCTGATTCTTGATGAGCCGACGGCCGGTGTGGATATCGAGTTGCGCCGTTCCATGTGGCAATTCCTGGAAGAGATGAACCGCCAGGGCACCACTATCATTCTGACCACCCACTATCTGGAGGAGGCGGAAGCGCTTTGCCGCAACATTGCCATTATTGATCACGGGGAAATCATCAGGCACACCAGCAAGCGGGAACTGCTGCAACAGCTCAGTGTAGAAACCTTTGTACTGGATACCGAGCAGCCGTTAGAGAAGGCCCCTGAACTGAGTGGGTTCAACGCCAGCCTGGATGACGATGGTGCGCTTGAAGTGGAAGTTGCCAAGGGACAGGGTTTGAACGCTCTGTTTATCGAACTGGAGAATCTTGGTATTCGGGTGCTGAGCATGCGAACCAAGGCCAACCGGCTGGAAGAGCTGTTCGTTCGCATGGTTGAGGAGAACGCCCGGGAGGCAGAGAAAGCCAGCGAGGTGACAGCATGACACCGCAAGCACTGTGGACAGCCTTTACAACCATCGTTACCCGCGAGGTTCGGCGCTTTACCCGGATCTGGCCGCAGACGCTGTTGCCGCCGGCCGTCACGATGACGCTGTATTTTATTATTTTTGGCAACCTGATTGGTTCCCGCATCGGTGAAATGGGCGGCTACGACTATATGCAGTTCATTGTGCCGGGCCTGATTATGATGGCGGTGATCACCAATTCCTACTCCAATGTGGTGTCGTCCTTTTTCTCTATGAAGTTCCAGCGCAGTATTGAGGAATTGCTCGTGTCGCCGGTGCCGAACTGGACCATCCTGGCGGGCTATGTGGCCGGGGGCATGGCCAGGGGGCTGAGTATTGGCCTGATCGTGACATTGCTGTCGCTGGCATTCACCCAGTTGAGTATTCATAACCTGCTGATGGTGATCATCACGGTGATTCTCACGTCGGCGCTGTTCTCTCTGGGTGGCTTCATCAACGCCATGCTGGCGACCAAGTTTGATGACATTTCCATTGTCCCGACCTTTGTGCTGACGCCGCTGACTTACCTTGGGGGTGTGTTCTACAGCATCGACATGCTGCCGTCGTTCTGGCAGGGCGTGTCCATGGCGAATCCGATCCTGTATATGGTTAACGGTTTTCGCTTCGGCATACTGGGTGTTTCGGACGTTAATCCGTTCGTGTCTCTTGGTATGATTCTGGTTTTCATCGTCTTGCTGGCGGCGGTTGCCTTGCGCATGCTTGCCCGTGGCAAGGGCATTCGACACTGATTTAATTCCGGAACTGATATGGCTCTTGATAACGCGCCACTGGGCAAGTCCAGTGAATACCCTGATCAGTATGATCCGTCTCTGCTGTTCCCGGTGGCCCGGGAAGAAAACCGCCGGCGAATCGGCCTGGACGATGGTCGCTGGCCCTGGTTTGGCGAGGACATGTGGCAGGCGTGGGAAATCTCCTGGCTGAAGCCCGGCGGTGTACCGGCCGTGGCCTGGGGAGAAATCCGGTTTCCTGCGGCATCGCCTGCCATTATTGAGAGCAAATCCCTGAAGTTGTACCTGAACTCTCTGAATCAGGCGGTGTTCTCGTCTCCGGATCAAGTGGCCGAGACCATTACCCAGGATCTTTCGAGTGCCTGTGGTGCGGCGGTGGATGTGACGCTTCTGAGTGTGGATGACTCAGCGCCTGCAATCGGCCGGCCCGAAGGATACGAGTTGATCGATGATGAAACGCTAGAGCAGGTGGCCTACGACTATGCGCCTGAGTCGCTGACAACCAGCGAGCCGGTGGTCAGTGAAGGCTTGTGTTCACATCTTCTGAAAAGCAACTGTCCAGTGACCGGCCAACCCGACTGGGCCACGGTACTGATTCGCTATTCCGGGAGGAAGATTGATCGGGCAGGGTTGCTGCGCTATATCGTGAGCTTCCGTCAGAAACAGGATTTTCACGAACATTGTGTTGAAACCATCTTTACTGACTTGATGGCGAGGTGTCAGCCGGAATCCTTGATGGTGTGCGCCCGTTACACCCGGCGTGGTGGCCTGGATATCAACCCCTGGCGCAGCACATGTGCTGAAGATGGTCCGGGGCCGCGGCTGGTTAGGCAGTAGCAGGCTCGGCTATTCGGTATCGTCTTCCTGACGCAGTCGGTCGGCTGCGTCTTCGAGGGCGCTGAGTATGGCTTTGCGCTCCCGTTCGGTGACCTTATCGGAATCCAGGTACATGGCAAAGCCGCTGTGTTCGTGTTCCAGGAAGCTACGGTGAGGCCCCATGTCGCGCCGGAAATCCACCACCTCGTAGATGGGCACCGGCTTGCCAAAGCCTTTTACGGTAATCTCGCCCTTGTCCCGGCACATAATGCGGTCTTTGATCAGCGAGAAGGTCTCATACGACACCAGAATCTCGCCTGGTTCCGCCAGGGACTCCAGTCGGCTGGCGAGGTTCACTTCCTTGCCGATAATGGTGTAATCCATCCGGTTTTCGGCGCCGAAGTTACCAACCGTGGTGTAGCCGGTACTGATGCCCATGCGGATTTCCAGGGGCGTCTTGATGCCCAGGCTGCGCCATTTCTGGCGCATGATCTTCATGTGTTTGCGCATCTCGATGGCCATGGACACACACGAGAACGCATCTTCTTTCTGGCCGCGACTGGTCGGATCGCCAAAGAACACCATGATGGAATCGCCGACAAACTTGTCGATGGTGCCGCCGTATTTCAGGGCGACCTCTGACATTTCGTTGAAGTAGTGATTCAGAAGCTCGGTAAGGGCTTCCGGCTCCATCTCCTCCGACAGTTCAGTAAAGCCTTTTATGTCTGAGAAAAACACTGCCAGTTTCTTGCGCTGGGTTTCAAGCCGAACATCCCGTTCCCCGGTAAAGATGGACTGCCAGACCTGAGGCGACAGGTATTTCGAGAGCTTGTGGGACAGGGCGATGGACTGTTCCCGCTGGTTCTGAATCTGGGTCTTTGCCAGCAGCAGGGCCCGGGCCTGCTGGTGTGAGTAATAGGCGGTAACGCAGATGTACGTGCCTGTGGCCAAAATGGCGACGATGCTGGTGAGCAGGGGGGCTTCCAGATTGGCGGCGGTGCCGGTTGCCGCCACTGTGGCGGCCATGGCGGCAGACATGAGCGCTGTGCCGAACAACCATTGCCTGACGCCGCCCACGATCAGACAGCTGAACATCAGCATCAGGACAACCGATACCGACGGAATGGCGATCAATCCGATCAAGCCAATAAAGCTGCCTCCGATTATGCAGTCGAGGAACAGCATTTTTTGCCGAATCCGGGCTGAACGTCGCAGGAAGGTTCGCCGTGTAAGCACGTGCGCGAGGTGTGGCCAGATCAGAGCGCCAGCCACCATCCAGAGAAGCAATTGGGGAAACACATCCTGAAGGACACCCGTGACAATAATGGCGGCAGTGGCGGTGTAGGCCAGTATCCGACCGTTGTAATCGGGCATCGGTGGAATCGCCACCGTGTGGTCGTAGATGTCGCCTTGCCCCAGCTTGCCGGTATTGCCGGTTATGCTGCGTAATTCAGCGGGTGCGCTCATCATTTTCAGAACCGGATCCTTCCGATAAGTATGTCGCTCATTGTATGCTGCCGATTCTTTATAATTGTTGGTTTGAACTACGACTAAAGATTAACAGCATTACGTAGAACTCACAATTCATCGGGGCCGCTTCCGGCCCAACCGAAAATCATGCAACCAATCAACAGCGAGACTGTATGAGTTCGATAACCCGTTTTATTCTGGATCGTGCTTCGGAGCCCCGTTTGCAGGCACCGGCACCACCGGTGTCTGTGGTTGATCAGGCCTTCCGGTGCGCGGCCCGGGCCCCGGATCATGCGTTGTTGAGGCCCTGGCGTTATCTCGTGATAGAGGGGGAAGGCCTGGCAGCTCTGGGCGACCTGTTTGCTGAATGCTGCCCGCCGGACGCTTCTGATAAGGAGCGTGAGAAGGCCCGGAATGCTCCGGCTCGTGCACCCATGATTATTGTCGGTATTGCGTCGCCCCGTCATCATCCGAAGGTGCCGGAGGTGGAGCAGGTAATGTCGGCAGCGGCCGGTATGAGTTTTATCTCCCTGGCGCTGAATGATGCCGGCTACGGCGCCATGTGGCGAACCGGGCCTGTGGCTTATCATCCGTCGCTGCATGACGGTCTTAGGCTGCTGCCGGGCGAGTCCATTATCGGTTTCCTCTATACCGGTACCGTTGCCAGTGAGAAACCATCGGTGCCCCGGCCCGATACCAAAGAGTATGTCTCAAGGTGGGCCGCGCCAGGGCGCACTTCCCCCTGGCAAGTCTGAGCCTCGATCAGCGGCAAGTCCGCCTGGGGAAACCCGTTGCCGCCCTCGTTGCGTTTAACCGGAATTTGCCGCTCATTTATTAGACAGCCCTCTTCGAAGCCCGCATTACAGCGGGCTTTTTCAATTCTGGCACTCTGCTTGCTTTAATCACTTCAGAACGCAAAACCGGCAAGTTCACAGGTTCAGCCTGGTCGGTGCAAAGATCTGGAGGCAGTAATGGCTATTACATTCGACAAAGCGCTTGGTATTCATGAGCACGCGCTGCAGGCGCGGGTCAAGCGGGCCGAAGTGCTGGCGAACAACTTGGCAAATGCCGACACCCCGGGCTACAAAGCCCGCGACGTGGATTTCCAGGCGATGATGCAGAAGGCGCAGGATTCCATGACGGGCTTTGGTATGACCACGACCCACAGTGGCCATATGGACACCTCCAGCCCTGGCGCTGACGGCGAGCTGCTGTACCGTACCCCGCACCAGCCATCAATTGATGGCAATACCGTGGATGCGCAGGCCGAGCAGACCCGTTTCATGCGCAACGCCATGGATTACCAGGCCAGCTTCCAGTTCCTGAGTAGTCGGTTTTCCGGCCTGACCAAGGCGCTGAAGGGCGAATAAGCCGCAGTCCGTACGAGATTGAAGGAGATTGTCATGTCACTGGGTAACATTTTCGACATCGCCGGTTCCGGCATGACCGCACAGTCACTGCGGCTCAACACCACCGCGTCTAACATTGCCAACGCAGAAACCGCCAGTTCGAGCACGGATACAACGTACCGTGCCCGCAAACCGGTGTTTGCCGCTATTCAGCAGGCCATGCTGAACCCTGATCAGCAGGGATTTGGTATTGGTTCCGAAGAGGGGGCCGGGGCAGGTGTTCGCGTTGAGGGGATTGTCGAGAGCGATGCAGAACTGCAGATGCGCTATGAGCCGAATCACCCTGCCGCGAACGAGGAAGGGTACGTTTATTACCCCAACGTGAACGTGGTTGAGGAAATGGCGGACATGATGTCGTCGTCCCGCAGTTTTCAGATGAATGTGGATGTCATGAACACCGCCAAATCCATGATGCAGCGAATTCTGACACTGGGTCAGCAGTAACAAGTGAGGATTAAGCCATGAGTGCAGTGAATTCCGCAGCCGCCTCAGACGTGCTGAGCCAGTACCAACTGAACCAGGAGGGCAAGACCCCTGGTGGCAACGAGCTGGGTAAAGACGCGTTTATGGAGCTGATGCTGGCGCAGCTCAAGAATCAGAACCCACTGGAGCCGCAGGACAACGGCGATTTTATCGCCCAGTTGGCCCAGTTCAGTTCACTGGAAGAAATGCAGAATCTGTCGGGCAGTGTCGACGATGTGGTTGGTCAGTTCCGGTCCAGCCAGGCCTTGCAGGCCTCGGCGATGGTAGGCAAAACCGTTCTGGCACCCTCCAGTGTGGGCATTCTGGGTAGCGAAGGCGAGATAACTGGCACCATTCAGGTGCCGGCTTCCACGGGTGGGCTGCGACTGTCGGTCATGAATCAAAGCGGTGAGTTAGTTCGCCAGATTGATATGGGCAGCAGCCAGGCTGGTGTGGTGTCGTTCCAGTGGGATGGGCAAGACGGCAACGGCAATCCTTTGCCGCCCGGCCCCTACTCGATTGTGGCGCAGGGCTCCTATCCCTCCGGATCGGAGCAGTTGGCGACCATGGTGAGCGCCAATGTCGACAGTGTGTCGTTGGGGCAGGGTGGTTCCATTACTCTGAATCTGGCCGGAATGGGCTCCATTCCGCTGTCTGAAGTCAAACAAATCAACTGATCCGGTGTCAGACCAGGAGGTATAAGTCATGGCATTTAACACAGGTTTGAGTGGTCTGCGCGCCGCTTCGGTGGATCTGGATGTCACCGGTAACAACATCGCCAACGCCAGTACCGTCGGCTTCAAAAGTAGCAAGGTACAGTTCGGTGATTTGTACGCCAGTGGTTTCCTGAGTGCCGGTACCAATCCGATTGGCGACGGCGTGCGGGTGCAGGACGTAAAGCAGTCATTCGGTCAGGGCAATATCAGCTTCACCGATAACGGCCTGGATATGGCTATCAGTGGTGATGGCTTCTTTATTCTGAATAACGGCGGTGAAATCCGCTATTCCCGGGCTGGCCAGTTCGGGATTGATAAAGAAGGTTATGTTGTTAATAACCAGAATATGCGGGTTCAGGGCTACGTCGCTGACGGTGATGGCAACTTGTCTGGTATCCGTGGTGACCTACAAATTGAAACTGATAATCTGGCTCCCAAGCGAACCACCTTGCTGGAGACAGATGTCAATTTAGATTCACGAGAGTCGGTTTTAGAGCGACAAGTGTCGGTTATGGGTGAGATAGCGGGTCCAGCCTACACCAATAATGGCTTTAACCTCGACCCTAATAATCCACCAGTTACAGCATTCCCTACGGGTACATTTACGGTCTCCTATAATGATGGTTCTGCCGACCGCACAATCAATATTCCCTCTGGACTGTCTGCAAAAGATGTAGCTGCAGCCATTAATGATGAGACCGGGTTAAGTGCCTCTGCTACTACAGAGTTAAATTTGGGTCAGATAGACGATGCCTTTATTCAAAGTGGTAACTTCGATTTCACACTGCAGATCGATGGTTCAGAGGTGTTCGTGGATCTCGGTGGCGTTAACGATGTAGACGGATTGATTAATGCAATTAACGCTAGCCCCAGCGCCAGGAGCTTATTCGCCTCTCTTGATGACAACGGAGAGTTGCAGGTTGTTGACAATAGCGGCAATACACTAACGTATGCATACAGTAATAATTCTACGTCTGTTGGGCCTAATACGGAGTTGGGGACCGTCAGGCCGCAGGCGGATCGCACAGTTGCCAATGTGGTTCCCGGAGGTGATGCGCTTTATGCCAACACTTGGTTGGATCGAACCCTGGAAACCACGAACTCTTTCAATCCTATCGATCAGCGCACGTACAATCACGCCACATCGACTACTATTTACGATAGTCTTGGCAACCCTCACGAGATGACACAGTTTTACGTCAAAGACCCTTCTCCGGGAAATGGGGTCGGTCAGAGCCAGTGGTCGATTTATATCCAGATTGATGGTGAGCTTGTAGCGGGCACGGATCAACAGCCATATACAGCATTGTTTGATCAGGACGGTGTTCTGCAATCTGTAAACGGTGATCCGAATGGTGAGATCATTGTTACAGATTGGGTGCCCAAGGACTCCAATGGTGATCCAAATGGGGCCGACGGTCCTCCTTCAGACCCCACCAGTGTCGTTAGTCCAATTCCTGAGCCTGCGACCTCGTCTGCTTTTGTCCTTAGCCTGGGTGATGCGACTCAGTACGGCGCGGCATTCGGTGTGAATGATCAACAGCAAAATGGCTATACTACAGGACGGCTGTCCGGCTTGGATGTGTCTGATCAGGGCGTGATCTTCGCGCGCTACACCAATGGCCAGTCCAAGTCATTGGGGCAGGTTGCTCTAGCTGCGTTCAACAATACTGATGGGCTGTCGCCGGTAGGTGACACGACCTGGGTGGAGACTTTCGAATCTGGCCAGGCGATAATTGGTGCTCCGGATACCGGTACGCTCGGTTCCATCAAGGCCAGCTCCGTAGAGGACTCCAACGTGGATCTCTCGGCAGAGCTGGTGAACCTGATCATTGCCCAGCGCAACTACCAGGCTAACGCCAAAACCATTGAAACCTCCGATGCGGTCACCCAGACCATCATCAACCTCCGATAATTTCGCGCCCTAGCGAACATGGCATGACTCCTGCAGGAAGACCGGAAACAGTCAAAATTCCGGCAGGAGTTTGCCCATGGACAAAGCCCTCTATATTGGAATGTCTGGCGCCAAGCAGAACATGCTGGCCCAGCGTGCCCATGCCAACAACCTGGCTAACGTCAATACCACCGGGTTCAAGAAGGATTTTGCCCAGGCCCGCAGTATGCCCGTGTTCGGTGAGCACCATCCCACCCGCGCCTACGCCATGACCGAGCGGCCCGGCACTGATCTCTCGCCCGGCGCTTTAATGGAGACCGGCCGTAAGCTGGATGTGGCGGTAGACGGCGGTGGTTGGCTCGCCGTTCAAAACAATCTGGGCGAAGAGGTATTCACCCGTACCGGTAGCTTACAGGTCGACGTGAACGGACTTGTGCGGCTGGCGAGTGGCGAGCTGGTTCTGGGGAACGGTGGGCCGGTGGCTCTTCCTCCTTTTGACAATCTTCAGGTTGGCTCGGACGGCACCATCTCCATTGTGCCGGTAGGTGGGCCGCCGGATCAGCTAGTGGAAGTTGACCGACTGAAGCTTGTCAACCCACCGGTAGATGCACTTGAGAAAGGTCTGGATGGGTTCATTCGACGCAAGCCGGATCAGGCTCTGGATGGTCCAGAGCCACCGGATGCAGCCATGCGTGTCGCCACCGGTTTTCTCGAAAGTTCAAACGTGAATGCGGTGGAGGAAATGATCTCCAATCTGCAGTTATCTCGCCAATACGAGATGCAGGTAAAGGTGATGTCGACCGCCAATGAAAATTCCGAGGCTACGGCACGACTGTTGCAGAACCTCTGATAACGATGATCAAACGCCATCGGTTGGCGGAGAGCGGCAAAAGATCGCCGCATCGGCCACCGACGGGCAAGGAGTAAAACCATGCATCCAGCACTTTGGGTCAGTAAAACCGGGTTGAGCGCGCAGGACACCAACATGTCCACCATTTCCAACAACCTGGCCAATGTGAACACCACCGGCTTCAAGCGGGATCGGGCGGTGTTCCAGGATCTGCTGTATCAGATAAACCGTCAGCCCGGCGGGCAGAGCACTGAGAACACGCAGTTGCCCTCTGGCCTGCAGCTCGGGACCGGGGTCCGGATTGTTGGCACTGCCAAGCAATTCAGCCAGGGCAACCTGCAGATCACTGAACAGCCTCTGGATATGGCGGTGAATGGCCGGGGATTCTTTCAGATTCAGATGCCGGACGGACAGATCGCCTATACCCGGGATGGCCAGTTTCAGCTGAACTCTGACGGCGATGTGGTCACACCGGATGGCTTTCCGCTTCAGCCGAATATCAATGTGCCGGAGAACGCCACCAATATCACCATTGGCAAAGATGGGACGGTCACCGCTATTACCGATGACCAGGCTGCGCCCGTCAACCTCGGCCAGATCACCCTGGTGGACTTCATCAACCCGCAGGGCTTGCAGGCCATCGGTAATAATCTGTTCAAGCAGACCAATGCCAGTGGTGATCCGGCTGAAGGTGAAGCCGGACTTGCAGGTCTCGGGTCCATTGAACAGGGCACCATTGAATCCTCCAACGTAGAGGTGGTGGAAGAGCTGGTGAACATGATTACGACCCAGCGTGCCTATGAAATGAACTCCAAGGTGGTTTCGACCACAGACCAGATGCTTCAGTTCATCACCAACAATATCGGTTAAGCCATGAAACGCATTCAACGCAGTTTACACACTGAACGGCTGGCCACCCTGGCACTGGTGGGTGTGCTGATTGTGCTGCAGGGATGCACCGCCATGTCTCGCCCCCGGGCTATGCCGGACGATCCGGCCTACGCTCCGGTTCGTGCTCAATCGATGATGCAGCGCGACCCGGATTCCGGGGCAATTTATCAGGTGTCCAGGAATTACAATCTGTACGGCGATACCAAGGCACTCAACGTGGGTGACGTGCTCACGGTATTGCTGCAGGAATCCACCAGCGCCAGCAAGAACGCTGAAACCTCCATTACCAAGGATCAGGAACTGAGCATTCCGGAACCGAGCATCTTTGGAAAGACAAATATCGGCCTGAACGCTTCTGCCAATTTTGAGCGGGACTTTGAAGGCTCCGCCGAAGCTGACCAGAGCAACAGCCTGGCTGGCAGTATTACCGTAACGGTCACCGAGGTTCTGCCTAATGGTGTGCTTCGTGTCCGCGGCGAGAAGTGGTTGTCTCTCACCAATGGGGATGAATACATCCGGTTGACCGGTCTGGTTCGGCCACAGGATATCCAGCCGGATAATACCGTCGCCTCCAATCGTGTTGCAGATGCCCGGTTTGCCTACGGCGGTACCGGTGATTTTGACCAGGCCAACCAGATGGGCTGGCTGGCTCGCTTCTTTAACAGTGAGTGGTGGCCGCTATGATCCGCAAACTGATTGCTGTTTTTGCCCTTACGGCCCTGTGTGTGGCGCCGGTGATGGCTGACCGCCTGAAAGACCTGGCCAAGGTGAAAGGTGTGCGCAATAACCAGTTGATTGGTTATGGCCTGGTGGTCGGTCTTGACGGTACCGGCGACAAAGCGCCGTTTACCAACCAGACCTTCCGCAACATGATGAACCAGTTCGGAATAACCTTGCCGGATGGTGTGAACCCGAAACTGGCCAATGTGGCGGCCGTAACCGTAAGCGCGACTTTGCCGGCCTTTGCCAAGGCCGGGCAGGAGCTGGACATCACGGTTTCATCCATCGGAAATGCCGATAGCCTGCGTGGTGGAACCTTGTTGATGACACCGTTGAAAGGCGCAGACGGTCAGGTTTATGCCATGGCGCAGGGCAGCCTGGTGGTGGGCGGTTTTGGCGCCCAGGGCCAGGATGGTTCCCGGATTACCGTGAACGTACCCAGCGTCGGCAGAATTCCCAACGGCGCTACCATTGAGCGAGAGGTGGAATCGCCGTTCAACCGGGGCGATACCATCACCTTCAATCTGCTGCGTTCCGACTTTACCACGGCCCGCCGTGTGGTTGAGGCGATTAATGGTCGTCTGGGCCCGGACATGGCTTATGCACACGATGCCACTTCTATATCGGTGCGGGCACCCAGGGACCCATCACAGAGAGTCAGTTTTCTGTCCATTCTGGAGAACATTGAGGTCGATCCGGCTCAGGAAGCCGCAAGAGTGGTGATCAATAGCCGCACCGGTACCATCGTGGTCGGCCAGAATGTAAAAGTAAGCCCGGCTGCCATTACCCATGGCAACCTGACCGTGACTATTCAGGAAAACCCCGAGGTGGTGCAGCCCAATCCTCTGGCTCAGGGTGATACAGCCGTTCAGCAGAATACCCAGATCGCTGTGACGGAAGACCCGGCACGGATGTTCCAGTTCGGCCCGGCAACCACGCTTAACGAAATTGTTCAGGCTGTAAACCAGGTAGGGGCGGCGCCAGGCGATGTGATGGCGGTGCTTGAAGCACTCAAACAGGCTGGCGCGCTTCGTGCCGAATTGATTGTGATCTAGGTATCGCCATGCAGGATCCAAGATTACAGCAAGCCCAGGTCTACACCGATTTCAGTGGTCTGAATGCGCTGAAGACCCAGGCTCGAACTGACAAGCAGGCTGCACTGGAGCAGGTTGCGAAGCAGTTCGAGAGCCTGTTCCTGTCAGAGATGCTCAAATCCATGCGCAAGGCAGGTGAGGTATTTGCCGAGGGAAACTACCTGAACAGCAATGAAAGCCAGATGTACCGGGATATGTTCGACAGCCAGATCAGCTTGAGTATGGCCGGTGGTACCGGTACCGGGCTGGCGGAAGCGCTGGTCCGGCAACTGAGTCAACAGATTCCGGGGCTCGATGAGGATGGAGAGAAACTGGCGGGTCACAAGGGTGCCATTACCGACTACGACCGCAGTATGCCGGCGATTTCCAGAGAGTTGCCGGAGCGAATGGCAGAGGTGGCGGATGTAGCTGCGAAGGTAAAAGCAGAGCCAGCGCAGAAACCCGGCAAGCTGCCGGAGGTATTTGAGTCGCCAGAGCATTTTGTTGAGCAGCTGATGCCGTTCGCAGAGCAGATCGGAAAGGAGACCGGCATTGATCCGCGCCTGATGATTGCCCAGGCGGCGCTCGAAACCGGTTGGGGCAAACACATGATCAAAGGCGATGGTTCGCAGCCGAGTTTCAACCTGTTTGGCATCAAGGCAGACAGTCGTTGGAGCGGTGACGCTGTGAGCATTACCACTACCGAATTCCGGGGTGGCGTGGCGATGAAGGAACGGGCAGATTTCCGGGCCTATCCGGACTATGAAGCCAGCTTCCGGGACTACGTTGACTTCCTGCAAAACAATCCCCGTTACCGCGATGTTCTGTCATCGGCAGATCAGCCAGAAGTATTTGCCGAGAAACTGCAGGAAGCGGGTTATGCAACCGATCCGGAATACGGAGCCAAGATCCGTCGGATCATGAATCGTGATTCTCTGATGACACTGTCTATGGGCAGTGGCAGAGTAAAGGAGTAACAGATCATGGCGGGCTTGATCGGTATTGGTCTGAGTGGGGTATTGGGGCACCAGGCGGCGCTCAACACCACTGCAAATAACATAACCAACGCAAACACTCCGGGTTACAGCCGCCAGGAGGTCCAGTTCGAGACCCAGGAAGGGCGGCGTACAGGTGCAGGGACCATCGGCAGTGGCGTATCCGTCGCTAATATCCGCCGGCTGGCAGATGCCTATCTGAGTCAGCAGTTACGTGAGGACAGCACACTGTTTGGCGAGCAGAATGCTTTCAACGCCGAACTCACGCGGCTGGATAACCTGTTAGGCGGCGAAGACACCGGTTTGAACAAAGCTCTGAACAACTTTTTCTCGGCTATGCAGAATGCCGCGGAAGACCCTACGTCGTTACCACAACGCCAGCTGGTGCTGAGCGAAGCCCAGCAACTGGTGAATCGCTTTCAGGGCTTGAACCAGGAGTTCATCCAGCAGCGCGAATCGGTAAAAACCCAGATGCAGCAGGGCGTGAAAGATGCCAATACTCTGCTGAAGAGTATCGCTGAACTGAACCTGGCTATTTCTGAATCTCCGGGCCTGGCCCAGGGCAAGGAGCCCCTGGAGCTGATGGATAAGCGGGACGAGAAGTTGCGCCAGTTGTCTGAGCTGGTGAGCATTCGGGTAACGGAAGTTGAAGGCAGCCAGGTGAATGTGTCCCTGTCTAACGGTCTGGCTTTGGTTACCGGCGCCAATGCCGCAGAATTTGCGACCCGAAGCAGTGCGGAAGATCCCACGCGGCTGGAATTTACGCTCTCCAGTGGTGGGCGCACCCTGCTGGTGGATGAACAGATTCAGGGCGGAAAACTGGGTGGCTTGCGTGCCTTTGATGAAATGGCCCTGAAGCCCGCCTTCGATGAGCTCGGCCGGCTGGCGATTGCCATCTCCTCGGCCATAAACCATCAGCATGAGATCGGGATGGACCTCGAAGGCGATCTCGGCGGTAACTTCTTCAGCGATGTGAACAGCCTCGCCGTACAACGCAGCCGGGTGGTGCCGAACGGCAATAACGACCGCACCACCACCGGCCAACTGGCCGTTGAGATTACCGACAGTTCCCAGTTGCCGGCGGGTACCTGGGAGCTGCAGTTCAGTGGTGATGGGCGCAGCTACGAGTTGATCGATACCATCTCGGGCGACACGGTCAAACAGGGCCGGCTTCCAGACCCGGTGCAGTCTGAAATCAACATGCCGGGCTTTAACATTCGTGTTGAAGGTGGCGAATTCAATGCAGGTGACAAGTACCTGATTCAGCCCAGTCGCAATGCTGCCGAAAACATGCAATTGAACATTCGGCGGGAGGAGGATCTTGCTTTTGCCAGCCCCGTTCGTGCGAGTTCCGATGATGGCAATCTGGGCACCGGCACGATCAACCAGGGCAACATGCTTAATGTCCGTAATCCCAATACCGGTGCTTTGCTGGATGACTTCCAGAATTCCGGTCAGTTTGCAGATGGTCCGATTACCGTAACCTTCAGTAATGATGGTGCGGGCAATATTACCTATGACGTTGCCAACGATAGCGGCGTACTGTTTACCAGTGCCGCGGTGGACAACGATGGGGATGGAACACCGGATGTCTATGATCCCCAGAAGATCAATCAGATTTTCAGTACTCGTCCGGAAGACGAATCCAATGGTCAGTATCGGGGTTTCGTTTTCGAGATAACCGGTGAGCCCGCAGACGGTGATGTATTCACCATCGACTTCAACCGCAACGGCGTTTCTGATAACCGGAACGCCGAGCTGATGGCGGCCCTTGGTACCAAGAATACCCTTAATGGCGGTTCCCAGAACTTTACTGAGGGCTATGCCGGCCTGGTCGAGGATATCGGGGTGAAAACCCGCCAGAGCCAGTTGGATAAAGATGCCGGCGCAACGCTGCTGGAGCAGTCCACCAATCAGCGAGAATCGGTCTCGGGCGTCAATCTGGACGAAGAGGCTGGCAAGCTGATTCAGTACCAGGCTGCGTACAACGCATCGGCCCAGGTTATGTCTGTGGCGCAGGATCTTTTTAACACATTGCTGCAGAGCTTCCGTTAAGGCGAGGTGATGTCACATGATCAGAATATCATCACAACAGATTTTCTCCGGCGGCATTAATCGTCTGCAGGACATCAACAGCAACCTGATTGATACGCAGCAGCAGCTATCGACCGGTAAGAAAGTGAACAAACCGTCGGATGATCCGGTGGCGGCCGCTCGCATTCTGAAGCTTGACCAGGAGCTTCAGCGTTCGGAAACCTATGGTCGGAATGCCAATCTTGCCGATAACCGGCTGAAGCAGGAAGAAAGCACCCTGGCCAGCGCCGTGGACATTATCCAGAGGGTGAGGGAGCTGACAGTTCAGGCCGGTAATGGTTCTCTGTCTGCCAATGATCGGCAGTCCATCTCTGCCGAACTCAAGGAGCGTCTGGGTCAGCTCGCCAATATTGCCAATACCCGGGATGCGTCAGGAGAGTATATCTTCAGTGGCTTCCAGGGCAGCACTCCCGCCTTTGCCCAGAATGACGATGGCAAATGGGTTTACCAGGGAGACGAAGGGCAGCGGGTTCTGGAAATTGATGACGGTGTGACCGTTCCCATCAGCGATCACGGTAAAGGCATCTTCGTAGACGTAGCCAAAGGGGTTTTCGCTAAAGGATCAACCTCTGTGGATGGATATATATCCGATCTCGAGTTTGTTGCACCCAAGGATATGGCAGACGCTTTCAGCCCCAGGGTGCCTGACGATTTTGATATCGCCGTCACCGCCAATGGAGCGGGCGACCTGGAAATATCAGCCTCCTATACCCGAGGTGGAACCACCTATCCTTTGGCCGTTGAGCCAGTGGGCGCCCTGGTTGGTGACGAGTTTCAGGTTGCAGGGGTGAAATTAACAATCAACGATGCGCAGGATGGCGATACGTTTACATTGGGCGTGAACGATAAACAGTCTGTATTCGGCACCATCGAGAACCTGATTGCCGGCCTGGACGGAATTTCCAAAACAACGCCCAAGAGCAGTGCCGAGTACGATGCGCTGATCGCTGAAACCCTGGTCAATCTCGATAACGCCCAGGAGTCGATCATTCTGAAGCAAACCGAGCTTGGTGGCCGGCTCAACGCAGTGGAGTCCACCACCGCGTTTCTTGAGGATTCGGAACTCTACACCAAAGAGATTCGTTCCCAGCTACAGGATGTCGACTACGCCGAGGCCATCAGCAACCTCAGTTTCCAGAGCTTCGTATTGCAGGCCGCTCAGCAGTCGTTTGCGCAGGTTTCTCAGCTGTCCCTGTTCGATCGACTCTAATTCACTGTGCCGGCGGGTGATTTTTGCCTGCCGGCTGGTTGCTTTCGGGCTCTGGCTCAGTATAATCCCTCCCACTCTCCGATGGCGGCGTGGTGAAATTGGTAGACACGACGGATTCAAAATCCGTTGGGGTAAAACCCGTGGCGGTTCGAGTCCGCCCGCCGCTACCACTTATAGGCCGCAACCTGCGGCATCGTGAATAGCCCGGCCCATGAACGTCTCCGATTTTCATTTTGATCTGCCGGACGAGCTTATCGCCCGTTATCCGCTTAAAGAACGCAGTGCCTCACGCCTGCTCAGTCTTGACGGCCTTTCCGGCCAGACCACTCATCTGAAGTTTACTGACCTTCCGGACCTGCTCCAGCCCGGGGACCTACTGGTATTCAACAATACCCGTGTTATTCCGGCCCGACTGTTTGGCCAGAAGGAAACCGGTGGCAAAGTGGAAATACTGGTTGAGCGTTTACTGGGTGAAAAGGAATTGCTCGCCCATACCCGTTCTTCCAAATCTCCCAGGGAAGGCCAGCGACTATTGCTGGAAGATGGAGCCGCACTGCGAATGCTGGCGCGGAAAGATGCGCTCTTTCATTTCGTCTATGAAGGCGATGAGGCGTTTCTGGATGTGCTGGAGCGTATCGGTCACATGCCTTTGCCGCCTTATATGGAGCGGGAAGATGAGCAGTCGGATCGTGAGCGCTATCAGACCGTATATGCCAAGGAGGCGGGCGCCGTGGCCGCACCCACTGCCGGGCTACATTTTGATGATGTCGTGCTTTCTGCCCTGAAAGCGAAGGGCATTGAGTTTGCATACGTTACGTTGCATGTTGGCGCTGGCACCTTTCAGCCGGTACGGGTCGACAAGATCGAAGATCATGTCATGCACAGTGAAATCGCCCATGTGCCGGAAGAGACGGTAAAGGCCGTTAATGAAGCCCGCGCTCGGGGTGGCCGGGTCGTTGCCGTGGGTACCACTTCCGTCCGCTCCCTGGAGTCGGCCAGCCGGGCAGGGCGTTTGCAGGAGTTCCGGGGCGACACGGATATATTCATCTACCCTGGCTACCGTTTCCAGACCGTGGACGCCATGATCACTAATTTCCATTTGCCGGAGTCCACACTGATCATGCTGGTCAGCGCGTTTGCAGGCTATAACAACATCATGTCAGCCTATCGCGAGGCGGTGGAGCAAAAGTACCGGTTTTTCAGCTACGGCGACGCCATGTTTCTTACCGCGCAGGAGCCCAGCCGGGGCATGATGCTGGGAACGGATTCCGCCGAGCCACATCAAACCGAATCCCGTGGAGAATCACAGTGAGTGAATCCTGTTTTATGTCCTTCGAGAAACTCGGAGAAGATGGCAAGGCCCGTCGTGGCCGACTGACCTTTCCCCGAGGTGTGGTGGAGACTCCGGCATTCATGCCGGTTGGCACCTATGGCACTGTTAAGGGAATGCTGCCCCGGGACATCGAGGAAATCGGTGCACATATTATTCTGGGCAATACATTTCACCTGATGTTGCGCCCCGGCACAGAGGTGGTGAAAGCCCACGGCGATCTGCACGACTTCACCCAGTGGCAGGGGCCAATTCTGACGGATTCCGGCGGTTTCCAGGTTTTCAGCCTGGGCGAGATGCGCAAGATTACCGAGCAGGGTGTGACTTTCCGGTCTCCGGTTGATGGCTCCAAAGTCGAGCTGTCACCGGAAATCGCGATTCAGGTTCAGCGTGATCTGGGCTCTGACATCGTGATGATTTTCGACGAATGCACGCCGTACCCGGCAACGGAAAAGCAGGCGAAAGAGTCCATGGAGCTCTCGCTGCGCTGGGCCGAGCGCAGTAAGAGGGCCCATGAGGGCAATCCGGCGGCGCTGTTTGGCATCGTGCAGGGCGGCATGTATGAGTCGCTCCGGGATCAGTCCCTGGAGGGCCTGGAAAAGATTGGTTTCGATGGCTATGCCATTGGCGGCCTGTCGGTGGGCGAGCCGAAAGAAGACATGATCCGGATCCTGGATCATCTGCCGCCAAAGATGCCGGAAGACAAGCCACGCTACCTGATGGGCGTTGGTCGCCCTGAGGATATCGTTGAGGCGGTGCGCCGCGGTGTCGATATGTTCGACTGTGTGATGCCAACCCGTAATGCACGCAATGGCTATCTGTTTACCTCCACCGGTATTGTCAAAATCCGCAATGCCAAAAACCGTCACGACACCGGACCGCTGGACGAGCGTTGTGACTGCTATACCTGTAAGCATTTTTCCAAGAGCTACCTGCATCATCTTGATAAGTGCGGAGAAATGCTCGGTTCGCAGCTCAATACCATTCATAACCTGAGGTTCTATCAGAACCTGATGAGTGGATTGCGTGGGGCCATTGAAGCAGGTACATTGTCGGACTTTGTAAGCGAATTCTATGCCTTACGGGGCGAAACCGTTCCGCCTCTGGGCGATTCCTGAACAAATTTTGCTTTAAATCTGTCAATAAACGGAGAACCTGAATGAAATCAGTCAAATTGCTCATCGCTGGCCTGCTGTCTCTGATGCCTGCTCTGGCCTCGGCTCAGGAAGCGGGTGCCCAGGGAATGAGCGTTATGGGTCAGATCATCTTCTTCGCCGGCTTCATCCTGATTTTCTATTTCCTGATCTGGCGTCCGCAGTCCAAGCGTGCAAAAGAGCACAAGGCGCTGATGTCCGGCCTTAACAAGGGTGATGAAGTGGTTACCTCTGGCGGCGTTGCTGGCAAGATTACCAAAGTGACCGACGACTTCATTGTTCTGGAAGTTGCAGATAACGTTGAAATGAAGGTTCAGAAAGTTGCCGTTGCTGCGGCTCTGCCGAAAGGCACTCTCAAGGACATCTGAGCTGGTTTCCAGGCGCATCCAAGATGCGCCTGTTCATTTTCTGACTGGCTGAAACACCAAGACCGGCACGTCTGCCGGCTCGAAGGATTCTCATGCTGAACAAGTATCCTCTCTGGAAAAACCTGGTCATCGTGTTTGCACTGGTGATTGGTTTTATCTACGCCTTACCGAACTTTTTCCCTGACGATTACGCTATCCAGATCACCGGCGCCCGTGGCAGCACTGAAGTTGAGCAGCGAGTGCTTGATCGCGCCCTTGCCAAGCTTGAGCAGGAAGGTATCGAAGTAAAATCAAGCCTGCTGGAAGAGCGTGACGCGCTGATCCGCCTCACCAGCTCCGATGACCAGCTGCGGGCACGCCCCGCTGTTCAGGCGGCTCTTGGCAACGAATACCTGGTGGCCCTGAATATGGCGCCGTCAACGCCGGGCTGGCTGCGTAGCCTTGGAGCAGGCCCAATGAAACTGGGGCTAGATTTACGTGGTGGTGTTCACTTCCTGTTGGAGGTGGATATGGAAACGGCTTTGAATCAGCGTCTGGAAGCGTTGTCTGGTCAGATCAAGCGAGAGCTGAGGGAAGAGCGCATCCGCTACCGCGGTGGCGACATTGAGGATCAGGCCCGCATTGTACTGAGCTTCCGTGACGAAGCTGCACGTAGCGAGGCGTTTGAGCTGGTTCGCGATCAGTACAACGAGTTCCTGTTGGATGAGACAACAGAAGGTGAAGAGTTTCTGCTGACGCTGACACTGTCCGAAGCAGAAGTTCGGAACATCCAGGAATACGCTCTTGAACAGAACCTGACCACCATCCGCAACCGGGTGAATGAACTGGGCGTGGCCGAGCCGCTGGTTCAGCGTCAGGGGGCAGACCGCATTATTGTAGAGCTGCCAGGTGTACAGGATACCGCTCAGGCCAAGCGTGTACTTGGCGCGACGGCTAACCTGGAATTCCGGATGGAAGCTCGGCAGGATGCGCCGTCCGCCGAGACCGAACAGTTTCCTTTCCGGGATAATCCACAGCGTACCGCTCGTCTTGAGCGGGATGTGATTGCCACTGGTAACAACGTTGCCAATGCCCAGCAGGCGTTCGATGAGAATGGCCAGCCGCAGGTCAATATCACCATGGACTCCGTTGGTGGTGACCTGATGAATCGGGCGACTCGCAATAGCATCGGCCGCCGTATGGCAGTGTTGTTCATTGAATACCGCACCGAAACCGAGACCCGGGAAGTTAACGGAGAAATCGTTGAAACTGAAAACCGGGTCGTGGAAAAAGGCATTATCAGCCTGGCGACAGTGCAGTCAGCGCTGGGGAGCAGCTTCCGGATTACTGGTCTGGATTCCATCCCCGAAGCGGCTGAGCTCGCACTGCTGCTGAGGGCCGGTGCTCTGGCTGCGCCCATGTACTTTGTGCAGGAGCGCACCATCGGGCCAAGCCTGGGGCAGAAGAATATCGATGCCGGGATGATGTCGGTGATGCTCGGCTTCGGGCTGGTGTTGCTTTACATGCTGGTGTTCTACCGCGGCTTCGGATTGGTGGCCAATGTTGCGCTGACGCTTAACCTGATGTTGCTGGTTGCATGCATGTCAATCCTATCTGCCACGCTGACGTTGCCGGGTATCGCGGGTATCGTTCTTACGGTGGGTATGGCCGTTGATGCGAACGTTCTGATCTTTGAACGTATCAAGGAAGAGCTGAAGGCGGGTGTGCCGCCACAAAGCGCCATTAATGCCGGTTATGGTCGCGCCTTTGTGTCGATTTTCGATGCCAATATCACAACCCTTCTGGTTGCCGTCATTCTGTTTGCCATGGGCTCCGGACCGGTGAAGGGCTTCGCAGTTACCCTGTGTATCGGTATTCTCACTTCCATGTTCTCGGGCCTGATGGTGAGCCGCGGCATAGTGAATCTGGTTTATGGCGGTCGCAGGGTCGAGAAATTGTCCATCGGGGGGAAGCTTGAAAATGCCTGATATGGAAAAGCAGCCGTTTGATTTCATGGGCTTGCGGAAGATAGCTTCCGTACTTTCTATTGTTTTGGTGGTGGTCTCCATTGCGCTGTTGGGGGTGCGTGGCCTGAATCTGGGTATGGACTTTACCGGGGGAACCTCGGTGGAGCTCGAATACGCTGAAGCTCCTAGCCTGGACGGAATCAGAAACACCCTTACCGAGGCGGGGTACGAGCAGTTTGCGGTTCAGAATTTCGGAGCCGATACTACGGTACTGATCCGGATGGCAGAGGCCGGGAATGACGAACTGGCGCTGGAAGTGGCCGGCGTGCTGGCGGCGGACGGAGCTGACCTTGAGTTGGTCAGCTCTGAATTTGTCGGTTCTCAGGTGGGCGAAGAGCTCAAAGAAGACAGTGGGCTGGGGCTGCTGATCGCCCTCGCGGTGGTACTGATCTACGTGGGTATGCGCTTCCAGTTCAAGTTTGGTATCGCCTCGGTGATTCCTCTGGCGCACGACGTCATCATTGTGCTGGGGGTGTTCGCGCTGTTTCAGTGGACCTTCGACCTGACGGTGCTGGCGGCGTTGCTGGCGGTTATCGGGTATTCCCTGAACGATACCATCGTTGTTGCTGACCGGATTCGGGAGAATTTCAGAAAAATGCGCGTAGGTGAGGCCTGGGACATTATCAACCAGTCGATCCACGAGACCATTACCCGAACCATTAATACTTCTGGTACCACGCTGGTTGTATTGCTGGCGCTGTATTTCCTGGGTGGCGAAGCGATCAATAACTTTGCGCTTGCCCTGATTATCGGTGTTGTTGTCGGTACCTATTCGTCCATCTACGTGTCCGCGAATATGTTGATGGTGATGGGCGTGACCCGCGAAGATCTGATGGTTCCCGCGAAAGAGGGTACCGGTGAGGAAGAAGAGGAGCAGCCGCCGGAGTGGTTGAACCGGATGTAAGCTCCGGGTCTTTTCCAGGCCACAAAAAAAACCGCCATCCGTAAGGAGTGGCGGTTTTTTTGTGGCCCTGTCTTTCTTAACGCGGCAGTCGACCCCGGAAGGGGTGCAGCGTTTTGAGCAGTTCCCGGAACAACTTTGGATTGGCGACGACCAGTTGTCTGGCGGCTCCAACCGCGGGGTTGCCGGAGAAGTCGCCGGTCAGGGCGCCAGACTCCATGGCCAGTGTTACGCCCAGATCAAAATCTGCTGCCTGTGGTCGGAAGATCACGGCCGCATCCAGCAGGCCAGCAGACACTCGCGCGATATCCAGTGTCACGCAGCCCGAGGTGCGGAACATGGCGGTGTCGCGAGCCAGGACGGCTGCCATCTCGCCCCAGATCATGGGGTCATCGCCCTGGCGGGCCTGGTCGAGGAGGTTGGTGGCCAGTGCTGCCTTGGCGGGCACTTTTACTTCGGACGTGCGCACGCGGCGGCTGTTCAGGACAGCGCCGTGGCCTCGGCTGGCAGAGTACTCTTCGCCGGTAATCGGGTTAACCAGTAGCAGGTTTTCGGTGCGGTTGTTCTTTTTCTGGGCCAGGGCAAGAACAAATTCGGGAATGCCTCGCACAAAATTGTCGCGGCCGAGAACCGGGAATATGTGCCAGCTTTTATCGTGGTTGCCGGCGTCGGACTCGCCCAGAGGCGCGATCACATGATCCTTGTAGGCCTTTTCCAGTTGTTCGGTGAAGTTGTCGTAAATGGACTGCTCCACTCGCTCCAGTTGCCGGTGGCGTTCGGACTCATCCTTACCGTTAGGCTCCTGGCGCTCGAAATGAGCTTTCAGGTAGTCAGATCCCTGGCGGGCAACGCGCAGGGCCATTTTAATTGCTGGTTGCATCTGAGTGTTCATTATCCGGGTGTGTGAAGGCCGGCCATGATAGCAAAAACTGCCCCGCCTTGTACGTTTTTTGGCTTAGCAAAAGCACGGATACCACGGGGTTGCGGCATTTCCGGAGAGCAGGTCGGCCGGTAATTCTGGTATCATGCCGCTCTTTTATCACTTTTCTTGAAGTAACAGGCCCGATGACCATGAACAAGCCCGCGCTGCCGGTGGAAAGCACTGATACCTACAATGATCAGGTTCGCATCGTCCTGGTGGAAACTACCCACTCGGGCAATATCGGCGCCGTCGCCCGCGCCATGAAAAACATGGGGCTTGGAAATCTCTGGCTGGTGAATCCAAAGTCGTTTCCGGACGAAGCCTCCTATGCCCGGGCTTCATCGGCGTCGGATGTGCTGGATCGGGCTCAGGTAGTTTCCAGTCTTGATGAGGCGTTGTCAGACTGTGTCCTGGTGATGGGTACCAGCGCACGCGGGCGGAAGGTCCCCTGGCCCGTTATTTCCCCGCCCCAGGCTGCCGTCACCGCGGCGGAAAACAGTGCTCGTGGTCCAGTCGCCCTGGTGTTCGGGCGTGAGAGCAATGGGTTGTCCAATGAAGAGCTTCAGCGCTGCCATTATCACATCCATATTCCCTCGAACCCGGACTACAGCTCACTGAATCTGGCAATGGCGGTGCAGGTGGTTTGTTATGAATTGAGGATGCATTATCTTCGTGGGCTTGAAGAGGTGGAAAGCAGTCCCTACCTTGAGTCCATGGTTCAACCCGGGGATCGCGGCTGGGATGTACCGCCCGCAACGGTGAATGATGTAGAGGGGTTTTTCGGGCACCTTGAACAGGTATTGCAGGATGTGGATTTTCATCGCCGGGAGAACCCCAGGCAGTTGATGACACGGTTGCGCCGGTTGTTTCAGCGGGCAAAGCTGGACCAGATGGAAATCAATATTCTCCGGGGTATTCTGACATCGGTTCAGAAGGCCGCCGGTGCCCGCGAAGGGGTGGGCAGGAAAACGACAGCGGCTGGCGCCGTGGATGAGGGGCAGGAATAACATCATGTTTGAGCGTTTACGGGAAGATGTAAAAAGCGTATTTCACCGGGATCCGGCGGCCAGGAACACCTTTGAAGTGTTGACCAACTACCCGGGATTGCACGCGCTGTTGTTTCACCGCTTCTCCCACTGGCTGTGGAGCATGGGGCTGAAGTGGCTGGCGCGGACGATTTCTACGCTGGCGAGATGGTTTACCGGTATCGAGATTCATCCTGGCGCAACCATTGGTCGCCGCTTCTTTATCGACCATGGCATGGGTGTGGTGATTGGTGAAACCACGGTGATTGGAGACGATGTCACGCTCTACCAGGGCGTGACGCTTGGCGGCACCAGCTGGAACAAGGGCAAGCGGCATCCAACCATCGGTAATGGTGTGGTAGTGGGTGCCGGCGCAAAGATTCTTGGGCCATTTGAAGTGGGTGAGGGTGCGAAGATCGGCTCCAACTCTGTGGTAACTAAGGCGGTTCCGCCTGGCGCAACCGTGGTAGGCATCCCGGGCAGGGTCATCGTCAAGCGTAAAGGTGAAGACGACGTGCGCCGCAAGGAGATGGAGGAGCGTATGGGCTTCGACGCCTACGGCGTAACCGAGGAAATGCCGGACCCGGTCGCAAGGTCCGTCCGAGCTTTGCTGGACCACATGCATGCGGTGGATGATCGGATTGAGAATATGTGCAAGGCGCTTCGCAAGGTGAACGCCGAGTATCAGAATGGCGAGCTGCCTCCCTTGCATGATGAGGATTTCGACTGCGTTCGCGATGAGTCTGATGAGCGGGAGCGTGGCTGAATACTTGACTGTTTTAGTTGGTCAATTCATACTCGCTCCAGTGAATCGAGATTCAATCCCATCATTGGGGCTGAGGTTATGAAACTGACCACGAAAGGCCGCTATGCCGTTACGGCAATGCTGGATCTTGCGCTGCATGCAGGGCAGGGGCCGGTGAGTCTGGCGGATATTTCAGCCCGACAGGAAATATCCCTTTCTTACCTGGAGCAGCTGTTCTCTCGACTGCGCAGGCAGAAATTGGTGGTAAGTGTACGTGGTCCCGGTGGCGGTTATCGCCTGAGCCGCTCCGCAGATGAGGTTTTCGTGGCCGAAGTGGTCGACGCTGTGAGTGAGTCCCTTGATACTACGCGTTGCGGTAACAAAGGTGACTGCCAGAACGGCGAGAAATGCCTCACCCACCATCTCTGGTCTGATCTCAGTGACCAGATTCATCAATTCCTGAGTGAAATCAGTCTCGGGGATCTGATGCGCAAACACGAAATCCGGCAAGTGGCTGATCGTCAGAACCGCAAGCAGTCTGATGAAAGTGCCGACGCTATCAATACCCAAAGACTGACTGACCAGGCCACGGCCTGATAACCCGACCTCTTTTGCCTATGAAAAAGCCCGTCTATCTGGACTATGCGGCGACGACGCCCGTTGATCCCGCCGTTGCTGAAGACATGATGAAGTACCTGACCCTGGATGGGGTGTTTGGCAATCCGGCTTCCCGCTCTCATGGTTATGGCTGGCAGGCCGAAGCCGCCGTTGAAAATGCTCGTCGACAGGTGGCGGATCTGATCCACGCAGACCCCCGGGAGATTGTCTGGACTTCCGGAGCCACGGAATCTGACAATCTTGCCATCAAGGGTGTGGCGGAGCTACGCGATAATCCCCATATCGTGACATCCCGCATTGAGCACAAGGCTGTCATTGATACCTGTAAGTGGCTGGAGCAGCAGGGCATTGAGGTTACCTGGCTGGAACCGGGAGTTGATGGCAGGGTGTCCGTTGAGTCTGTCGAATCCGCCCTTCGGGATAATACGGCCCTGGTCAGCCTGATGATGGTCAACAATGAGCTTGGGTCGCTGACCGACATCCGCGCAATCGGCCGGTGCTTGAGAAAGCGTGGCGTGCTGTTTCATGTTGATGCCGCCCAGGCCGCCGGCAAGCTGCCAGTGGATGTTGCGGATCTTGAGGTGGATTTGCTCTCTCTTTCGGCTCACAAGGTTTATGGCCCGAAAGGCGTAGGGGCGCTGTATGTCCGGCGAGCGTCGGAGGTTCGCATTGCAGCACAGATGCATGGCGGCGGACATGAGCGCGGCATGCGATCGGGCACACTGGCCACGCATCAGATCGTGGGCATGGGGCGGGCCTTCGAGCTGGCACGTACCGGGCTTGATGCCGAAATAAGTAAACTGGAACAGATGCGCGCGGCGTTCCTGGACGGGCTTGAGGGGCTTGACGGAGTTCACTTTAATGGCAGTCGGGAACATCGTGTGCCAGGTATTGTCAATCTGTCGTTTGAGGGTGTTGAAGCCGAGTCGTTGATGCTCGGCCTTCGCAACCTTGCGGTGTCCTCGGGCTCCGCCTGCGCTTCAGCAACGGTCGAGCCTTCTTATGTATTGCGAGGAATAGGCGTCAGCGATGAGCTGGCTCACCGGGCGCTCAGGTTCTCCTTTGGCAGGTTCACCACCGAAGAGGAGGTTGCATTTGCCTGTTCCCAGATTGTTGAAGTTGTGGAGCGACTTCGCTCGGTGCGGTAGGCAGTTGCACCCTGACTGCGTATAATCCCACCTCTGAATTTTCAACCCTGAACTAACTGGAGAAATACCATGGCAAACGAGCGCACGCTCTCCATTATCAAGCCCGACGCAGTCGCCAAGAACGTGATCGGCGAAATCTACAGCCGTTTCGAGAAGGCGGACCTGAAAATCGTTGCTGCCAAGATGATGCACCTTACTCAGGAGCAGGCTGAGGGCTTTTACGCCGAGCACAAAGAGCGCCCGTTCTTTAATGATCTGGTTGCATTTATGACCTCTGGCCCGGTTGTGGTTCAGGTGCTGGAAGGCGAGGGCGCTATCCTGAAGAATCGTGAGCTGATGGGTGCTACCAACCCTAAAGAAGCGGAAGCTGGCACAATTCGTGCGGATTTTGCTTCCTCCATCGACGCTAACGCTGTCCATGGTTCTGACTCTGCTGCCTCCGCTGAGCGTGAAGTGGCTTATTTCTTCAACGACAACGAAATCTGCCCGCGCGGCTGAGGTTGTTGTTTCAGGGGTGCCCGGCAGGGTGCCCCTGAATTGGTTATCTGATCGAGGTTATGTGATGACGGGCGCCGCCGAAAAAGTCAATCTTCTGGGAATGCCCAAGGCAAAACTGGAGGCGTTTTTTGAAACCCTGGGGGAAAAGCGTTTCCGTGCCCAGCAGGTTCTCCAGTGGATGCATCAGCGTGGTGTTGATGACTTCGATCAAATGACCAATATGAGCAAGTCGCTGCGCGAACAGCTCAAGGAAGTTGCCGAGATTCGTGGCCCCGAGGTCGTCTATGATGAGACATCAAAAGACGGTACCCGGAAATGGGTCATGCGCATGGATAACGGCAACAGCGTTGAAACCGTCCTGATTCCGGATGGCGAGCGTGGAACCCTCTGCGTGTCCTCGCAAATCGGTTGCAGTCTCGACTGTACCTTCTGCTCCACCGGCAAGCGTGGTTTTAACCGCAATCTGACGGCCGCCGAGATCATTGGCCAGGTGTGGGTTGCACGACGGGCGTTCATGCCGTTCGATCCCAATGACCGGCCTATCACCAACGTGGTGATGATGGGGATGGGCGAGCCCCTGCTTAATTTTGAGAACGTGGTCGATGCCATGAATCTCATGATGGAGGATCTGGCCTACGGCATTTCAAAGCGTCGGGTAACGCTCAGTACATCGGGTGTGGTGCCCGCACTGGATCGTCTCGGTGAAGTTACCGATGTTTCACTGGCCATCTCACTCCATGCACCTAATGATGAATTGAGGAACCAGCTGGTTCCTCTGAACAAGAAATATCCGATTGCCGAACTGCTGGCTGCGACCCGGCGCTACCTTTCACGGCTGCCGGACAAGCGCAAAGCCACGATTGAGTACACGGTAATTGAAGGCGTGAATGATCAACCCGAACACGCCCGGGAGCTGGTTGTTTTGCTGAAAGGGCTACCGTGCAAGATCAACCTGATTCCGTTTAATCCGTTCCCGGAAAGTGATTTCCGCCGGCCAAGCATGAACGCAACCCGGAGATTCCAGACCGTACTCAACGAGGCCGGTTACGTCACGACGATCCGGACTACCCGCGGTGACGACATTGATGCTGCCTGCGGCCAGTTGGTAGGGCGGGTTGAAGACCGCACGCGCAGAAGCCAGCGTTATATCGCAGTACAACAGGTCAACCCCTGATAACCGTCGGGTGGAGACAACAGGAGAAGGTGTTTGTTGATGGCAAAGGACGTTACCGTGAAACTCGTTTCCACTGTGGTTCTGGTTATCGGGGTCATGTTATCGGGCTGTGTCACCACCACCGATAGCCGGTTCAGCCGTGAAGCCGACCGACAGAAAGCCCTCAACAATTATGTTCAACTGGCGACTGCCTACATTGGTCAGGGGAATCTGGATCGTGCCCGTGACCACCTGGAGCGGGCGTTAGAAATCGACAGCCGAAGCGCACCGGCACTTGCTGCCCGGGGCCTGGTGCTGAGCGCGGAGGGTGAGGAAAGCCTGGCGGAAAAAAGCTTCCGGGATGCCATTGCCTCAGATGGAGACTATACCCGCGGAAGAGTGTATTACGGTGCTTTCCTGTATAGCCTCAAACGGTTTGAGGAGGCCCGGGACCAGTTCCGGATAGCCTCACGTGATACGGAGTACAAAGACCGGGGAGCCGTTTTTTATAACCTCGGGCTGACAGAAGAACGGCTTGGGTCGCTGGAATCGGCCGAAGCTGCCTATCGGCGTGCCGTGGAGCTTACGCGGGGCGAAGCCCGCACCCTGTTGTCCCTCTCTCGGGTGCTGGTTGAGCAGGATAACTTTTCTCAGGCCTCTCGATACTACAGCCGTCTTCAGACCATGATACAGCGCAATACCCGGTTGACGCATTCACCGGAGAGTCTGTATACCGGTATCCGGATTGCCCGGCATTTCCAGGACAGGGATCAGGAAGCCAGCCTGGCACTATTGCTCAGAAACGAGTATCCGGAATCTGTCGAATATCAACAATATAAGGTACTGATTGCCAATGACCGGTGAGGAGCAGTCACAGCCAGCTTCCGAGGCCTCGGTTGGCCAGCAGCTAAGGCGCGCCCGGGAAAAGCTCGGGCTCAGCGTTTCAGACATTGCAGATCAGCAACACCTGCGCCCTTCGGTAATCCAGTCCATCGAGGAAGGGGATTACAGCAAGGTTGATACCGAGTTGTTTCTCAAAGGGTATGTTCGAACCTATGCCCGCCAGGTGCAACTGAATGCAGACGCCCTGATTGCAGCGCTCGACTCGGAACTTGAGCCCCTGCGTCAACAGCGGGAGCAGGAGCACCAGTCCAATCCTCTGGTTGATATCGAGCGCAAGAAAAAACGCAAGCGGCAGATTGCCAAACTGGTTGTGTTGCTGGCATTCCTCGGGGTAGTTGGCTTTCTGGCGTATAGCTATCTCGTAAAACCGGTGTCGGAGCCGGTTCAAAGTAATGCCGACGGAATCTCGGAGTCTCTGGAAGCACAGAGTGGCGAGGCCGTTAGCGATGCCAGTCCTAAACTGGAAGAGGCGCCCTCCGTTAGCGAAGAGGCTGAACAGCCGGCCGAACCGGAACAGATGGATTCCGACACCGGTTCAGTCGGAAACGTTGAAACAGAGAGCGGCGCTGTGACGGATACTGAAGCTCTGAGCGAACCGACCGCCAGTGGAAGCCTCGGCCAGGAAGAGTTGCTGTCAGAGCAGCCTTCGGTGGAACAGCCGCCCGTTGTTGCGCAATCCCCGGATCCCGCTCTGACTGAGTCTGAAGTGATGGAGGACCCGGTTGAAACCGTGAGGTTGGCCATGACGTTCAGTGACGACTGCTGGATTCAGGTCACAGATGGTGCGGGCAATCGGCTGGCCAGTGCGTTACGCCGAGAGGGCGATGCCCTGGAGGTGAGCGGACAGCCACCGCTCAGAGTTGTGGTGGGCGCCATGAGCGCGGTGGAGTCCCTGGAATTTCAGGGCGAACCGATGGGTCTTGGTAATTTTCGCGTCGTAAATAACCGGTCAGAGTTTACGCTCGAGCCCTGAGCAGAATTTTCTTCCCAAAGATTTCTGGTTGAATCCCATGAAACAAGAGTCTCCGATCAAAAGACGTAAATCCCGTCAGATCATGGTAGGTAATGTTCCCGTTGGCGGCGATGCGCCCATTGCGGTGCAGAGCATGACCAATACCAATACCTGCGACGTAGACGCAACAGTCACACAGATCAAGGCTATCCAGGAGGCCGGAGCGGATATCGTGCGGGTGTCGGTTCCGTCCATGGAGGCGGCTGAGGCCTTTGGCAAGATTCGCCAGCAGGTCTCGTTACCGTTGGTGGCCGATATCCATTTTGACTACAAGATAGCGCTCCGAGTTGCAGAGCTTGGTGTGGACTGCCTGCGCATCAATCCCGGTAACATTGGCCGGGACGATCGCGTCAGTGCGGTAATCAGTGCTGCCCGGGACCGCAACATTCCGATCAGGATCGGCGTAAACGCGGGTTCACTGGAAAAAGCGCTTCAACGCAAATACGGCGAGCCCACGCCGGAAGCGCTGGTAGAGTCGGCCATGCGTCATATCGACATCCTGGACAAACACGATTTTCAGGACTTCAAGGTCAGCCTGAAAGCGTCTGAAGTGTTCATGACCGTCGCGGCCTACCGCCTTATCGCCTCCCAGATTGAGCAACCGCTGCACCTGGGTATTACTGAGGCCGGTGGATTCCGCTCTGGTACGGTCAAGTCCTCCATTGGCCTGGGCATGCTGTTGATGGATGGCATTGGGGACACCATTCGGGTTTCCCTTGCTGCCGATCCGGTTCAGGAAATCAAAGTCGGCTTCGACATTCTCAAAAGTCTTCGGTTACGCAGCCGCGGCATTAACTTTATCGCCTGCCCAAGTTGTTCCCGTCAGAACTTTGATGTTATCCAGACCATGAATGATCTGGAGGCCCGGCTTGAGGATGTGAACACCTCCATGGATGTGGCCATTATCGGCTGTATTGTTAATGGTCCCGGTGAGGCAAAGGTAGCGGATATCGGTCTGACCGGTGGCACACCGAAAAACCTGTTCTATATGGCCGGAAAGCCCAACCAGAAGCTGGACAACGCAACGCTGGTGGACGACCTTGAACGCCTGATTCGCGAGGAAGTGTCACGGCGCGAGGACCAGGACAGCGCAGTCATCGCCAAGTCCTCAGACTGATCAGAACCGATTTCAGAAACCTATCAGGATATTATTTTGGCAAAGATTCAGGCAATCCGGGGGATGAACGATATTCTCCCGGACCAGACACCGGTCTGGCAGTACGTTGAATCCACCGTTCGACGGGTTCTCGGGCAGTACGGCTATCAGGAAATCCGTATGCCAGTGGTCGAACATACCGAGTTGTTCAAACGATCGATCGGTGAAGTCACTGACATCGTCGAGAAAGAGATGTATACCTTTGAAGACCGCAACGGCGATAGCCTTACACTGCGGCCCGAAGGTACGGCCGGGTGCGTGCGTGCAGCGGAAGAGCATGGGCTGCTCTTTAATCAGACCCGGCGGCTTTGGTACACCGGTCCGATGTTCCGGCATGAGCGGCCACAGAAAGGCCGTTACCGCCAGTTTCATCAGATTGGTGTGGAATGCTTTGGTATGGCCGGCCCTGACATTGATGCTGAGCTGTTGATCCTGACGGCGCGCCTGTGGAGCGCCCTGGGGTTGTCCGACCATGCCAGACTCGAGATCAACTCCATCGGTACCAGCGACTCCCGGAAAGTCTACCGTCAGGCCCTGGTTGCCTATCTGGAGCAATATCAGGATAAGCTCGACGATGACAGCAAACGCCGGTTAACCACGAATCCTTTGCGAATACTGGACAGCAAGGATCCGGCCACGCGGGAGATTTTGCAGGGCGCACCGAGCCTGGACGACTATCTGGATGATGAATCGCGCCAGCATTTTGAACAACTGAAAGCGATGCTGGATGCGGCGGGCGTTGCCTACACGGTAAACCCGGCCCTGGTGCGCGGACTGGACTATTACGGCAAAACCGTGTTCGAGTGGATTACCGACAGCCTGGGTGCCCAGGGCACGATCTGTGCCGGTGGCCGTTACGATGGTCTGGTGGAGCAACTTGGAGGCAAACCCACCGTAGCGGTGGGCTTCGCCATGGGGCTGGAGCGACTGATTCTGTTACTGGAAACCCTGGAACTGGTCCCCGAACATGTGAACAATCAAGCCGATGTTTACGTTACAGCCATGGGGGACCAGGCGGTAGCACCGGCGATGGCGTTGGCAGAAACGCTACGAAATGAATTGCCGGGCCGGATTGTCGTCTCACACTGCGGTGGCGGCAGCTTCAAGAGTCAGATGAAAAAGGCAGACCGCAGTGGCGCACGCTTTGCGGTGATTCTGGGTGAAAACGAAGTCGCTCAGGCCACGGCGGGGCTTAAGCCGTTACGTGACGATCAGCCCCAGCAGGAAATCGCTCAGGCAGACCTGGCAGCTGTGCTTGCCGGTTTGTTGTAAGCAGAGTCTATATAAACAGGCAGTTTTAACGAATAACAGGAGTTTTCATGGCGGAGTTGCGCACCGAAGAAGAACAGGTCCAGGCAATCAAGGACTGGTGGAAAAATAACGGAAGCTCGCTGCTCATCGGTATTGGTGCGGCTCTGGCCATCGTCTTTGGATGGCAGGCCTGGCAGAACCATCAGGCGCAACAACGCGCCGAAGCCGCTAACCAGTTTGCCAACCTGCTGAACGCGTTCTCCTCTGCAGATGATGAGTCGGCCGACACTGTAGGTTTTGTGGCGGAGACACTGCGAGATGAACACGGCGACAGCGCCTATGCCATCTATGGCAATCTGGTTCTGGCACGGCAGCAGATGGTTGAAGGTGAGGATCCCGCGGCCGCTGTTGAATCACTGAACTGGGCGCTGGAGAAATCAGCGGGTCATCCGGCTCTGGAGCTGGTGATTCGTAACCGTCTTGCCCGAGCCCAGTTTGCCGCTGGCGAACACGATGCCGCGCTTGCCACTCTGGACAATGCTGCAGACGCTGATGCCTTTGCGGCCATCTTCTCCGAGCTGAAAGGCGATGTTCTGTTGGCCAAGGGCGACCGGGACGGTGCGCGTGAGGCGTACCTGGCGGCACGTGAGCAGAGCCAGCAGGGTCGTAGCGGTGTTCTTGAACTGAAGCTGTCAGACCTCGGTGTCGGGGAGGACGCTTGATGTTCGTTGGGCGCGCGCTCAAGGTCGGGCTTGGCTCGGTTTTTTGTGGTCTGTTGGTCGGAATCGCCGGGTGCAGTAGTACAGACACTTTTGAGCAACCCGCTCCGGTACCTGAAATCACCGAAACCGTTGAGCTGGATACGGTATGGAGCATGTCTGTTGGTGATGGTCATGACGATCAGCTGCTTCAGATCGCGCCTCTTTACGCCGGCGACGTGATTTACGCGGCTTCTGCTGACGGGATTGTTGCGACGGTCAGGCCGGCGGATGGTGAGGTTATCTGGCAGAAAGACTACGATGAACAGTTTTTTGCCGGACCGGGCGCTGATGCCTGGCACCTTTACCTGGTCACCCGGGATGCGGAACTGGTGGCCGTGTCGTCGGAGGACGGTACCGAGGCCTGGCGGGTACCTCTGCCCACTGAGGTTCTGGCTGCGCCTCAATCCAACGGTAACCTCGTGGTGGTGCAAACCACCGATGGTCGTGTGATTGCCCACGACGCAGCGACCGGAGAACGCCGCTGGCAATACGAGGCTCAAGTTCCGGTACTGACCGTGCGCACCGCGGCTGCACCGTTGGTGGGCGGCGACATTGTGATCTCCTCGTTTGCCAACGGTCGTGTCATTGCACTCACCGCCTCGGACGGGCAGCCAGTGTGGCAGTATGAGGTCGGTCAGCCCCAGGGTCGTACCGAACTGGAACGCCTGGTGGATATCGGCGGCCAGCCGCTGGTTCTGGATTCGGCCATTATGGTCGTCGGTTATCAGGGTAAGCTGGCACTGGTGGATATTCGTTCCGGGCAGGAAATCTGGAGCCGCCGGGCATCAAGCTTCTACTCGCCTGCGATTGGTAACGGCAATATCTTTCTGTCCTCCGCCAATGGCGATATCGTAGCGCTCCGTGGCAGCGACCGGCGAGAGCTTTGGGTTCAGGATAGCCTGTCCTGGCGCCAGCTGACCCGGCCGGCTGTCTCCGGTGATTACCTCGTGGTAGGCGACTTTGAAGGCTACCTGCACGTGCTGTCGACCTCCGATGGCAGTCTGCAGGGCCAGCGTGAGTTTGATAGTGACGGTATCCGCGTACCAGTTCAGGTGATCGAAGATGGTAACCTGCTGGTTTATGGAAATGGCGGAAAGATGGCCCTCCTGAGAATTGAACAGGACGACTGAGTACGCCCCGACAAGTTTATGCCCGGCCCAGGCTTTAGCCTGTGTGCCGGGTTTCTGGTTTCTTGAATAGCAGATCAATATGACCCCAGTTATCGCCCTTGTAGGCCGCCCCAACGTTGGTAAGTCAACGTTGTTTAACCAGATGACCCGCTCAAGGGATGCTCTCGTAGCGGACTTCCCCGGGCTGACCCGGGACCGAAAATACGGTGAGGGCAACTACGAAGGCCAGAAGTTCATCGTTATCGATACGGGCGGCCTTACCGGTGACGAAGCCGGTATTGACGCCGAAATGGCTCGCCAGTCAATGCAGGCGGTAGAAGAAGCGGACATTGTCCTGTTTCTTGTGGACGGTCGGGCAGGACTGACCGCGGGCGATGAAATGATCGCGGATTATCTGCGCAAATCGGGCAAACAGGCTCATCTGGTGGTTAACAAGACCGATGGCCAGGATCCGGACGTGGCGGCAGCGGACTTCTACAGTCTGGGGTTTGAATCCACGTTTCTGATTGCGGCGGCCCATAACCGAGGCATCCTGTCTTTGCTGGAAGCGCTGCTGCCGGAACCGGAAAATCCGGAAGACCAGGATAGGGCGGATCGTTACCCGGGTATCCGGATTGGTGTGGTAGGGCGGCCGAATGTGGGCAAGTCTACGCTGGTTAACCGCATGCTCGGTGAAGATCGGGTGGTGGTGTACGACATGCCAGGAACTACCCGTGACAGCGTTTACATTCCCTATGAGCGCCAGGGGCATGAGTATACCTTGATCGACACTGCCGGGGTTCGTCGCCGAAAGAATGTTCGCGAGGCGGTGGAGAAGTTCTCAATTATCAAGACACTGCAGGCGATTGATGACGCCCATGTCGTGATTCTGGTGATCGATGCCCGGGAGGGGCTGGTGGACCAGGATCTGCACCTGATCGGGTTTGTACTGGATGCGGGCCGCTCACTGGTGATCGCCATCAACAAATGGGACGGCATGGATCCGGAAGACCGTGACCGGGTAAAAGAGCAGGTGGCCAGGCGCCTGGATTTCCTGGATTACGCGGACAAGTATTATATCTCGGCACTGCACGGCACGGGCGTGGGAACCATGTATGAGTCGGTCCAGGCCTGCTATGAATCCGCGATGTCAAAGTGGCCAACCAACCGGTTGACTGCAATCCTCCAGGATGCCGTTGCTCAACACCAGCCGCCGATGGTTCATGGTCGCCGCATCAAGCTGCGATACGCTCACCAGGGTGGCTCCAATCCGCCGGTTGTGGTGGTGCATGGTAATCAGGTGGATTCACTGCCCGGTGCTTACAAGCGTTACCTCGAAAACACCTTCAGAAAAGTGCTGAAAGTCGTGGGCGCGCCGATACGGTTTGAATTCAAGTCTGGAGAAAACCCCTTCGCAACCAAGGTCGACCGTCTGACGCCTCGGCAAAAGGTCAAGAAAGACAACGACCTGAAGAAAGGCCGTCGGATCAAGAAGACCCGGCAGAAGAGCGTTAAACGCTGATCTCCCGGGGCTAGTCCCTGCCAGGAGCCCTGATCAGGCGGCTCCTGCATCCGCGACCTGTTTTGCCTGTACGGCCGTCAGGGCAATGGTGAAGACAATATCTTCCACCAGGGCCCCGCGGGACAGGTCGTTTACCGGTTTTCGCAAGCCCTGGAGCATGGGCCCCACGCTGACGACATTGGCACTGCGCTGCACCGCCTTGTAGGTGGTGTTGCCCGTGTTCAGGTCCGGGAACACAAACACGGTAGCCTTGCCAGCCACCTTGCTGCCCGGGGCTTTGGATTTTGCCACGCTCTCAATCGCCGCAGCATCGTATTGCAGCGGTCCGTCAATGAGCAGATCCGGGCGCCGTTCCCGGGCAATGCGGGTGGCTTCGCGAACTTTGTCGACATCCTCACCGCTGCCGGACTCACCGGTACTGTAGCTGATCATCGCGACCACAGGTTCAATACCAAAGGCTTCAGCAGATTCGGCACTCTGTATGGCAATATCGGCCAGTTCCTCGGCATTCGGGTCTGGGTTGATGGCGCAGTCGCCATATACCAGCACCTGTTGCGGTAACAACATGAAGAATACCGATGACACCACCTTGGCGTTGTCGTGGGTCTTGATCAGCTGGAGGGCAGGGCGCACGGTGTTGGCCGTGGTATGAATAGCGCCGGAGACCAGTCCGTCGGCTTCGTCCATGGCCACCATCATGGTACCCAGAACGACGTTATCCTCCAGCATGGCTTCGGCCATATCCGGTGTCAGGCCCTTGTGTTTCCTCAGCTCCACCATGGGCGCCACATAACGCTCGCGCACCGATTGCGGGTCTATGATTTCCAGGTCATTTGGCAGTTCCACGCCCTGGGAGGCGGCGACTGAGCGAATCTCGTGTGGATCACCGATCAGCGCGCAATGAGCCAGGTTACGTTGATGGCAGATAATGGCTGCCTGAATGGTTCTGGGTTCACTGCCTTCTGGCAAGACGATCCGCTTGGCTGCAGCCCGGGCTCTTTCCGATAGCTGATAACGGAATGCCGGAGGCGAGAGCCGACGTTGGCGCTGAACTTTCAGATGCTCCTGCAGCCACTGGGTATTGATTCGCCGGGCCACGGATTCCATGGCTTCTTCAATACGCTCCGGGTCGTCAATGGGAATGGCTGAAGACAGATTTGCCAACATGTGGGCGCTCTCGTAGGTATTGGTTTCCGAGCTCAGCACTGGCAAGCCGGTGTCCAGTGCCCGTCGACACAACTCTATAACCCGTTCGTCCGGCATCAGGCCGCCTGTCAGCATCAGTCCGGCAAGCGGGACACCATTGAGAGCGGCAACGGCCGTGGCCACTACGATATCCTCGCGATCACCAGGGGTGACCATCAGGGTGCCTGGCTTGAGGGTGTCGGTCATGTTGCGGATGGATCTGGCGCACACTGATACCCGCTGCACCCGCCGTGAGTGCATTTGCCCTTCGTGCAGTACCGGAACACCAAGCTCTCGCGCTACATCAGAGACCCGGGGTGCCAGCAGTTGGGGTTGCCAGGGAATCTGTGCCAGCAACTGAAAGCGGCCGTTGGCGAACACTTTGCAGGAGGCGTGATAATCCGTTTCGGTGGCTTCACTTGCCGGCGGATGATCCAGTGCCATACCGGACTTCTGTGGTTCTCCCACCTTGTTAAGAATGACAGCAATCACGTCCGGATCCGACGGTGCCGCAAACAGGCGCGAGGAGAAATCCAGGTCGTCATCGAGCTCGCTGGCAGTACAGCTCTTCGGTGTGCTCACCAGGATCACGTCGGAACCGAGATTGCGGGCGACTTCCACGTTCAGCCGGGCGATATAGGCTTCGGTTCTGTCCGGTACCAATCCTTCAATGATGACCACATCCGCTTCATTGGCGACTTTCTGGTATTCACCGACGACGTTCTCCATCAGCAGGTCTGCTTTGCCGTGGTTCAACAGCTGCTGGGCTTGTTTCAGGGGAATCGGGTCGGGTGGTTCGAGGTGGCTGCGGGCACGCACAAAGGCCACCGAAGAATCCTTGCCGTCGTTATGAAGCGCTTCGCCTCTGTGTACGGACTGACTGAATGGTTTGTAAAAGCCGACGCTCACTCCTTCCCGTTCCAGGGCGCGCAGAAGACCTAGGCATACGGATGTCAGGCCGGAGTCAAGAGAGGTTGGGGCTATGAAGAGACTTTTTGCCATGATTGTTCCAGGTTTCATTCTTCGGAGTGTTCGGTGCCGGCAGCGGCCAGGCGGGAGGCTTCTCGGGCAATCACCAGTTCTTCATTTGTGGGAATGACCAGCGCCGGATAACGCGAGTCCGGGGAACTGATGCGGCCATCACTCCAGCGGCCGTGATGCTCGTTGAGGTCCGGATCCAGCTCAATCCCAAGCAGGTGCAGATGTCGGGTTGTGTCCTGGCGAATGCGGGCACTGTTTTCACCGATGCCGCCAGTGAAGACCAGAGCGTCCAGTTTTGTCAGGGACGCGGTCATCGCTCCAATATACCGCGCCAGGCGGAAGCAGAATACGTCAATTGCCAACTGTGAGGGTTCGTGGCCATGGTCAGCCAGCTCGCACAAGGTTCGCATGTCGTTGGTCTGGCCTGAGAGTCCCTGTAATCCGCTTTCTTTATTTAGCATCTCGTGGACGTCACCGGCACTCATACCCCGACTTGCGAGGTAGTCAAACAGCCCGGGATCGACGTCCCCGCTGCGGGTGCCCATCACGAGTCCCTCAAGCGGAGTCAGACCCATGCTGGTATCGACGCTGAGCCCATTCTGGATCGCTGTGATGCTACAACCGTTACCCAGATGGGCAGAGATAATTGAGGTGGTGGCTGGTGTCTTGTCCAGCAGACGAGCGGCCTCGTGTGCCATGAAATAATGACTGGTGCCGTGGAAGCCGTAACGACGCACTCCCCAGTCGCTGTAGCACCGTTCCGGTAGTGCGTATCGGTAAGCGCGCTCGGGCAGGGTCTGATGGTAAGCGGTATCGAACACCGCGACCTGTGGAACGTTCGGGAACAGCGCCTGCATGGCGCGAATGCCCGCAAGGTTTACCGGGTTATGCAGGGGGGCCAGCGCAGCGCAGGCTTCAATGGCGGATACCGTTTGACCATCAATCAACGAAGCTTCACGGAAGGTTTCGCCCCCATGGACCACTCGATGGCCAACAGCCATGGGTTCGCCCGTCATCAGAGCCCGGTCTTTAAATGCGTTGACGAGCGCCGCCAGCGCCTGGCTGTGGCTGGCACCGGAAGGTAAGTGAACCGGTGTTTCATCGCCATTGATGCGTGCAAAGGCATCGGATTGATTAAGTCTTTCCGCCAGGGCGGAGGTGATTTTCTGGTGGTCGTGATCAAACAGGGCGAGTTTCAGTGATGAACTGCCGCAGTTCACGACCAGGATTGAGTCGTCCATGGTTGTGCCGTATTGATTACTTTAGATTGGCCCGCTCATTGGTTTCGAGCCAGTGAATGAAGTCCTGCTCGGGCAGGGGGCGACTATAGAAGTAACCCTGGGAGTAGTCGCAATGCTCTGCTTTCAGGAAGTGAGTCTGGTCTTCTTCCTCAACCCCTTCGGCAACCACTTTCAGGCCGAGGCTGTGGGCCATGTTGATGATCGCGCGGACAAGGGAAGCATCTTCGTTCTCTTTCAGGACATCCTGAACAAATGACTTGTCGATTTTCAGGGTATCGAACGGATAGCTTTTCAGATAGCTGAGTGCCGAATAACCAGTTCCGAAATCGTCGACCGACAAGCGGATTCCAACTTTGTCGAGTTGTTTGAGGATATCAGCGGTTTCGATGGAATTGTCCAGAATCAGCCGTTCCGTGATTTCCAGTTCCAGCAGTTCCGGCCGTAAATTGCTGTCGTTCAGCGCGCGCATGATGGCGTCGGTAAACCCGGGGTCCCGGAACTGGCGTGGTGATACATTGACGGCAATGCTGATCTCGCGCCCGGTCATCGCCTGCCAGCAGTACGCGGCTTGACAGGCTTCCTTGACGACCCATTCGCCGATCGGAATGATCAGGCCGGTTTCCTCGGCCAGCGGAATAAAGCGATCTGGCATCACCATGCCCATGGCCGGATTGTTCCAGCGAAGCAGGGCTTCTGCCGCCACCAGGCCACCACTGGCGGTGTCGACAATGGGTTGGAAATAGAGCTCGAATTCACCCAGCTCCAGGGCCTTGCGCATGTGAGATTCCATTTGCAGACGCTCGTGAGAAACCTCGCTCATCTCCGGAGTAAAACGGGCATAGGCGCTCTTGCCTTTGTGTTTCGCCTCGTACATGGCCGCATCGGCGTGCTGGAGCAGGGTGCCGCTGTTATCCGAGTCGTCCGGGAAGGTGGCGATGCCAATACTGGTTGTAACAAACACTTCCTGGCCGCTGAGCATGAACGGCGGTGCGAAGGTTTTCAGAATACGTTCGGCAACCTGGGAAGAGGCGTCCGGCCCGTTCAGCCCCGGCAGCACCACAAGGAACTCATCACCACCCAGCCGCGCAACGGTACTGGTGCCGCGCAGGCAGCTGGAGATCCGGCGTGCGGCTTCAATCAGCAGGGTGTCACCGGCGTCGTGGCCGAGGGTATCGTTGATGTGCTTGAAGTTGTCCAGATCCAGGAACATTACCCCAACCTTGGACTCATCACGCCTTGCCTGGGCCAGCGCCAGTTTCAGGCGGTCCAGCGCAAGCATGCGGTTGGGAAGCCCGGTCAGGATGTCGTAATTCGCTTGCCGCAATAGCTGTTGCTCGTAACGTTTGCGGATGCTGATGTCTTCCCCGAGTATCAGGTAACCGGTGCTTTCACCGTTATTGTCCTTGATAGGGGTGACCACAAGCTGTTCCCAGTAGCGCTCGCCATTTTTCCGTGTGCTGTTGACTTCGCCTTGCCAAACGCCCACGCGCTGTACCTGAAGCCTGATGGATTTCCATAGCTGTCTGGCTTCGTGGGAATCCACGCCAGGGTCAATAAGTGACGAGGGGTGCTTGCCGATGATCTCAGACGGGCTGTTCCCCGTCAGTTGGCTGAACTTCCGGTTCGCATATTCAATGCGCCATTGCCGGTCACAGATCAGAACCGAAGACGGGCTCTGGTCGATGGCTTTGGAGAATTTCCGGATTTCGGCTTCATCCCGTTCCCGCCTTGTGACGTCATCGATAAGGCGTTCGCGCATCTGGTTGATGGCTTCGGTCACCATGCCCAGTTCATCACGCTGGTAAGCGGGAGTATCTGGCCTATCCAGCTCCAGCGGGCGTGAAAGATTTCGCAATGACAGATCCCGGGTGTAGTCGGCCATGTCAGCCAGGTGGCGGGTGACCAGGTGGCGGAAGATCCATAGAATCAGAATGGAAACAAAGAAAACGATCAGGAACTGGGTGCCAAGAATGAACCCCACCCGGCGCCGCAGTTCATCGTACACTCGCTGCAGGCTGGCGGTAATGGTGAGCTCGCCCAGCTGAAATTCCGCATCGTCACGGTAGATCAGCTCAAAACTGTGGGTGAGGGTATCGGCTTCTCTTGGGAGCTCTCCCATGACCAGCTCGGAGTCCGGTTCGATCCGGAGCCGAAGGTGTTCGATATCGGGCAGACTAAGGATACCGTCCATTTGGGTTTGCAGGTGCTTTTGATCCAGCGCCCACAGGCTCTGGGCAAGACTGGAACGATAACCGGATTCGATAACCTGCATCCGCTGTTCAATCTTGGACAGATCCTCCCGGTAGTCTGAGTAGATCTGGATGCCGGATGCGAGCAGTGTAAAAGCAGAGCTGAACAGAAGGATCCATGCCACCAGCCGGAAAGATAAAGGAGAGGCTGCACGAAAACGTTTCAAACGCGTCGCAATGTCTGGCATGTCTTTGATTTTTCGACCATCCAAGGAAGTATCGGACATAGCAATTACAGAAGCGATCCCTGACTTTGTTACCTGTATTCCCTTGCCTACGACTATAGCAGCAGTTTATGGCAAATGCGCTGCAAACTCAGGATAAATCGGGAGAAATGGGGCAGGGCGTCTCACTTTGGCAATTATTGCAATGACGAAATGAGCTTGATGCAGATCAATACGGGGCAGGCGGTGGCGGCGTAACCTGAGCTTAATCAAGTTTTACAGGTACAGGAGACATAGCCATGTATATGGACGCAGTTGTAATCGCCGGAATCGCCACAGTATTGCTGATGATTGGCTTCTTCGTCGGAGTCGGCATCTTCGTCATGAAGGATCAGAAGAGTCATGCTGCTAAAGGCGGAAAGCACCACCAGGGTGGTCATGGCAGCTGACGAACAGACAGCTTTGAAATTGGCGTCCCCTAGGGGGTTCGAACCCCTGTTGCCGCCGTGAAAGGGCGGAGTCCTAGGCCACTAGACGAAGGGGACGCAACGTTTTCAAAAGCTTGCCTCGTCGAGGTGGCGCGTATATTAAGTAAGGTGCCTGGGGCTGTCAACGCTTTTTCTTAAAAAATTATGTTCCCACACTTTCCCTCAACGCGGCTTCCAGTTCCGCAAGCCTGAATTCAAACCCCTCACGTTTGAGCCGATCCGGTATCGCCTTCTGACCGGTCAGTAACAGCCCGGCCATTTCCCCCAGTATCAGTTTCAGTGCGGGCGCTGGAGCCGGTATAACGGCGGGGCGGTGTAGAACCTGTGCAAGCGTTCTGGTGAATTCCGCATTGGTGACCGGGTTCGGGCTGACCATATTGTAGGGGCCGCTTGCCGTTGGCGTATTCAGCATCCAGAGCAGGCCGGAAACCACGTCGTCCCTGTGAACCCAGGGCATGTATTGCCGTCCGGAGCCCAGTTTTCCGCCAAGTCCGACCTTGAAGGGCAGGATCATGCGTTGCAGAAAACCGCCGTTACGGCCGGCCACCACGCCGGTACGGGACAGGCAAACGCGTACGCCATCAGTTTCAAGCTTCAGCGCCTCCTGTTCCCAGTCCCGGCACAGTTGGTGTGTGAACTCATCATGGGGTTCTGTGTCTTCGGTAACCAGGTGATCCCCCTGGTTACCATAAAAGCCAACGGCAGAGCCGGATACCAGAACCTCCGGCATGTTGCTCCAGGTTCTGACCACTCCGACCAGGGTGCGGGTAAGATCAATGCGGCTGGCACGCAGCTGTTCCTTGCGGGCATGGCTCCACCGTTTGTCGGCAATGCCTTCCCCGGCCAGGTTGATAACTGCATCGAAGCCTGGGTGTGCGCGCAATTTTTCCAGATCATCCGTGACTTCTACCCGGCCGCAGATGGAGCGCACGGAATCCGGCTTCTGACGGCTGAGAACCGTTAGCCCATAACCGCGTTCAATCAACTCCCGGCACAGTATGTGGCCGATAAACCCTGTGGCGCCGGTAACCAATATACGTTTGTCCATGGGTTCCCTCCTGCGATCGGAATCCGTCGTTGGTTCTTTGTCAGTGTTCAGAGTGCTCCAGTTCCTCCTTAACCACATCACGGATGGCCAGTCCAAGCCTCGGATTTTTCCCGATTGGTTCAGCCAGGCGGATAGTAACGCCGTGTTCCGCCTCCAGCCTTTCGATCATGGCTGGAACATCTTTTCGCAAGTGGCGGCCCGCAGCGAGAAATAACGGGACGACCGTGAATTGCTCCACGCCTTGCCCTTTGGCCCGGTTCACAATGGTATCCAGTGAGGGTTCTGCCAGTTCCATGTAGGCAATGGCTGCATTCTCGATTGACTCTACGGTCGGTTCGGCCAGTTTCTCGAAGGTCTCGCACCAGCGCGCGTCGCTGCTGCCATGGGCCAGTAAAATAATCTGGTGTGGTTGGGTCATAACATCTCCGATCTGGTCGTTTGTGTCGATACGACCGTAAACTTGACGACAGTGGGTCGTTTAAAGTGATCCTGACAATCAATGTATCAGGGAGTTGTCAGATGTTCGATTGGAAAGAGCTTCTGGATTTCTGGTTCGGTGAATTAGATGAAAACGGTATTCCTGATCGCGATCATCGCAACCGTTGGTTTCGCAGTGACCGTGCCTTCGATCAGGAAATCCGGCGCAGGTTCCTGTCTCTGGTGCTGTTTGCCTCAGAGCAGGGTTTGGACCACTGGCGTAAAGCCGCCGGAGGCTCGCTTGCTGAGATTATTTTGCTGGATCAGTTCACCCGCAATATTTTTCGCGGGGGCGCCATGGCCTTCGATAACGATCGTCTGGCCCGGCAATTGTGTCGCGGCGCGATGCAGCGAGGACAGGATCTCGAGTTGCCGCCGGTACAGCGTGCTTTCCTCTATATGCCGTTACAACATTCCGAAAAGCTGGCGGATCAGGAACTTTCGGTGGAATGCTATCAGCAATTGTCTGCCACCACCGATGGCGTTCTGGGAGACTTTCTGGGCAGTTTTCTTCAGTCGGCTCGCGATCATCGGGATATTATTGCCCGTTTTGGCCGATTTCCTCATCGCAACAAAGCCCTGAAGCGCACGTCGTCGCAGGATGAACAGGCTTATCTTGAGGGCGGGCCGCGCTTTGGCCAGTAGAGCTCGCCAGTTTGATGATCGGTTCAACGAATTGACTGTCGATAACGGGCACACTCCCTTACAGCGATAACAAGAAAAGCAGCGGAGTAAGAACAGGATGTCATCTACCAACCCGGCGGTGAGCGATAACCCGGGCGCCAATAAACCTATCTCCAACAATAACAGGGCCCCAGGGCGGGGTGGCAGAACCACTCGTGCGAAAAGTGAAATCCGGCGTCATGCCATTCTCAAAGCAACCATCCGGGTAGCGGCGAAGGACGGTATCAAAGGTATCAAACATCGTTCCGTCGCCAGGGAAGCAGGCGTACCCCTGGCAGCAACCACCTATTATTTCCGAGACATCAACGAGTTGATCAGCGACGCCTTCATGCTGTACGCGAAGGAAGCCGGTGCGGAACTGAAAGCCTTCCACGACACCCTGAATCTGGTGCTCGATGGTGTGCCTGCGGAACAATTGCGCCGCGGCGCTGAGTTCCGTCCGGAGCTGTGTCAGCGCCTGACCGACTTTGCCCGGGCCTGGATGCAGGAGCAGTTTACACGCCGGAGGGAGCAGGTGCTGGCAGAGCAGGTGTTTTTGATGGAGGCCCTCAGAGATGACCGTCTGGCCAGGGTGGCTCGTCGGTATCGGCAGTCCTGGATTGATGGTCTCGAGCAGCTCCTGGTACGACTGGATTCGCCGTGCCCTCGTCAGGACGGTACCCTGATCGTCAATGTAGTGCTGGGTATGAGCTACGATCTGCTGCTGGAAGTGCCCGGCACCGAGGCTGAGGTATTGAGTGCATCCGTGGCCAGAATTGTGCAGTTGGCCCTAGGGGTGGAACCCGAAGACCTGCGAGCACCATGATTATCAGCGGTTGTTAAATTTTTTCACGAAAGTGTTGACGGCCCCCGAGTTATCAGTAGAATACGCAGCCGTTGTCAGGCAACGCCCGGCAGCAATCAGCGGGAATAGCTCAGTTGGTAGAGCACAACCTTGCCAAGGTTGGGGTCGCGAGTTCGAATCTCGTTTCCCGCTCCAGAATTCGGAAACCCGGCCTAAGGCCGGGTTTCTTCGTTTATAGCCTCGCAAAATCACTCACTACCTCTGTCTCGTCAGTTATACTCGGCAGCCATTTCCTGAATAATCCGGCAACTGAGGAAGGCGAAGCCATGAAGGTGAAAACCCTCTATATCTACCCGGTCAAATCGTTGGCTGGAATCGAAGTGTCCCGTTTCAGCTTGGATGATTTCGGCCCGCAAGGTGATCGCCGCTGGATGATTGTTGATGGGGATAACCGCTTCGTCACTCAGCGTCGGTTGCCTCAGCTCGCCAATGTTTACACTGCTCTGCAGGAGGGTGTGGTGGTTATTGATGTGCCTGGCGAGGGGCTTTTCCCGCTTACGGCCGGCACAGACGCCGTGGAAGTAACGGTTTGGAGAGATCAGGTGGTTGCCACTGCCGGAGCTGATCGTGCTGCCGAGGCCTTGAGCCGCTATTGCGGAGAAACGCTCAGGCTGGTTTATATGCCTGATAGCTGTTTCCGGCGGGTGGATCCTGGTCGTGTCAGTGCTGAACGCCGAGTGGGTTTTGCCGATGGCTTCCCGTTGCTGGTGGTTAACCAGTCGTCTCTGGATGAGCTCAATTCCCGTCTCGAATCCCCGGTCGATATGCGTCGCTTCAGGCCGAACATTGTGGTTGAGGGGGCGGGGGCCTGGGCGGAAGACACCTGGCGGAGCGTCAGCGTTGGTGAAAGCCGGCTGGATCTTGTCAAACCCTGCTCCCGTTGTGTGATGACCACGGTCAACCCGGATACTGGCGAGAAAGATTCCGCCACTCAGCCCCTCAAGACTCTGGCCAGCTATCGAAAGACCCGGGACGGCGTTATTTTTGGGCAAAATGCCGTGCACCAGAAGCCCGGCGAGATATCTGTGGGCGATGAGGTAACCGTTTTGAATCAGGAGAATTGATACAGTGCCACTGTTAACGCTAGACAGGATTTCGCTCGCCTATGGCATGCATCCATTGCTGGATGAGGCCAGCCTGACCATCGAGCCCGGTGAACGGGTGTGTCTGTTGGGGCGAAACGGTGAGGGGAAATCCACGCTGCTGAAGATCGTCAGCGGGGAAGTGACGCCGGACGGCGGTGTGGTGCGCATGGAAGATGGCTCAGTGCTGTCGGTGTTGCCTCAGAGTTTGCCATCGGACGACACTCGTACGGCCTATGATGTGGTGGCTTCCGCATTTCCGGAAACCGGTGACCTGTTGGCGGAATTCCACCGGCTGTCTCAAAGGGCGGACGAATCCAGTCTTGAGCGTTTGATGAAGGTTCAGGAACGGCTGGAATCTCTGGATGGCTGGCGGCTTGACCAGAAGGTAACCACGATTCTGGGGCAGTATGGAGTGGATCCGGATCGGGTACTGAATACGCTTTCCGGGGGGTGGCAGCGGCGAGTGCTTCTGGCCAGGGCGTTGGTGGCAGACCCGGATATTCTGTTGCTGGATGAGCCAACCAACCATCTGGATGTGCCCGCCATTGCCTGGCTGGAAGAGGCGTTATCGCAGTTCCGGGGGGCCATGTTGTTTGTCAGTCATGACCGTGCCTTTATCCGGCGAATGGCCACTCGCGTCGTGGAGCTGGACCGGGGGCAGCTGGTGAGTTTTGCGGCCAGTTATGACAGATATCTGGAGCTTAAGGAAAAAGCGCTGGAGGAAGAGGAGCGCCAGAACGCGCTTTTCGACAAGCGCCTGAAACAGGAAGAGGCCTGGATCCGCCAGGGTATCAAGGCTCGCCGCACCCGGAATATGGGGCGGGTGAGAGCGCTCAAAGCGATGCGGGAAGAGCACAGGCAACGCCGGGTGAGGGGTGGCACCGCCAGTTTTGCCGTAGAGCTGGCGGATATTTCGGGCAAGCTGGTTGCGGAAGCGAGCAATGCCGGATTCTCTTATGTCGATGGCGAGCCAGTGGTTCGCAATATGGATCTCACCATTCTCCGGGGCGACAAGATCGGACTGGTTGGTGAGAACGGCACGGGCAAGACGACCCTCGTGCGCCTGTTGTTAGGTGAGCTGACACCCACTGAGGGAAGTATTCGGCTGGGAACGAATCTTCAGGTCGCCTACTTTGACCAGCTTCGGGGAGAGCTGGATCTCCAGAGAAATGCGTTGGATAACCTGGCTGAGGGCCGGGAATTCATCGATATCAATGGTCAGAGCAAGCATGTTTTGGGTTATTTGCAGGAATTTCTGTTTACCCCGGAACGGGCACGCTCTCCTGTGCGTGTGTTCTCCGGTGGTGAGCGGGCGAGACTGTTGCTGGCCAAATTGTTCAGTAAACCGGCCAATATTCTGGTGCTGGACGAACCGACCAACGATCTTGATGTCGAAACCCTGGAATTGCTGGAAGAGCAGCTTTCGGAGTTCAAAGGTACGGTGATTGTTATCAGTCATGACCGGGAATTTCTCGATAACGTGGTGACTGACACCATTTTTCTTGATGGTTCCGGGGCGGTGGCGGAATACGTGGGTGGATACACAGATTGGCGCCGGCAAGGCGGTCGTTTTCCCTCCGAAACTTCCGGTAGCCGGCTGGACAAGCAGGACAAGCGTGATAAACCCGACAGTTCCGAAAAAAAGCCGAAGCAGGATGGCGGTACTGTGGGGCAGTCGGCAAAATCAAAGCCCGTCAAACTGAGCTACAAGCTTAAACTTGAGCTGGAACAATTGCCCGGCAAAATCGAACAACTGGAGCAGCAGGTAGCTGAGCTTCAGGATAAAATTTCTGCACCGGATTTTTATTCAGGCCCACCGGAAGATGTATCGGCCACTCTGGAACAGCTGGCGGAAACGGAGTCTCGCCTGGAGTCGGTGATTGAACGGTGGATGGAGCTGGAAGAACAGGCGAACCAATGAACATAAATTACAATTTCAAATTTCAGGATGGCCGTGATATCGAGTTCAAGGTAACTGGGGAGTCCTCCTCGCCGCCGCAGGGTCAGTCACTGCCGGCCTGGGTTCGTCTCGAACACTGTCAGTGTTCGAACTGCCCGCTGAAGCCTGGCGAGACCCCGTATTGCCCGGCGGCAACCGAGATTCTGCCGGTCGTAGAGGCGTTTCAGGCGGAAGACGCGTATCAGAAAGTGGATGTAACCGTGACGGATGAGCGCCGCTCCTATTTCAAGCAGACGACGCTGGAAGAAGCGTTGCGTTCTCTGCTGGGGCTCAAGATGGCTACCAGTGGCTGCCCTGTGCTTTCGGAGCTCAAGCCGATGGCGCTCCACCACCTGCCGTTTGCCAACAGTGACGAATTTGTGATGCGCAGTGTGGGGTATTATCTGCTTCAACAGCTTTTCGCAAAGCGGAATCAGCAGGAAGCGGACTGGGAACTGAAAGGTCTGGTGGAGCGTAATCAGCGATTACAGCTGGTGAATCAGGCGCTCTGGCAGCGGATACATGCTGTTTGCAAGGGCGACAGTAATCTGAAGGCACTGCTCAACTTTTTCTCAATGGCCTCGAGTGTCAGCGTTTCTCTGGAAAGCCAGCTCAGGAAGCTTCAGGCCAGGATGAAGGGGGAGGGCTAGGGCCGTCCCCCTTCCATCACGAGTCTCAATGAATACGAATGGCCAGTACATCGCACTCCGTGCCGTGAAGAACGCCGTTGGCAGTTGAGCCAAGCAGTAACTGGAAGCCTTTACGGCCATGGCTTCCCACGATCACCAGGTCAACGTTGTGCTCCTTGGCCAGCCGGTGGATTTCCGATTCTGGCCGGCCGACGGTTACCACCTGGTTGGCCGCCGCAATACCATATTCATCCCCATACTTGCCCAGCTGTTCACGAGCGGCTTTGTCCAACTGATCCTGCAGTTCAGACAGATCCATAGGAATATCGCCACCATAGGCGTAGCCAACCGGCTCAACAACGTGAACCAGCAGCAACTCGGCTCCCTGGGCATCGCACATCGCCTTGGCTTTGTTCAGAACCTGTGGTGCCTCTTCAGTCAGATCAATGGCAACCAGCATTTTCTTATAGGTGGACATAACTTAGCGCTCCTTCGTACTTGGGGAATATGTTCAGAATAGTACCGAGAGTATACCGGGGAAAGTGTTTTGTCATGCTGACCGGTATCAACCGGGGGAGGGATTTGGCTGGGGTGAGCTGGCCGCTCACCCCGGAAGAGCGTCAGGCGCTGGCGCGTAGCAGGTCAATAGCGTTGGTCAGGCCTTCAATGATGCCTTTCGAGTAGCGATCAATCACAAAGCCCACGTTGTTCTCGTTGTAGTTGATGTACGAGCTGCGGATGAATTGCCATTTGGAAGCGACATCGTCCAGGGCAGTCTTGAGTTCGCCGTTTGTTGAGCCGGCCCTGAGTGAGGAAAGGAGTTGATCGAATGTCTTGGCCTGCTCGTCGAGCGGAACTTCGCTGGAAGCTCCCTGGAAGGTCTGGGCGACGGACGAGTGCGTTCTGGCGGCATAACGGGCCATCATCTGGGCCATGACTACAGCGGCTGAACGAGCCGACTCAATACGGGTATCCGCCTTAATTCCGCTGCTTTCCTGTGCTACCGAATAGAGCTCGGTAGCCAGGTTATTCATACTCAGGGCCTGGTTTGCCAGGTCGGCCATCAGGCGAAGATCCGGATAGCCCCGGTCGCGTACCTCATTGATGTTGCCGCGCATCAGATTCTTGAACTGGTCGAAGGCCTGGTTCAGTTCCTCAATCTGCTGTTCAGAAAGAACCCCGCTGGTACTGGCCACCACGGAATTCATGGCATCGTTGGAGTTGTTAATTCCGACAACGATCCGGTTCAGCGTTTCGGTATCGCCGGTCGCACTGAAGTTGTAAAAGGCATCGAGGGCAAGGTAATTGTTGACCCGGAAATCGTGGAGGTCAGACAGAAACTCTGCTCCGGTTTCCTGGGCTTTGGCGCTCAAAGCCGTCAGGGCGAGAAGAATGAACGCGGCAATCAACGACTGGATCCGCAGGCGGGCGTCTTTCATCGGATGAGTCTCCGTAATGCAGTTTTATTATTGTGGACTAAAGTCGTAACCCGAAGTTAAAGTAAGTCTGCCGGCTAATCAAGTAGTTTCCGGTGCTTACAGAGTCAGCTCCCTTTTTTCTACAGGTTTCATTCAGAAACAAATTGACAAACGCGTCTTTTTTTTTCATCGTGTGCCCTCACGATTCAAACGACTGTATGAATTTTTGGATCGGAAGATCGGGCAGTGACCGAAATCTCGCTGCACAAACAGCCGGCATGGTGACCAACGCCCGCCGGTTGTCAGCAGTTCCAAACACAGACTGGAGATCAGTTGATGATTTACGAAGGTAAAGCCATCACGGTTAAAGAGATCGAAGGCGGGATCGCTCAGTTGGACTTCGACTTGCAAGGCGAGTCAGTCAACAAGTTCAACCGTCTCACCATCGAAGAGCTGGGCGCCGCAGCTGAAGCACTCAAATCCCAGAAGAACCTGAAAGGCCTGGTAGTAACCAGCTCCAAGGACAGCTTCATTGTCGGTGCTGATATCACCGAGTTTACCGAGCTGTTTGCCGGTTCCGAGGAAGACCTCGTGGCCAACAACCTCAAGGCCAACGAAGTATTCAACGCCATTGAAGATCTGCCGTTCCCGACGGTTACCGCTATCAACGGTATCGCTCTGGGTGGTGGTTTCGAAATGTGCCTGGCGACCGACTATCGTGTCATGGCTCCCAAGGCCAAGGTAGGTCTGCCGGAAGTGAAGCTGGGTATTTTCCCGGGCTTTGGCGGTACTGTTCGCCTGTCCCGCCTGGTTGGTGTGGACAATGCGGTTGAGTGGATTGCTGGTGGTACTGAAAACCGCGCTGATGCCGCTCTGAAAACCGGTGCTGTTGACGCTGTTGTAGGCGCTGACAAGCTGGTCGACGCAGCCGTTGCCATCATCAACCAGTGCAACGAAGGCAAGCTGGACAACCTGGCTCGCCGTGAAGAAAAGAAAGGCAAGATCAAGCTCAATGCCATGGAAAGCATGATGGCATTCGAGATTTCCAAGGCGTTCGTGGCCGGCAAGGCTGGCAAGAACTACCCGGCGCCGGTGGAAGCGATCAAGACCATGCAGAAGCATGCCGGCATGACCCGCGACAAGGCGATTGAGGTTGAGGCCAAAGGCTTTGCCAAGATGGCCAAGACCAATGTTGCCGCGTGTCTGGTTGGTCTGTTCCTGAACGACCAGGCCCTGAAGAAGAAAGCCAGTGCCTGGGAAAAAGAAGCTTCTGATGTGAATCTGGCCGCTGTACTGGGTGCCGGAATCATGGGTGGCGGTGTTGCGTTCCAGTCTGCACTGAAAGGTACACCGATCATCATGAAGGACATCAATCAGGACGGCATCAAGCTTGGCCTGAATGAAGCCAAGAAGCTGCTGTCCAAGCGTGTTGCCAAGGGCAAGATGGACGCCGGCCAGATGGGTGACGTTCTGAACGCGATCACTCCGACCCTCAACTACGGCGACTTCAAGAACGTCGACCTGGTGGTTGAAGCCGTTGTTGAGAATCCGAAGGTGAAAGATGCTGTTCTGCGTGAAACTGAAGATGCGGTTCGCGAAGACACCATTCTTACCTCCAACACCTCCACTATCTCTATCAACCTTCTGGCCAAAAACCTGAAGCGTCCGGAGAACTTCTGTGGCATGCACTTCTTCAACCCGGTGCACATGATGCCGCTGGTTGAGGTTATCCGTGGCGAGAAGACCAGTGACCGCGCTATCGCGACTACGGTTGCCTACGCCAAAGCGATGGGCAAGACCCCGATCGTCGTAAACGACTGCCCGGGCTTCTTGGTTAACCGTGTTCTGTTCCCGTACTTCGGTGGTTTTGCCGCGCTGGTACGTGACGGTGCCGATTTCCAGAAGATCGACAAGGTGATGGAAAAGTTCGGCTGGCCCATGGGCCCGGCTTACCTGCTGGACGTTGTCGGCATGGATACCGCCAAGCACGCCAACGAAGTTATGGCTGACGGTTTCCCCGAGCGCATGAAGGCCGACTTCAAGTCTGCCATTGACGTGATGTTCGAGAACAACCGTTACGGCCAGAAGAACGACAAGGGCTTCTACAAATACGAAGAAGACAAGAAGGGCAAGCCGAAGAAGGTTGTCGACGAAGAAACCTACAAGCTGATCGAGCCTGTGGTTGACGGCAGCAAAGACTTCGATGAAGAAGAAATCATCGCCCGCATGATGATTCCTCTGTGCCTGGAAACCGTTCGCTGCCTGGAAGACAACATTGTTGAAGACCCGGCCGATGCAGACATGGGCCTGATCTACGGTATCGGCTTCCCTCCGTTCCGTGGTGGTGCATTGCGCTACATCGACGACATGGGCGTCGACAAGTTCGTCGAACTGGCAGACAAGTACGCAGATCTTGGCCCGCTGTACGCGCCGACCGAGAAGCTGCGTGAAATGGCCAAGACTGGCAAGAAGTTCTTTGGCTAACCCTAACGAGATTTCCGAACGGAGAAAGATCTATGAGCCTTAATCCGAGAGACGTTGTCGTCGTCGATTGCGTGCGGACTCCGATGGGTCGTGCCAAAAACGGCTGTTTCCGCAACGTACGTGCCGAGACTTTGTCGGCTGCGCTGATTGAAGCACTGTTTGAGCGCAACCCGAAGCTCGACCCGAAAGAAGTAGAAGATGTGATCTGGGGCTGTGTAAACCAGACCAAGGAGCAGGGCTTTAACGTGGCGCGGCAGATTTCCCTGCTGACCCGTATCCCCCACGAGTCTGCTGCCCAGACCGTAAACCGTCTGTGTGGTTCCGCCATGAGCGCTATCCACACCGCGGCGCAGGCTATCCAGACTGGTAACGGTGATGTGTTCTTGGTCGGTGGTGTTGAGCACATGGGCCACGTACCCATGACCGAAGGTTTCGACCACAACCCGGCTGCTTCCAAGTACTCCGCCAAGGCGTCCAACATGATGGGCCTGACCGCGGAAATGCTGGCCAAGATGCACGGTATCACCCGTGAGCAGCAGGACGAGTTCGGCGCCCGTTCCCATCGCCTGGCCCACGAGGCCACCCAGGAAGGCCGCTTCAAGAACGAAATCGTTCCGATTGAAGGTCACGACGAAAACGGCTTTGTGAAGCTGATCGAAGAAGACGAGACCATTCGTCCGGAAACTACAGCTGAGTCCCTTGGCCAGCTGCGCCCGGCGTTCGATCCGAAAAATGGTACGGTGACTGCCGGTACCTCTTCCCAGTTGACCGATGGTGCGTCTGCCATGGTGCTGATGTCCGCCGAGCGGGCAGAAGCTCTGGGTCTGACCCCGATTGCCAAGATCCGCAGCATGGCCGTGGCTGGTTGCGATCCCGCGATCATGGGTTACGGCCCGGTACCGGCCACCAAGAAGGCCCTGAAGCGTGCAGGCCTGAAAGTTGAAGATATCGACTTCTGGGAACTGAACGAGGCCTTTGCTGGCCAGTCCCTGCCGGTTCTGAAAGACCTGAAACTGCTGGGCGTCATGGAAGAGAAGGTGAACCTGAACGGCGGCGCGATTGCTCTTGGCCATCCGCTGGGCTGCTCCGGTGCCCGTATCTCCACCACACTGCTGAATATCATGCAGGCCAAAGGCGGTAAGCTTGGTGTATCCACCATGTGTATCGGTCTTGGTCAGGGCATTGCCACTGTGTGGGAGCGTATCTGATCAGGAGTATCTGATTAGTGAGCTCAGTCAGGAGGCCCGGCATATGCCGGGCCTTCCTGTTTCCGGACGCGCAAAATGCGACGGAACCCGGAAAAAAGGCTGATTGAAATCAAAGAATGGGTTGTCTTGCCAATCTTGACCCTGTAAAACAGTGAGCCTATACAGAATGGCAGCCTTTGTGTTTTCCAGTTGCCTGATTTTTATGCGAGTTTACGGTTCTGTTCAGATATTGACCGATTGATCGCCAAGGATACAGATCTCCGATATGGGTAAAAGTCTCGTTATTGTCGAGTCGCCAGCGAAAGCGAAGACCATCAACAAGTACCTGGGCTCGGATTTTATCGTGAAGTCCAGTGTTGGCCACATCCGTGACCTGCCCGTAAGTGGCAGCGGCAGCCAGTCAGACCCGAAAGAACGGGCGAAACAGGCGGCGGCCACGCGCAAGATGAGCCCGGACGAGAAAGCCGAGCACAAGAAGCGTAAGGCACGGGAGCAATTGGTAGCCCGCATGGGTGTTGATCCCGACCATGACTGGAGCGCCCGTTACGAGATTCTGCCCGGCAAGGAAAAGGTGGTCAGCGAGCTCAAGCGTTTGGCCAAGTCTGCCGACCACATCTATCTGGCAACGGATTTGGATAGAGAGGGGGAGGCGATTGCCTGGCACCTTCAGGAGACCATTGGCGGCGAGCCGGACAAATACCGTCGTGTGGTGTTCAACGAGATTACCAAACGGGCGATTCAGGAAGCTTTCAAGGATCCGGGCAACCTGGATAACAACCGGGTGAACGCTCAGCAAGCCCGCCGGTTCCTGGACCGCGTTGTGGGTTATATGGTCTCGCCGCTGTTGTGGGCAAAGATTGCCCGCGGTCTGTCTGCGGGCCGTGTGCAATCCGTCGCCGTACGACTGATAGTGGAACGGGAGCGGGAGATCCGTAAGTTTGTGCCGGAAGAGTTCTGGCAATTGCATGCAGACCTGGCTGCCGAGGGCGCCAAAGACCCGGTCCGGTTCGAAGTAACCCGTTATATCGACAAGCCCTACCGCCCTGTCAACGAAGCTCAGAGCAAGGAGCACGTTGAGCGGCTCAAGGCTGGCGGCTTCAAGGTGGCCAAGCGCGAAGACAAGCCGACCCGATCCCGTCCGTCTGCCCCCTTTATTACCTCCACGCTGCAGCAGGCGGCCAGTAACCGCATGGGTTTCAGCGTCAAGAAAACCATGATGCTGGCCCAGCGATTGTACGAGGCCGGTTTCATTACCTACATGCGTACGGATTCCACCAATCTGAGCCAGGATGCCGTATCCAGCTGTCGTGACTTCGTCCAGAAGCAGTTTGGCGAACGTTATCTGCCTGAGAAGCCGCGGGTCTATGGCAGCAAGGAGGGCGCCCAGGAAGCTCACGAAGCGATTCGCCCGACCGATGTTGCTCGCAGGCCAACGGATATTACCGGCCTGGAAAAGGACGCAGAGAAGCTCTACGACCTGATCTGGCGCCAGTTTATTGCCTGTCAGATGGCAGACGCCGAATTCCTGAGTACCTCTATTGTGGTGGCCAACGGCGACTACGAGCTGCGCACCCGGGGGCGAATCGTCAAGTTTGACGGCTTCCTGAAGGCTGCGCCGCAATCCACCAAGAAAGATGAAGACGTGGCTTTGCCGGATATCAAGGTGGATCAGCCCCTGGATCTCAAGAAACTGGATCCGACCCAGCATTTTACCAAGCCGGCGCCCCGGTACACCGAAGCCAGCCTGGTCAAAGAGCTCGAAAAGCAGGGGATCGGCCGGCCGTCCACCTATGCCTCCATCATTTCTACTATTCAGGATCGGGGCTACGTAAAGCTTCAGAATCGCCGCTTCTACGCGGAGAAGATGGGGGAGATCGTTACCGAACGACTGGCGGAGTCCTTCCCGAATCTGATGGATTACGATTTCACTGCGCGGCTCGAAGATGAATTGGACGAGATCGCCGAGGGCGAGGTTCAGTGGAAAAAAGTACTGAATGACTTCTACGCTAAATTCCGTAATCAGCTGGAAAGCGCTGAAAAGACGGATGGCGGTATGCGCGCCAATACACCCACGGAAACCGATATACCGTGCCCGAGCTGTGGCCGGAATATGCAGATCCGGGTGGCCAGTACCGGGGTGTTCCTGGGCTGCTCCGGCTATTCGCTGCCACCCAAGGAGCGCTGCAAGACCACCATTAACCTTGTGTCTGGTGACGAAGTGGTGAGCGCTGACGACGACGTGGAAGGGGAAGGCGAAACCCGACTGCTCCGGAAAAAACGCCGCTGTCCGAAATGCGGAACGGCCATGGATAGCTACCTGATCGACGAGAAGCGCAAGCTGCACGTGTGTGGTAACAATCCGGACTGCTCAGGGTACGAGGTTGAAGAGGGTACGTTCCGTATCAAAGGTTATGATGGGCCGACGCTGGAGTGTGACAAGTGTGGCTCCGAGATGCAGCTCAAGACCGGCCGATTCGGCAAGTACTTCGGTTGTACTAACAGCGAATGCAAGAACACCCGTAAGTTGCTGAAAAATGGTGAGCCGGCACCCCCCAAAATGGACCCGGTGCCGATGCCAGAGCTCAAGTGCGATAAGGTGGACGATACCTACGTACTTCGTGATGGGGCGTCCGGCCTGTTTTTGGCAGCCAGCAAGTTCCCGAAAAATCGGGAAACCCGGCCGCCACTGGTGATGGAGATCAAGCCGCACCGCAAGGAAATCGACCCGAAATACGATTATCTGATGGATGCCCCGGAAAAGGATCCGGAAGGCAACCCGACGGTAATTCGTTATAGCCGAAAATCCAAAGAGCAGTACGTCATGTCGGAGAAAGACGGCAAGGCGACGGGGTGGTCAGCGTGGTATGAAAATGGACGCTGGGTGCCGCGAGACAAGAAAAAGTAGGCCAGATGGGGGCGCACCCCCGCCTTTGAGAAGGCGAGGGTGCGTTATTCTCGTATACGCCGCGTTAACGGAATTTGCGTAGTCGCTGTATGAGAGACGATGTGTCCCAGCGCCGCCCGCCCATGGATTGCACGTCTGCGTAGAACTGGTCTACCAGTGCGGTAACCGGCAGCGACGCATTCACTTTTCTCGCCTCCTCCAGGCAGATCCCCAGATCCTTTCGCATCCAGTCAACCGCAAACCCGTGATTGAACTCACCGTCAATCATGGTTCCCGAACGGTTTTCCATCTGCCAGGACTGGGCTGCACCTTTGGAAATCACATCCACCACTTTGCGTACATCCAGCTCTGCCTGTTCGGCAAAGTGCAGCGCCTCTGAAAGCCCCTGAACCAAACCGGCAATGGCAATCTGGTTAACCATCTTGGTTTTCTGTCCGCTGCCCGCCGGGCCCATCAGGTTGAGCGCGCGAGCGTAGTGCGCCATGACCGGCCTGGCTTTTTCGAACGCCTGCTCGGCGCCGCCACACATGATGGTGAGTGCGCCATTCTGGGCGCCTTGCTGACCACCCGAAACCGGCGCATCGATAAAAGCCTGTTTGCGGGCGCCAGCGGACTCGGCCAGGCGTTCGGCAATCCCCGCAGATGCCGTCGTGTGGTCAATCAGGATGGCGCCCTCTGGAGCGTTTGCGATGATTCCCTCGTCGCCTTCAAATACTTCGATCAGATCTTTGTCAGCGCCAACACAGGTTATGACAAAATCTGCGTCTCTGACAGCGAGCGCGATCGAATCACAGGCGGCGCCTGAATGTTCTGACGCCCATTGTGTTGCCTTCTCGCCAGACCGGTTCCAGACACGGACAGAAAGTCCTGCGTTTGCCAAATGCCCCGCCATGGGATAACCCATTACGCCCAGGCCAATAAACGCTACCGTTGTTGTCATTGATTTACTCCAGTCGGTGAGTGTCAGTGTGCTTTGATTATGAAATCGAGCCGAAAGGATTGAAACCCTTTTCGACCGTTCGCGGGGTATCCATTGGTCTGGGCTCACAGAATGCTCAATGCAGGCATGACGCTAATCACAGACCGGTAAACTATCTGCCTATTTCAGGCGCATACGATAGCAGGCGCTTCCAGGCCTTCTTATACTTAGCAGGCTAGCCGCATGGATGCTTACAGGCCGTGAGAAACCAGTTTTTGGGTCTCCCGGTGCTTCTTATCCTTGTTGTTCAGCGAATGGGGGAGGCCGTGATGCCGCCTGTAGTTTATTCGTGAGGGAAGTAAATGAATCTGGTATACAAACATGAAAAACCGTTGCTGCTGGTGACGGCGGTGCTTGCTGTGGCCATCTGGCTGGCTCTGATACTGGGGACGCTCGGTATTGTATTGCTGTATCTGTTGGTGGGGTACGTGTTCTTTCTCTTTGCCCATTCGGCTTTCATCTCACACCTGAAGGGGTCTGGGGTGCGAATCAGTCGCGAGCAATATCCGGATCTCTATGACCGGCTTATTCGTTGTTGCGAAAAGGTTGGGGTAAAGGAGGTGCCGGAAGCCTACCTCCTGCGGACGGACTTTTTCAATGCACTTGCGACCAAGTTTCTTGGACGGCATTTTGTTGTGCTGTTCACTGATGTTGTTGATGCGTTGGAAGAGCGCCCGGACGCTATTGATTTCTACATCGGTCATGAGTTGGGTCATATTCACCGGCGCCATCTTTCCTGGGGGCCGCGGTGCTGGCACCCGCTGCCTGGCTGCCTGTAATCGGGCCGGCGTTGCGGCGTGCCGAAGAATACACGTGTGATCGCTACGGTGTAGCCTGCTGTCAGTCACCGGAGGACATCAAGGCAGCGCTGGCAGCAATCGCTGCTGGCGATACCCGCTGGCAAACCATCAACGTGGACGCATTTGTAGGGCAAGTGGCTGTGACCAACGGCTTCTGGATGTCCTTCAACGAAATAACGGGAGACTACCCCTGGCTCACCAAGCGAATGGCAGCGGCCATTGCCCTGTCGGAAGGGCGTGAAGTATCTCACCCGGGGCGGAGCAAGTTAGCCTGGTTCTTCGCTCTGTTCGTCCCGAGGCTCGGGGTTGGGGGAGGGGCTGCGTCCTTGCTCGTGATGGTGGCCATTGTCGGCATACTTGCCGCTGTTGCGATTCCTCAGTATCAGGAATACGTAGAGAGAAGTCGCTATCAGGATGCCTACCTGGAAGGCTTGGGGGTTACGGATTCTGTCGATGCCTATGTCAGTGAACACCAGGCCTGGCCCGGCTCGATGGCGGAGCTTGGTTATGGCGGTACCTTCGGGGGCTCTGGTGAAGACTATACTATCGATGTCTATGACGGTGGTGTGATCGGCATTGAGATGGGGGTTGATGAAACCGGAGAGTCGGAATACATCGTTCTGGAACCGGAGGTCACCGATAACGGGTTATTCTGGAGTTGCTATGGTCAGAACGCTGTTGAAAAACTACTGCCGGCGGACTGTCGTTAGCATGGTGAAAGACTGACCGGGAAATGAAAAAAAGCCGCTGAAGTCGAGGCTGTGTAAAAACACGATTTACATAGCTTCTGAGCAGGCCCACAAAATGCCTCGGACATCGTCCGGGGCATTTTTGTTTTCAATCAGCCTATATTTCCAGGCAATAAAGAGGCCTAAGTGCCTCAAGCCAGCCTTGCCAGCATACCCTTCACGCCCAGCACGTTGATCGCCCGCATCAGGTTGTAACTCAGCACCCCCAGACTGTATTCACTACTGGCAGAACTCAGACCCCAGCAGGTAAATCTCCCTTTATTCAGCATTCTCTTGAGTGTAGCGAAGGTCGGC